>PFFU01000216.1 GCA_002783345.1 Candidatus Aquicultor secundus
GCTCCTTCAGAATGACAACTAATCGCTGTTCACTGTTTGCTAATCGCTCCTTCAGAATGACATCTAATCGCCGTTCACTGTTTGCTATAAAAATGACATCTAATCGCTGTTCACTGTTTGCTATTTGCTCCTTCAGAATGACAGAAAACCGAACGAAGGGTTTCTAGCTAGCACGACTCAACCTTTGTTCCCAGGTACTGGGCCACCACTTTCATGGCGCAGAAATCGCCGCACATGGTGCACCCTTCAACGTCTTTAATCTTGCGCTCGTTGCGGGCTGCCTCGGCTTTTGCCGGGTCTATAGAGAGGCGTATCTGCTCATTCCAGTCGAGGGCTTTTCGTGCTTTTGCCATCGAGAGATCCCATTCGGCCGCGCCTTTTATCCCTTTAACGATGTCTGCGGCGTGGGCTGCGATTCGTGAGGCTATAACGCCATCGTGCACGTCCTGGGCCGTCGGCAGCCCTAAGTGCTCGCGTGGCGTTACGTAGCAGAGGAAATCGGCCCCTGAAACTGCCGCCATGGTGCCGCCTATTGCCGCTGTTATATGATCGTATCCCGGGGCGACGTCTGTCACAAGCGGGCCTAAGACGTAAAACGGCGCACCGTTGCATATCTCTTTTTCAAGGCGCATATTCGCCGCTATCTGGTCGAACGGCATGTGGCCCGGGCCTTCGACCATAACCTGGACATCGGCTTTTCTGGCCCTGTCAACCAGCTCGCCCAGGACGAGAAGTTCCTGGAACTGGGCGCGATCGGATGCATCGGCCAGACAACCCGGCCTTAATCCGTCGCCCAAGCTAAGCGTTACGTCGTACTTGCGGGCGATCTCTAAGAGCCTGTCGTACTGCTCGTAGAGGAGGTTTTCCTTGTCGTTGTGAATCATCCAACCGACCGTAAACGCACCGCCACGGCTTACGATATCGGCCACCCTTCCCTGCTGCTGCAGCGCGTTAAGCGTCTTCCAGGTGATGCCTGCGTGGACCGTCATAAAATCGACGCCCTCTTTCGCCTGGGTCTCGATTACGCGGAACACATCATCGGGCGTCATATCGACTATGCTCCCATAAGAATCTTTTGCCAGGACCGCCGCCTGATAAATCGGAACGGTCCCCAGGGGTAGTACCGACTTTGCCAGTATCTGCGTGCGTATATCAACAAGCGGGCCGCCGGTGCTCAAATCCATCACCGCATCCGCCCCGGCCTTCTCTGCGATTTCAAGTTTATGGAGTTCTTCCTCTACTAACGGATACTCATCGGATGTGCCGATGTTCGCGTTGACTTTGGTTCGCAACCCCTTTCCAACGCCCATCGCCCTCAAGTTATGTCTGTTTACGTTTTTTGGGATTACAATAGTTCCGTCAAGGATGCCCGCGACTATCTCATCCGATGATAGATTCTCTTCGATGGCCACGGCATCGATTTCGGCTACCGATTGGCCTTTTTTTAATCTCTCAATAATCGTTGACATTACAGTTTAACCTAAATCCTTCCAAAATATAGAGCGGTTGTGCTGCGACCGTAGCCACTGCGTTACAGCCGCTCTAGCGGGCACCAGCTTGCGTGCGCGCGTTTTGTATCATATCAGTAATCGTACGGGCGGCGCTAGTCATATCGGGGGCAGAAGCCACTGCAGATATAACGGCTATCCCGTCCGCACCCGCCCGGACAACCTCTTCAATATTATCAATGGTAATGCCGCCGATGGCAACTATGGGGACATCAACCGTTTCTCTAATCTCGACAAGCCCATCTAACCCCATAGGAGGCGCCGCGTCGTTTTTACTCGGGGTTGGAAATATCGGTCCAAGCCCGATATAGTCGGCGCCCTGTTCGGCTGCCTCGACCGCCTCGTCGATACACGTCGCCGAGATTCCGATGATATATATATCCCCAACAATGCGCCTTGCCTCACCAAGAGAAAGGTCGTCCTGGCCGAGGTGCACGCCGTCCGCTTCAACTGCAAGCGCGATGTCGACGCGGTCGTTAATAATCAACAGGGCGCCGGCGTCTCTGGTGAGCCTTCTTAATTCAAAAGCGTCCGCAAAAAGCTTGCGGCTCGATGCGTATTTATCCCTATATTGGATAATCGACGCCCCACCATCTATCGCCGCTTTTGCGATATCGAAATGGCTCTTGCCGGGCGTCTCTATCGTGACCATATATAGACCAAGGTTATTTTTCAGCGCCGATTGTCTGGACAAGTTCAACTTTAGCACCCCTTACAACATCGTCGGGCGTAAGCGCGTATATCGTATCGTAGAGAGATGCATGAAACGTTCCCGGCCGTGGGCCCGATATAAGCGCCGCCTTCTCTCCTGCGATACCGTACGCGACCAGAGCGCCGGTTGCCGCTACAAAACGGTCCGCCTGGACGGCGGCAAATGCGGCGGTTATTGTAGTCGATATGCAACCGGTTCCTGTTACTGTAGCCATCATGGGGTCGCCGTTTGCAACGAGTGCGATGCGCTCACCGTCGGTAATAATGTCCTGTGCGCCCGTTACGCTTATGACGGCGTTTTGCCTGGCGGCGAACTCGCGAGCGACCTCGGCCATCTGCTCGTTCTTTCCAACCGCCTCAACACCCTTTATCTCTCCGCCGGCACCCGCCAGAATTCCGATTTCAGCACTGTTACCCCTGATTATGGCTATCTCAAGCTCACCCATAATGCGGTTACTGGCCTCGGTTCGTAGCTTAGTAGCGCCCGCCCCTACCGGGTCAAAAACAATCGGAACGCCCAGCTCGTTAGCCTTTTTACCAGCGATAATCATAGAATCGATAAGCTCGGGCGTTAGCGTGCCTATATTTAAGACCAGCGCCCCGGCAAAACCCACCATTTCCTCAACTTCTTCTTTAGCGTGCGCCATAACCGGCAGCGCACCTATACAGAGGGTTGCGTTCGCAGTCTCGTTCATCACGACGAAATTGGTGATATGGTGGATAAGCGGTTTTTTATCCCGGATTGCTTGAAGATCGCCGGCGACCCGTTGAATCATTTCTTGCATTGTATTCCTCCTTTTGGTTAGTGCAATGCGACAAAAAAACAAAAGCCATACCAGAAAAGGCACGGCTTTTAAATCTCGCCCAATTCCCTTCGCTGGCATTACCCAGAAACGGTTTTACCGTTTTTCAGGTTCAAACGGTCGTGAAGTTCACCCTTCACCTCTCAGCCGCCACGAAGCGGCTCCCGGTCACTCTATTCTATTATCAGCTTATTATACCAATATGTGATGCAGTGTTAAACTTGGGTTGCCTAGCAAACTATGCATGACCCAAACTATTTTCAACCACCTGCATTGTTTCTATACAGCCATCAGGGGATTGTCCGCGTTAGCAAATAAGCTAGTACCGCGACATCCTACTTTCTATGCATGTCATTCTGAA
>PFFU01000105.1 GCA_002783345.1 Candidatus Aquicultor secundus
TTTAGGTTTTTTATTAGTAAACCATATTTGTTTTAACTGCCAGCGGCGATCGACCACTCGCCCTGGGATTTGCTGATGATCTCCTCCGCGATGCTCGGCGGAAGTTCCTGGTACTGCTTGAACTGCATTGTGTACACTGCTCGACCCTGCGTCTTAGACCTTAAGTCGGTCGCATAGCCGAACATCTCGGAAAGCGGTACATTCGCCCTGATGACCTGGGTGTTGGCTCTTGGTTCCATGCCCACGATATGGCCGCGGCGCGAGCTTAAATCTCCCATGACATCGCCCATATACTCTTCAGGAACAACAACCTCGACTGCCATAATCGGCTCCAGTAAAGCCGGGCTTGCCTTCTTCATGGCATCTTTAATCGCCATTGAACCGGCTATCTTAAATGCCAGCTCAGACGAATCTACCGGATGGTATGAACCATCATGTAGCGTTACCTTAATATCAACAACAGGATAGCCCGCCATAATACCGGCGGTCATAGCCTCTTGCATTCCCTTATTAACCGCCGGGATGTATTCCCTCGGCACCTTGCCGCCGACAACTGCATCGACAAACTCATAGCCCTTTGCCGGGTTCGGCTCGACGTCGATAATGACGTGTCCGAACTGACCGCGACCACCGGTTTGCCTTATATAGCGTCCCTGTACATTCTTAACGGCTTTGCGTATTGTCTCGCGGTAAGATACCTGCGGACGCCCGACATTTGCCTGCACTTTAAACTCACGCATTAACCTGTCGACGATAATCTCGAGGTGAAGCTCGCCCATGCCCGCTATGATGGTCTGGCCCGTCTCTTCATCGGTTTTAACCCTGAACGTCGGGTCTTCTTCCGCAAGTTTCGCAAGAGCAGTTGAGAGCTTCTCCTGATCGACCTTTGTCTTGGGCTCGATGGCAACAGAGATAACCGGCTCCGGAAATACCATTGACTCGAGCATAATCGGGTGAGCCTTAGTGCACAGCGTATCTCCGGTAGTTACTTGCTTCAGGCCAACGCCGGCAACGATATCACCTGTGCGGACTTCGCTCTTCTCTTCACGGTGATTCGCGTGCATCTGTAAGATTCTGCCGATCCTCTCGGTCTTACCGGTGGATGCGTTCATTACGCTGTCGCCGGCTTTCAGCACACCGGAGTACACCCTAAAGAAGGTAAGCTTACCGACATACGGGTCGACCATTATCTTAAACGCAAGCGCCGTAAACGGCTCGCTATCTGAAGCCTCGCGCGTGACAACCGTATCCTCTTTGCCGGGAAGCGTCCCGGTAACCGGAGGAACGTCAAGCGGAGACGGCAAGTAATCGTTAATCGCATCGAGTAGCGGCTGGACGCCCTTGTTCTTAAAGGACGATCCGCAAAGAACCGGTGTGATAGCGGCATCAAGCGTTGCCTTACGAATACCGGCAATGATTTCTTCCTTCGTCAGCTCTTCGCCATCAAGGTACTTCTCCAGAAGCGACTCATCATATTCGGCGGCGGCCTCCAATACATGCTGGCGGTACTCCTCGGACTGGGCCATATATTCTTTCGGGATTGCGGTCTCCTCAATCTGCGTGCCGAGGTCATCCTTATAAAAAACGGCCTTCATGTCGACAAGGTCGATAATTCCGGCAAACTGATCTTCGCTTCCAATTGGAAGCTGCAGAGCGATCGGGTTGGCGGAAAGGCGACTCTTCATCATCTGTATCGCGTTAAAGAAATCCGCACCCGTCCTGTCCATCTTATTGATATACGCAATTCTCGGGACACGGTACTTGTCCGCCTGGCGCCATACCGTCTCAGACTGCGGCTCAACGCCACCGACCGCGCAGAATACGGCGACCGCACCGTCGAGTACACGTAGTGAGCGTTCGACCTCGACAGTAAAGTCCACGTGCCCTGGTGTATCTATAATATTAATTCGATGGTCGTTCCATAAGCATGTTGTAGCGGCCGAGGTAATTGTAATACCCCGCTCCTGCTCTTGAACCATCCAGTCCATAACGGCCGTGCCCTCATGAACCTCACCAATTTTATGTGTTCGACCGGCATAGTAAAGTATCCGCTCGGTAGTCGTTGTCTTACCAGCATCGATATGGGCCATAATCCCGATATTTCTTATTTTTTCAAGTGGAAATCTTGTCGACATAAACCTTTGAATCCTTCCTAGATAAACACAAACTCATACAACCTTGCTACAACAGAGTGCTTCAGCGTCGAGAGTGTACTCTGCAATTACCGGTCGAACGCTACCAGCGGTAGTGAGCGAAGGCACGGTTGGACTCAGCCATCTTCTGAAGGTCTTCCCTCTTCTTCATAGATGCACCAACACTGTTTGCGGCGTCCATAATCTCGCCTGCCAACCTCTCGGCCATTCTTTTCTCTTTACGCGCCTTTGAATATCCTGTTAACCAGCGAAGCGCCAGTGTTGTGGCCCTTGGCCCTGGAACTTCAACCGGAACCTGATACGTGGCGCCGCCGACCCTGCGGGGTCTTACTTCAAGCGCCGGCCTGATATTGTCCATCGCCTTACGATATACCGTAACGGGGTCGGAACCCGTCTTGTCCCTGATAATATCAAAGGCCTCATAAACAACCTGCTCGGCAACACCCTTTTTGCCGGCTGTCAGAATCGCGTTCATCAGCTGTGCAACGAGCTTGTTGTTGTAGACCGGATCGGGCAATATTTCTCGCTTTGTAACTGGTCCTTTTCTCGGCATTTCTATCCTCCAAAAAAGTTCTTATTACTTACTTGCTTTTGCTCCATATTTGGAACGAGATTGTTTGCGATCCGATACACCGGCCGCATCCAGAGCAGCCCTGATTATTTTATAACGGACACCCGGCAGATCTTTAACACGGCCACCGCGAACGAGAACTATTGAGTGCTCCTGCAGGTTGTGTCCGATTCCCGGAATATAGGCCGTGACCTCCATTCCATTGGTCAACCTTACCCTGGCGACTTTCCGCAGAGCTGAATTCGGCTTTTTCGGTGTCGTTGTATACACACGGGTGCAGACGCCTCTCCTCTGAGGAGCGCCTTGCAACGCTGGTGTTGCCGTTTTGCTCGGCTTTTCTTTTCTACCCTTTTTTACCAGCTGGCTAATCGTCGGCAAACTGTACACTCCTTCTTAAAATCTAGCTTAATGTTGCTTCTGTTCTTTGTATTTGTCCCTATTTTTATCTCTATTTCAGCATACTGCACGGCTTTAATGCCGTGCAGTTGATTGACTAATTTAAATTCGCACGAGATTGCAGGTCACAGCAGATTAATATATCAGTCTTCTTCCTCGTTGTCAACATCTGCTGAGATATACGGCTCTTCCTCAGTCTCGGGAGAGGTTACTTCGCTAGCAATCTCAACCGTACCTATAAGAGACGGGCCTTCCTCCATGAAGGACTCGGTATCTTCGCTAAAGAAGAGGTCCTCCGGACCCTCGCCTTTCACGACCTCCACGAATGGTTCCTCCTCCTCGCCGATCGCCATAACCCTGATCGAGCGGTACCTGCTCATGCCGGTCGCAGCCGGGATGAGTTTACCGAGGATAACGTTCTCTTTCAAGCCGAGCAGCGGGTCGCTCTTGCCGGCGATCGCCGCATCGGTAAGAACCCTCGTGGTTTCCTGGAACGATGCCGCCGACAGGAAGCTGTCCGTCGCAAGAGACGCCTTAGTAATACCGAGCAAGGTCTGTTTCGCCGTCGCCGGCTCGCCACCCTCCGCGATCACGCGCGCGTTTTCATCCTCGAATTGAAGCCTGTCGATAAGCTGGCCCGGCAAGAGATCGGTGTCACCCGGCTCTGAAACGGTGACCTTTCGCATCATCTGTCTTACGATTATTTCGATGTGCTTATCGTTGATATCAACGCCCTGGCTCTTGTAGACCTCCTGGACCTCGCCCACCATGTAGAGTTCAACCGCCCTACCGCTGATTCGCAGGATGTCGTGCGGGTTCAAGCTTCCTTCGGTCAGCTGGTCGCCGGCCTGGACCTTATCGCCGTTCGATACCCTCAAACGAGCGCGCCTCGAAACCTGGTATATGCGCTCCTTGCCTTCGCCGCCTTGGACGATGATCTTTCTCAGTTTTTCAGTTTCTTTAATCTCAACAATACCGCCGATCTCGGCAATCTGGGCCTCGCCTTTCGGACGACGTGCCTCGAACAACTCGACTACACGCGGTAGACCGTGCGTGATATCCTCACCCGCAACACCGCCGGTATGGAAGGTACGCATGGTAAGCTGCGTGCCCGGCTCGCCGATGGACTGGGCGGCGATGATACCGACGGCCTCGCCGATATCGACAAGACGCCCGTTCGCCAAACTCCAGCCATAGCACTGGCGGCATACGCCGTGTTTTGCTTCGCAGGTAAGTACGGAACGTACCATAACCTGCTTGACCCCCGCGTCTTTCAGGCGAAAGACATCCTGGTTTCTTATTTCAGATCCCCTGGCAAGGATAACTTCCTTGCTCTCGGGATGCACAACCGTTTCAAGAACTACCCTTCCCATGAGGCCGTTCTTGTTTGCCTCATCTTCAGGGTCGAGTACCGGAACCGGGATTCCCGATTCGGTGCCGCAGTCGATCTCGCGGATGATGACATCCTGAGAGACGTCGACAAGCCTTCTCGTCAAGTAACCGGAGTCGGCGGTTCTTAGCGCCGTGTCAGCAAGACCCTTACGGGCGCCGTGCGTAGAAATAAAGTACTCGAGAACCGAAAGGCCCTCGCGGAAGTTCGCCTTGATCGGACGATCGATAATATCTCCCTTAGGATTAGCAACCAGACCTCGCATACCGGCAAGCTGTCTGAGCTGCTTCAAGTTACCGCGGGCACCGGAGTTGGCCATCATATAGATGGGGTTGAATTTATCAAAGTTGTTCTCCATCGCCTCGGATACGTCCTCGGTTGCCTTGGTCCAAATATCGACTACCCTTTGATGGCGCTCCTCGTTAGTGATAAGACCGCGCCTGTATTGCTTCTCGATACGGTCGACGGCAAGTTCCGGTTCGTCCAGGATATCCCACTTATTATCAGGGACTTTAACGTCGCCGATGCTGATCGTGACACCCGCACGGGTTGCGTAATGAAACCCGTGCGCCTTTATCCTGTCAAGGATTCTCACCGTTTCGCCAAGCGTTATTTCGGTGGTGCATCTCTCAACTATCCTGGCCATCTCTTTCTTGCCGACCTCGTAATTTACGTATTCAAAATCATCCGGCAGCGCCTGGTTGAAGATAATCCTCCCGATGGTGGTCTCAAGCCTGGTGCGCTCGCCTTTTGCGTTTTTCTCTCTAAGCTCGATCTTGGCCTGAAGGTCCGCCTCTCCTCCCTCAAACGCGAGGGCGGCTTCCTCCTTGCTGCCGAACACCGAGCCTTCTCCCGTACTGCCGTCGCGCTGTGCGGTCAGGAAGTAAATTCCGAGGACCATGTCCTGCGTCGGGGTTACCAGCGGACGCCCATGCGCCGGTGAGAGAATATTGTTTGCGGACAGCATGAGTACCCTGGCCTCGGCCTGGGCCTCAACAGAAAGCGGCAGGTGAACCGCCATCTGATCGCCGTCAAAGTCGGCGTTAAACGCCGTACAGACCAGCGGGTGTATCTGGATGGCCTTTCCCTCAACAAGGATCGGTTCAAATGCCTGGATACCGAGGCGGTGAAGCGTCGGCGCCCTGTTAAGCATTACGGGATGTTCCTTGATGACTTCCTCAAGAACATCCCAGACCAGCGACTTTGCCCTCTCGACCATTCTCTTCGCGCTCTTTATATTCTGCACGTGTCCGAGGTCGACAAGCCTCTTCATAACAAACGGCTTGAACAGCTCAAGCGCCATGACCTTTGGAAGACCGCACTGGTGCAACTTCAACTCCGGGCCGACAACGATAACCGAACGGCCGGAATAATCGACACGCTTACCCAACAGGTTTTGGCGGAACCGGCCTTGCTTACCTTTGAGCATATCGCTTAAGGATTTCAGCGGCCTGTTGCCCGGGCCGGTAACCGGCCTGCCGCGACGACCGTTATCAAACAGCGCGTCCACGGCCTCCTGGAGCATCCTTTTCTCGTTGTTTACGATAATCTCAGGCGCACCCAGGTCAAGTAGTCTTTTTAGCCTGTTGTTTCTATTAATAACCCTGCGGTAGAGATCGTTAAGATCGGACGTGGCAAAACGGCCGCCGTCGAGCTGAACCATCGGGCGTAGGTCCGGTGGAATAACCGGAATCGCCTCAAGGACCATCCACTCGGGCTTATTGCCCGACCTCTTGAATGCGGAGGTGACTTTAAGCCGCTTAACCGCACGACTTTTCTTTTGTCCCGTCGCAGTCTTTATCGTCTGACGCTGATCGAGCGCCTCGTGCTCGAGGTCTACGCGTGAAAGCAATTCTTTAATCGATTCTGCACCCATGCCGCCGTTGAAGTAGTCGCCGTAGCGCACTTTCAGTTCGCGGTAGAGTTGATCATCGCTGATTAACTGCTTTGGCTGTAATGACTCAAATGTGCTGAAGACTTTGCCCATCCAATCGATCTTACGCGTCAATTCAGTATTTACCTCTTTGACCAGTTTCTTGATCTCGGACTCAATCTTTTTAACTGCCGTATCCGGTGAACCACCACCGGCGACCTCCGCTTCGCCCTCTTCCGGCTCTATCTCGCCGCGGGCTATTTTAATCTTGCGCTCCCGTTGAGCCTCGATCTCAGCGAGCCTTTCCTCGGCCTGCTTCTTAGCTTCGCTGAGTTCCTCATCGAGTTCGACCTTAAGCGTCGGGATATCCTTTTCCCTCTCCTCCACATTTACATCCGTTACGATATATGACGCAAAGTAGATGACCTTCTCCAGGTCCTTCGGGGAGATATCAAGCAGGTACCCCATCCTTGAGGGAACGCCCTTGAAATACCATATGTGGGTAACCGGGGCCGCAAGCTCAATATGGCCCATGCGCTCGCGCCGGACCTTGGAGCGAGTTACCTCGACCCCGCAGCGCTCGCAGATAATGCCCTTAAATCGCACCCTTTTATACTTACCGCAATAGCATTCCCAATCCTTGGTCGGCCCGAATATCTTTTCGCAGAAGAGGCCGTCCTTTTCAGGCTTGAGCGTACGATAGTTTATGGTCTCCGGTTTCTTGACCTCGCCATTGGACCAGGCGCGAACCTGCTCGGGTGAGGTAAGACCAATTTTTAAGGCATCAAAATTGTTAATATCTAACAAAGAGTTAACCTCCTAAAAAAATAAGACTCTCGGACAGGGGTTCTGTCCCTTGCTGCACTTGTCTGTAAACCTTTACGCCTCTTCTTCGTGCGCTTCTTTTTCTTCAATTATCATAGGTTCAACATTTTCGAGGCCCGGCTCTTCGGCTTCGCGCCCGGCTGCAACCTCTCCGCGCAGATCGATGCCTAGCTCCTCCGCGGTCTTGAAGACATCGTCCTCGGATTCTTTTAGCTCGATCTCTTCGCCTTCCTCCGAGAGGACTTCGACGTTGAGACACAGGCTCTGCATTTCTTTCACGAGAACTTTAAACGATTCCGGTATTCCGGGCTCCGGAATATTTTCGCCTTTGACAATCGCCTCGTATGCTTTCACCCTGCCGACAACATCGTCGGATTTCACCGTCAGAAGCTCTTGCAAGGTGTAGGCCGCTCCGTACGCCTCAAGCGCCCATACCTCCATCTCCCCGAAACGCTGACCGCCGAACTGGGCTTTACCGCCAAGCGGCTGTTGCGTAACCAGTGAGTATGGTCCGGTTGATCTGGCGTGAATCTTGTCATCGACCAGGTGTAGTAGTTTTAAGATATAGATATAGCCCACTGTGATAGGCTCTTTAAACGGCTCTCCGGTCCTTCCGTCGTGAAGGTGCGCTTTACCGGTTACCGGAAGCCCCGCCTTCGCAAAGGCATCGCGCATTTCCTCTTCGGTAGCGCCGTCAAACACCGGTGACGCTGTAAAAACCGAGCCGTTGCTCGCCTTACCGTCATCGGACCAGCCTTTCATCGCGGCCCATCCCAGGTGAGTTTCAAGAACCTGCCCCACGTTCATGCGGCTCGGTACGCCGAGCGGGTTAAGAATGATGTCGATCGGGGTTCCATCCTCGAGGAACGGCATATCCTCCTCGGGCAGTATCTTGGAGATAACACCCTTGTTGCCGTGCCTTCCGGCAAGTTTGTCTCCCTCGGAAATCTTTCTTTTCTGGGCTACGTAGACTCGAACAAGCTGGTTGACGCCTGGGGCAAGCTCGTCGCCCGCATCCCGCAGGAACACTTTAACGTCGATAACGGTTCCGCTCTCGCCATGCGGCACTTTAAGCGACGTGTCCCTGACCTCGCGCGCCTTCTCGCCGAAGATCGCGCGCAGGAGCCGTTCCTCTGCCGTAAGCTCGGTCTCACCTTTTGGCGTAACTTTGCCTACCAGGACATCGCCGGGGTTGACCTCGGCCCCAACTCGGATAATACCCCGGTCGTCCAGGTCTTTTAAGATTTCTTCGCCTACGTTCGGGATATCGCGCGTGATCTCTTCGGGACCAAGCTTGGTATCGCGGGCATCGACTTCGTGCTCTTCTATATGTATAGAGGTAAGCATGTCCTCTTTTACAACTCTCTCACTTAAGATAATGGCATCCTCGTAGTTGTAACCTTCCCAGGGCATGAACGCCACGAGAAGATTCCTTCCAAGAGCAAGCTCCCCCATGTCCGTCGAAGGACCATCCGCGAGAACCTGTCCCTCTTTGACCTTCTGTCCCTCAAAGACAACCGGCTTCTGATTAATGCAGGTTCCCTGGTTTGATCGGCGGAACTTCTGGAGCTTGTGCTCGATCTCGGTTTTCTTGGTCTTTAGACGAATCCTATTGGCGGAAACGAAGGTTATCTCGCCGTCGTCATCGGCAACGATAATCGCACCGGTATCTTTTACCGCCCTGTGCTCGACACCCGTACCGACAACCGGCGCCTCGGTTAAGAGAAGCGGCACCGCCTGGCGCTGCATGTTCGATCCCATGAGCGCGCGGTTCGCATCGTCGTGCTCGAGGAACGGGATAAGCGCCGTCGCCACGGAGACCGTCTGTTTTGGCGAAACATCCATATAGTCGATCTTCTTGGGTTCGACGGTATCGACCTCTTCACGGATTCTTACCAGGACTTTATCCTGCAAGAACTTTCCGGTCTTCTTGTCAAGCGGGGCGTTGGCCTGCGCGATAATATATTTATCCTCAACATCTGCGGTCAAATAATCGATTTTATCGGTAACTTTGCCGTTCTCGACCTTACGGTACGGGGTCTCGATAAACCCGAACGGGTTGATCCTCGAATAGCTGGCCATAGAACCGATGAGACCGATATTCGGACCCTCAGGTGTCTCGATAGGACACATGCGCCCGTAGTGGGACGGGTGAACGTCTCGGACTTCAAAGCCCGCACGCTCGCGTGAAAGACCGCCCGGACCCAGCGCGCTTAAGCGGCGCTTATGCGTGAGGCCGGCCAGAGGGTTGGTCTGGTCCATAAACTGCGAGAGCTGGCTGCTCCCGAAGAATTCCTTAATAGACGCGACAATCGGTCGTATATTAATAAGGGTTCTCGGCGTCATCGTTTCGACGTCAAGCGTCGTCATGCGCTCACGGACAACCCTCTCCATTCTTGCAAGTCCGATGCGGAACTGGTTCTGTATAAGCTCTCCGACCGAGCGGACACGCCTGTTGCCGAAGTGATCGATGTCATCTACCTCGACAACATCGAAGCGGTCGCTAAACATCGTCGGATCAAGCAGCCCGACGATGTACTGGATGGTTGCAAGGATATCTTCGCGGGTAAGAACCGTCGTATCCGCGGGCAAGCTTAAATTGAGCTTTTTGTTCACCTTATAGCGTCCGACCTTTGCGAGGTTGTACCGCTGTGGATTAAAGAACAGGTTTTCAATAAGAGAACGCGCGCTCTCAACCGCCGGCGGCTCACCCGGACGCAGGCGTTTATAGAGTTCGACCATAGCCTCTTCGCGCGTCTCGGTGAAGTCGTGCTCGAGCGTCTGCTTTATCGGATCGGCGTTGTTGAATAGCTTTAATATCTCATCGCCGGTTCCAAAGCCCAGCGCTTTAAGAAGAATGCTTACCGGCTGCTTACGCTTGCGGTCAACGCGAACGCTTATAACGTCGCGCTTATCCGTCTCAAGCTCGAGCCAGGCGCCGCGGCTCGGAATAACCTTTCCAAGATACAAAATTTTATCGGAGTGCTTATCGACCTCACGGTTGAAATAGACACCCGGAGAGCGAACAAGCTGGCTGACGACCACACGTTCGGTACCGTTGATGATAAACGTTCCCTTGTCGGTCATTATCGGGAAGTCGCCCATATAGACTTCCTCTTCTTTAATTTCTCCGGTCGTCTTGTTAATAAGGCTGACAGTTACGTCCAACCGTGCCGAATAAGTCGTATCCCTTTCCTTGCACTCGTTTACGCTGTGCTCGGGTTCACCAAACCGGTGGCTTTTAAATTCTATCGCCAGGTTTCCGGTGAAATCCTCGATAGGGGAGATATCCCGAAAGGCTTCGGCTAATCCCTCCTCTTCAAACCATTTAAACGAATCAACTTGTACTGCGATAAGATTTGGCAGTTCCAAAATATCTGGGGTTTTGGCGAAGCTACGCCTAGTTCTTAAACCTAAATCATTTCGCAAGGGATGAATTCACTCCTTAATCGGTAATGTGGGAATATACAAACACAAAACAACAGCATAGCAGAATCTCTATGCTGTGTCAATCCGAACGGAGATACTTAGTTAAACAATTGTTTAACTTACAGAGATTATTCCCTGTTACCCTCCAATTTAAGACAAGCAAATTGAAAAGTTGCAATATAGTTTTCCGGTGTTGCTGCCTTAGCACTATAAAAGCTTGCTAATAATATTCAGTGGGTGAAGGACCATTTACCCTCACCCACTCAAATATACTATTACATTTTCAAAAACTCAAGAGTACTCGATAGTAAAAATTATTTGATTTCGACGGTTGCTCCGGCTCCCTCAAGCTGTGCCTTGACCTTCTCTGCTTCGTCTTTCGGGATGCCCTCCTTGACCGACTTGGGAGCGTTGTCAACAAGGTCTTTCGCCTCTTTTAAGCCAAGGCTGGTAAGAGCCCTAACCTCTTTGATGACCTGGATCTTCTTGTCACCTGCGCCTGTAAGGATAACATCGAAGGAGGTCTTCTCCTCTTCTGGGGCGGCGGCTGCGGCACCGGGAGCGGCCGCTACGGCGACCGGGGCGGCGGCTGTTACGCCAAAAGTCTCCTCAATCTGCTTTACCAGGTCATTCAGCTCAAGAACGGTCATGCTCTTGATCGCATCAAGTATCTGATCGTTTGTAAGTTTCTCTGCCATTTTATTTACTCACCTTCCATAAGATATAGTTTTCTCTTTACTCACTTTTTAACGTGTCCTGGTTCAAAGCCTTGTGCTTTGTCACCCGGTTGTTAGCGATTGGCGACTGGCGATTAGCGATTAGCGATTATTTCTTTAGGCTGTCCAGTTGCATGTAATTGGTTTTTAGTCGCTTTTCGCTATTCGCTGCCCTTACGCGCCTTTCTGCTGCGCAACCTGGTTCAGTACTCGTGCCAAACCGGCCGTAATCTGATTCAGGCTGCGGGCCAGTCCGTAGAGCGGGCTCTTCAAGCCTCCCATAAACATCGCGATCAGAATCTCCTTCGGCGGTATCGTAGCCAGGCTTCTCACGCTATCGCCACCGATAACGGCGCCCTCGACAAAGCCGCCCTTAAGCTCAAGCAGCTTGGTGACCCTTGCAAAATCAACAAGCGTCTTCGCGGGTGCGGTTGCATCTTCATAGCTGATCACCATAGCCGTCGGTCCAACCAAGTACGGGTCAAGCTCGGTAAGATCGAGTTCTTTGGTAGCGAGTTTAGCCAGAGTGTTCTTGAACACCTTGTACTCCACTCCCTGGGCGCGCAATTTGTTTCTCAGGTCGGATATCTGCTCGAAATTAAGTCCGCGATAATCGGTCAGGATAACGCTTTTCGCCTTACCCATTTTTTCCTTAATTTCCTCAACAGTAGCCTCTTTTTCTGGTCGAGCCATCGTAAACCTCCCCTCACACTTGCAAAGATCACATCTTGCAATGATATAAATCTAAGTCTTAAGTCTAAATAAAAAGCCTCCTGCCAGACAGCAGGAGGCATAATAACCAAAAATCCATAATCCGGTAATGGATATTTGTAGTGTACCTCGGTAGGCATTGGATTAAGCCGTACGGCGCCTACTGTCTTCGGCAATATTCAATTAGAACTTCTCTAACTTCTCTAACTTCTCTTTTATATCAAAGCGGCCGGCTACACGTCAAGCACGTATCTTAGCTAGCGGCCGCTTCTTCCTCCATGAGGTCGCGG
Organism: Candidatus Aquicultor secundus; assembly: GCA_002783345.1. GTDB lineage: Bacteria > Actinomycetota > Aquicultoria > Aquicultorales > Aquicultoraceae > Aquicultor_A > Aquicultor_A secundus. The sequence goes on from PFFU01000105.1 coordinate 12,355, forward strand.
ACCTTGGTCGTATCGACCTTTACGCCCGGGCTCATGGTTGTGCTCACGCTAATGGATTTGATGTACTTACCCTTGGCCGCCGACGGTTTTGCCCTAACGAGTTCCTCAATCAAAGCCTGGTAGTTACCGATTAGCTTATCGACCGGGAAGGATATCTTACCGATTACCGAGTGGACTATACCAAACTTATCAACCCTGTACTCGATCTTACCGGCTTTTACGTCCTTGACGGTCTTGCCTACATCAAAGGTAACGGTTCCGGCCTTCGGGTTCGGCATCAAGCCACGGGGCCCGAGAAGCTTACCGAGTTTACCTACGGTCGCCATCATGTCAGGGGTGGCGATTGCCACGTCAAAGTCAAACCAGCCGCCCTGGATCTTCTCAGCCAGGTCGCCGGCGCCAACATAGTCGGCCCCGGCGGTTTCTGCCTCTTTTGCCTTCTCGCCCTGGGCAAACACGGCTACACGGACGGTCTTACCTGTTCCGTATGGCAACGAGACGGTACCCCTTACTTGCTGGTCGGCTTTCCTTGGATCAACACCGAGCTTGATATGGACCTCGGCGGTCTCATCAAACTTGGCCGGCGCGATCTCCTTTAGAAGCCTGACGGCCTCTAACGGCGAATAGAGCTTCTCACGATCGATCTTCGCCTGAACCTCGCGATACTTCTTTCCTTTTTTCATCTTTCTTTCCTCCTTGTGGTAGTGTCGGCCCACTCTTTGATGGGCCTCCCACGCAAAACCATCTTTGATGGTTTTGCCGAGCAATGGAATTGCTCCATTGATCCATTGCTCGCAAACTTAGCACTAACTTTTAATATCGACTATCCCGCGATTTCTATCCCCATGCTGCGGGCGGTACCTTCGATAATCTTCATTGCGGCCTCAACGTCGTTGGCGCTGAGATCCTGCATCTTGGTCTCTGCGATCTGGCGTACCTGGTCCTTGGTTATCTGCGCAACCTTGTTCTTTTGGGGCTCACCTGATCCCTTGTCGATCCCGGCGGCCTGCTTCAACAAGAACGCTGCCGGCGGGGTCTTCGTAATAAACGTGAAGGAGCGGTCTTCGTACACCGTTATCTCAACCGGTATAATCGTCCCGGTCCTATCGGACGTCTGAGCGTTAAACGCCTTACAGAACTCCATAATATTTACACCATGCTGACCCAAAGCCGGGCCGACCGGTGGTGCCGGATTGGCTTGGCCCCCAGGTATCTGCAGTTTTACCTTAGCCATCATCTTCTTAGCCACGTGGATACTTCCTTTCTCTACCGCCTATATTTCAGAGCCAAAAATTACAATTTCGCTACCTGATCGAAATTAAGCTCGGCTGGTGTCTCTCTACCGAAGATGGAAACCATAACCCTGACCTTACTCTGGTCAAGGTTCACCTCAGCAATAGTCCCCGTAAAGTCGGCCAGCGGTCCCGCGATAACCTTAACGGTCTCGCCTTCTTCGAACTCGACCTTCGGTTTCGGCTTCTCGAACGCCGGCCTTTGCAGGATCTTATCGACCTCTTGAGCGGAAAGCGGCGTCGGTTTGGCATTCGAGCCGACAAAACCGGTAACACCCGGCGTGTTTCTGACCACGTACCACGAGTCATCGTCAAGGTCTATTTGAACCATGATGTAGCCTGGGAACACTTTACGCTCCGTAATAGTCTTCTTGCCTGCCTTGATTTCCATGACCTCTTCCGTGGGAATAACCACTTCAAAGATCTTATCCTCCATCTCCATGGAGGATATCCGGTGCTCAAGGTTAGCCTTAACCTTATTTTCGTAACCTGAATACGTATGTATCACGTACCACTGTTTTGTCATGTTTGCTAGAGCCTTGAAAAAGCTCTCCTCCTACGCTGAGAATATTTTAATAACCGCGACGAACAACACATCTATCAATCCTATAAATATCGCAAAGAAAGCCACAGCCACCAAAACGACAACTGTTGATGCAACCACTTCATCTCTGCCAGGCCAGATAACCTTGCCCAACTCGACTTTTACATCCTTGAAAAACTTTCCTAACGAGTCAAATCCTTTTTTCTGTGCAGGCTGTGTAGCCTTCTTCTCAGCCATACTCATTTCCTTCCCGTTTCTAGATGCTGGAAACTAGAGACAGATACTAGTAACTTGAAACTTGACCAGCACTAATGCACCTCGCCGGAGCTATCCCAAATCTCTATCTCGGCAGGGCTGGGGGGATTCGAACCCTCAACACCCGGTTTTGGAGACCGGTGCTCTAACCAATTGGAGCTACAGCCCTCAGTACGCGATAGAATCACGTCCATAATGGATTATCTATCGCGCTAAATTCTAGTGACAAGTATAATTAGCGTGTTTCCCTATGTAAAGTATGCGACCCACACCACTTGCAGAATTTCTTCATCTCCATACGGTCGGGCTTTTTTCTCTTGTTTTTATCCGTCGTGTAATTCCTGCGTTTGCACTCAGTACACGCGAGAATAACTATATCTCGCATTGTTCCTCCTAATATATTCAAAGAATTAATGTAAACCTCTAAACCAAGGCAAAAAACAAATGGTAGTTTACACTTTACCACTGCTAATGTCAATTAACACGCGCTTAACTTGACCGTAGCAAGGTTATTTAATAATGCTCGTAATCCTACCCGCTCCAACTGTTCTGCCGCCTTCACGAATTGCAAAGCGAAG
>PFFU01000018.1:0-1831 GCA_002783345.1 Candidatus Aquicultor secundus
CAGACACCCGAGGGGATGCGCGATCGGTTCAATATCGAAGTCAGGGTACAATGCGAAGTGAAGCGGATAATTCGCGACAAAAAGAGCGTCGAGCTGAAACGGCACGGTATTACCTACGCAAAATCGGTTACGCATTCGACATCGCACGCTACGTATTATCCGGGGCGAGCGGGCTATCGGTAAAAATATTATTCGATCCCCCTGACTTCCGCACTACCCAAAAAACAGAGTAACCACACCACCATTTAGCTGGGATAAAGCAAAATAGAAATGGTAAAATGGGTGTCCCGTTGCTAAAATAAAGCATGTTTGTGCGAAAGAAGAAGAACAAAAGCGGTTCAACAAGCATCCAAATTATCGATAAGACGGGTGGAACCTATCGGGTCATCAAAACACTTGGCGCAAGTCGAGATATTGATGAAATAGAACGCCTGGTTCAACTGGGTACATCGATTATTAACAAGGCAGATGACAATCAACCCCGACTTTTTACAGTTAAAACTGAGACCGAGCAAGCAATAGAAAACTTCTGCCAAGGTCTTAGCAACAATAATATTCGCACCATCGGCCCTGAACTCATCTTTGGCACACTGTTTGACCGGATCGGCTTTAATAAAGTAGATGATGAACTTCTTCCGCCACATCACCATCGCCAGGCTCGTCTATCCAACCAGCAAGCTTAAAACAGTCGATTATCTGTACCGCTACCGGGGAATAAAGATAAGCGTGGACGCGATCTGCCGGTTTTTAGATAAACTGGCGAGCACCCATAAAGAAACAGTAGAAAGAATAGCGTTTGAATACACCAAAAGACAGTTAAAGAATATCTCGGTCGTCTTCTATGACATGACTACCCTCTACTTTGAAGCCGAGGACGAAGACGACTTAAGAAAGATCGGTTTTTCCAAAGACGGCAAATTTCAAAATCCTCAGATTATGCTGGGACTTCTGGTAGGAGAGCAGGGGTATCCTATTGGCTACGACATTTTTGAAGGCAATACCTTCGAAGGTCACACTCTTTTACCGGTGCTCCAAGGCATCCAGGCAAAGTACGGTTTCAAAAAGCCGATAGTAATTGCCGATGCCGCCCTGCTTTCAAAGAAGAACCTCCAGAACCTCTGCCAAGAAAACTATGAGTTCATCATCGGCGCTAGGATAAAAAACGAAACTCATGGCATTAAAAACAAAATCCTGGAGCAAACCAAAGAGATAAAAGATGGTGATTATATTACGATTAAAAAGTCTGACGGTACCCGCCTCATCGTCACTTATTCAGATAAGCGCCAAAGAAAAGATGCTTTCAACTTTCAACCGCGAGCGAGGCCTAAGGAAACTCAAAGAGCGTGTTAAAAACGGTAGATTGACCAAGGAGAGCATCAACAACCGGGGCTACAATAAGTTCTTAGCGTTAAAGCCAAGCATGACCGTTGAAATAGATGAGGACAAAATAAAAGAAGATGAGCACTTCGACGGGTTAAAGGGATATATTACCAACACGAAGCTTGCGCCACAAAAGATCGCTGAAAACTATAAACACCTCTGGCAGATAGAAAAAGCGTTTAGGATATCAAAAACCGATCTCAAGATCCGCCCTATCCATCATTACCTAAGACAGCGCATTGAAGCCCACATCTCAATCTGCTTTGTGGCTTACACGATCTACAAAGAATTAGAGCGGCTGCTTTACAAACACAAAGCCGGCTTTAGCCCAAAACGAGCTGCTGAGCTGACTCAAAATATGTATGAGATAGAATACATTCTCCCGCATTCACAGAGAAAACAAACAACGCTTCTTAAAATGACCGAAGATCAACAGACACTTTACGATATC
>PFFU01000018.1:1855-5073 GCA_002783345.1 Candidatus Aquicultor secundus
TCCTCGCAATAAAAAAGACCCTCGAAAGGGTCTCAAGTGACAAACTCTCACACTAGCAATATATCACAAAGCTGTTGGTGCACGTGCGCCAAATTACCTTATTGTAGGCTCCCTTGAATCATTTCGTATGGGATGGTTCGAATTCCCTATTCTCCACCAGATAGTTCTTGGGCTGGTCAAGTAAAAATGGAAAGATTAGCTGAGTAAAACTCGGCCATGAAGGCATGTGTGCCTTCCACAAGCTGGCCAGAGGCCGTGTCTCGCATATTCAAACAATAGAGATTAAAGATGCATCAGAGCGCTTCAGAATTGCTTTAATAGCAACGTGGTCTTCCATGTTACGAGCCAGCCTATCAACTTTATGATAGTGAGATCAATTTAAGAAAAGGAAGCGATAGATGAAGAAACAGTAGAAAACTGACAAAAAATATTCTGGAGTACTTTTCCAGGTTAAGATATCGATTCACTGATACTACGACCGTACAATGGTAATAACTTACTGTTATATCATATACATGCCTGCTAATATATACTTACTATATGAAGCTAAGATGTATGTATTACCAGTAAGTAGAAGTACTGACGTCTACACGAGTAGCTGCCTTGAGACCTAAAGTAGCGCAAAATGGTGAGCATGGTGAGCGTTTTTGTTTTAGCAGCAAGCCGGGTATTAAACAGAATTATCTGCTTCAAGAAAAAAGAAGGCAGCGGTGAGGAAAAGCTACCCGCTTAGGATATTACCCGTGCTATAGAGTAGAGGCTTAACTATACCCCGGCTGATAGGAGGTGGGTGCTATGTGAATGTTTATCGTTTTTCTATCGTCGAGCAATTAAGTCAATAAATTAGGGAAAGGGTGATAAAATGTACAGGCTTGCTAAGGTCTTGACCTGCATGCTCATAATTATGGGTACGATGCTAAGCGCAGGTATTGCATTTGGGTATAGCGGTACCGGAGCGGCGTATTACGCTGATGTATACGCAACGTCCAGAAACTCCTCGTATCCAAGCTTCTCTTCTGATTGCACAAACTTTGTATCTCAAGCAATGCATACGCAATCGGGCAGTATGGGTGGCGGCTACCCTTTTAGATGGAGTGGTAGTTTACCATGGTATTGTTATAAATCATCAAGCGGATGGCAATATACCACGGCTTGGGTAAGGGCTAATACGCTGCGGAGCTTTTTGATAAACGATTACCCAGGCGGTTATGATTGGGGCGTATATAGCCCTCAACAATCGAACAGCAATATAGCTACATATGGCGATGCTATATTCTACGACTGGCAAAGCGATGGATGGTGGGATCATGCCTCGATGGAGGTCGCATATTCAAGCACCGATCCGAATAGCGGTTATCATGGGGACTTAGTAGATCAACATACAACTGACCGGTACCATGCGATCTGGAACCTCTGGCCATATAATGATAACCGCTGGACAACCAAAATTGATATAATGCACATCGATTCTTCAAACTAGAACTAGGAGGTTGAAATGAGGCTTTTAAAATATGCCGGTATCTTAGCTATCCTGGCTGCCATACTAGGTTCCTCCTTATTCTTTATAAGTAGGCCTAAAGAAGGTATAGCTGCAGGAAGCAAAAAGGTATTTACAGTCACTAAGCCAGGAATGGGAACATTCCAGGTCGAGGGCAGAAAAGATACGGTCGTACCAGATGACCCAAATCCTCTTGTCTATGATCCAAAACAAAGGGGATGGTCAGGAGATAAAACCCAGATTGAAGCGATCAAAAAGGTTATAGGGGATGCGCTGCAAGCAGAGTTAGACGCCGTGAAGGATGTAAACCGAGGCAAGGCTAGTGAATTTAAGCAGAAAAAACTTCCTCAATATTTTAGCGCAAAGACTAATGAGCTTAAAAAGAGGCAAGGGTATATTGATAAGAACAATACGATGAGCGATGATAGCGGAATTGTCGTTGCCGATAGCGCTGTTACCAAGATGGATTTTAAGGGTGTATCTGTAAACGGTAGTCAAGCCACAGCAGTAGTCGACGTATGGACACGGACCAGATACGAGAATACTAAAAACGCGATAGTATCAGAACCGGCCAACGCTCGCCAGCACATAATAGAACTCGAGCAAGAAAATGGCAACTGGCTGATTGTAAGCGATAAATGGGTGTTCATCCCTGGGTATGAGCCTTAGAAATAATTCTGCGCTTTGCACGTTTTTCTATGATCGATATGCAAGCTAGGTATGAGAATCAACAGGTACCGTCCGACATGGCGGACGGTACCTTCTTTGATTGCTAGCTGTGTTGATATAAACAGTCTTTCACTGCTTGGAAACAACAGTAGTAAGTGAACGTGAAACTTCCTTAACGTTACAAATGTTATTAAAATATGATATACGATTATGAGGCAGAACAAACGCTTTACTTATATTAAAGGTAGATTAATATGCGTAAATACAAAACGGTTATGTCTAGTCATCGTAAGCTGGTGGCAGTAACTGGTGGAAGCATAATTCTTTTAGTAATGCTGTTTATCGGCATCATCGTTAATTCCATAATCAATTACCTCGATACGTGGCCGACTGGTAATCCTTTACTGTCAGAATTGATCAATCCTACGACGATTATGATATTATCAGCGGCATTAGGTGCTCTCCTTGGCGGTATATTTACTGGACGCATCATAAAACAAAAAGCAATTTTTTATGGGCTTTTATCCATTCTGTTAATATTGATAATTGAATTATCCACCAACTATCCACAAGAGATGTTTATTATGGTTGGCCACAATACAATTTGGCCTTCCTTCCATTTTGCATTTTTTGAAAAAACACATGGTTATTACGTGACACCTATCTCTTGGTTTCTTGAGCTGATCTGCGGGCCGATAGGCGCATTTATTGGAGAACGGTTATAGTAGTAGAAAACAACGGACCGGGCTTAAATACGGTAAACTATCCAACTAAATTTAGTGATGTAATTGCTGTTGCTGCCACCGATGAGAACAATGAAATTTCATCTTTAGCAGTCATTGTCCAAAGGTTGATATTCTGCCCCGGCTATCGAGATACCCAGTGGGGGTATTATTGTGGTAGAATTTTTCGTATGTGCTTAACTATAAAAGTAGCTATTCAAGGGGGTGCGGATGGGCGGACATAAGTTTCAAGAAGAAATTCGCGCCCAGCCGCTACATGTATGGTCTGGTGTTTAGCGTTTAGTGTAGGACGTGTAAGCCGCTCGATA
>PFFU01000006.1 GCA_002783345.1 Candidatus Aquicultor secundus
ACAGGAGCAGAAGCATTAATTAAAAGTTTGGAGATGGAGGGCGTAGACGTACTCTTCGGCTATCCCGGCGGGGTGGTCTTGCCCATTTACGATGCGCTTTTTGATTGCAAGACGATTCGTCACGTTCTGGTGAGACACGAGCAGTGCGCCGGGCACGCGGCGGATGCCTATGCAAGGGCGACGGGAAAGGTGGGTGTCTGCCTCGTAACATCCGGGCCGGGTGCGACCAACCTGGTTACGGGATTGGCGAATGCCTGGATGGATTCAACCCCGATGGTAGCGATCACGGGACAGGTGGCGACCAATGTACTTGGAACCGATGCGTTTCAGGAAGCGGATATTACCGGCATCACATTGCCGATAACAAAGCATAGTTATCTGGTGAAAGACGTTAGTCAATTGCCGACGATTATCCGCGAGGCGTTCCAGCTTGCTAAATCAGGCAGGCCGGGACCGGTTCTTATCGATATGCCGGTAGATATGTCAAAAGCTGAAATTGATTTCAAATATCCAGAAGATTTGACAATCCCCGGTTATAAACCAACCTATAAGGGCCATGCCAAGCAGATTAAAGAGGCGGCGAAACTTCTTGCCGGGGCGCATAAGCCGATCATTTACGCCGGCGGCGGTATCACGCACTCCGAAGCGTGGGATGAGTTGCGCAAGCTCGCCGAGACGGTTCAAATCCCGGTGACGACTACGCTGATGGGCAAGGGTGTTTTTCCGGACGACCATGATTTATCCTTGAGGATGCTCGGTATGCACGGTACGCGCTACGCTAACTATGCGATCATGGACAGTGACGTTATCCTTGCGATCGGTGTACGGTTCGATGACCGCGTAACCGGCAAGGTCTCAACCTTTGCGCCGCACGCCACCATCATCCATGTGGATATCGACCCGGCGGAGATAAGCAAGAACGTTCGCGTCGACGTTCCGATAGTCGGCGACGCGAAAACCGTTTTAAAAGACCTGGTGACCGCTGTTCAAAAGATCGAGCAGCCGCATGGGGATAAAACGAAGTGGCACGAGCTGATCGCCAGGTGGAAAGAGGCCTACCCGCTTCACTACCACCAGAACGGGGTTATTCGTCCCGAGTACGTTGTGGATACGATCAACAAGGTCACGAAAGGCCGCGAGACGATCATCACCACGGGTGTCGGCCAGAACCAGATGTGGGCCGCGCAGTTCTATAGCGCAAACACGCCGCGCGGCTTTATCACAAGCGGTGGATTGGGGACGATGGGCTTTGGTCTGCCCGCAGCGGTCGGCGCTCAGGTCGGCAAACCGGATTCGGTTGTTATAGATATCGACGGCGACGGCAGCATCCAGATGGTTTCCCAGGAACTTGCAACGGTTGCCGCCAATAAGTTGCCCATAATCATTGCGATTCTTAATAATCGCTTCCTGGGGATGGTTCGCCAGTGGCAGGAGCTGTTCTATGACCACAGGTATTCATCGGTCGATCTTGATGTCGGTACGCCGGACTTTGTAAAGTTGGCCGAGGCGTACGGTATTAAGGGTGTCCGTGTCGAGAAGATAGAGGACGTCGAGCCGACGCTTAAAGAAGCGATCGAGGCCCGCAAGCCGATTCTGATCGACTTTATGGTCGCTCGTGAAGAGAACGTATACCCGATGGTTGCACCCGGTGCATCCATCGATGAAATGTTGGGTGGAATTCCTGGCGCATCTTTAAGCCAGATGATAGATGAGGAGGTCGAGAAGCGTGAAACACATCCTGTCAGTACTCGTTCAAAATAAACCGGGTGTCCTGGCCCGAGTTTCCGGCCTCTTTAGCCGACGGGGCTTTAATATCGATAGCCTCGCGGTCGGGCCGACCGAGAACCCGGAGGTTTCCCGCATGACGATCGTGGTCGATGCGGATGATGTTAAACTCGAACAGATAACGAAGCAGCTCTACAAGCTGGTGAATATTCTCAAGATAAGCGATCTTGACCCGAGGGACTCGGTCGAGCGCGAACTTGTGCTCATCAAGGTCAACGCACCACCGAATATACGCGGTGAGGTGCTGGAAACGGCTAATATTTTCAGGGCCAATATCGTCGACGTGAGCAAATCGACGCTGACCATCGAGATTACCGGAACGGCTACCAAAATCCAGGCCCTCGAGGATCTCCTCAGGCCATACGGCATAAAAGAGCTGGTCAGAACCGGTAAAATAGCGCTGGCGCGAGGGAAGCTAGCCGAAGCATAGAGGATCAGATCCCAGGGACTTATTGTTCTGAGTATATTTATTGTCATTCTGAACAAAGTGAAGAATCTAGATCGCAATCACGGACTTATGCCACTGAGTACGTCTAAGCTTTAATCTACTTAGCTGAGAAGTCTTTATTCTAGCTCTATCTAAGCTTAGACCCTTCACCCTAAAAAGAAGGTTTCTGCACCCAAGATTCTTCAGTCGCTTTGCTCCTTCAGAATGACAGAAAGCGTACTTTTGCTCTAGGTCAACACCCTGGCCCTTGGTCCCCGGACCCTGCCTCAGCGAGCGAAGTGAGCTTGCTGTCCCATCAAGCAGGGATTTGTGTTATAATTTAAAGGTTAATCTATACAAGTATACGGAGGATGATATGGCAAAAGTTTATTATGATCAGGATGCTGATCTTGGAATACTCAAAGGGAAGAAGGTTGCCGTTATCGGGTTTGGAAGCCAGGGCCATGCGCATGCGCTTAACCTGCATGAGAGCGGCGTCGATGTTATCGTTGGCCTGCGTGAAGGCAGTAAGTCCTGGGAGAAGGCCGTAAGCCGCGGTCTCACCGTGATGCCCGTAGATAAAGCGGCCGAGGCGGCCGATCTGATCATGATCCTGGCTCCCGACGAGACCCAGGGCAAACTCTATAAGAAACAGATTAAACCGCATCTTGCGCCCGGTAAGACGTTGGCTTTTGCCCACGGGTTTAATATCCACTTTCATCAAATCGAGCCGCCGACGGATGTCGACGTAATTATGATCGCCCCAAAGGGTCCGGGTCATGTCGTCCGTCGTACTTACGAGGAAGGCCAGGGCGTTCCTGCACTTATCGCCATCTACCAGGATGCGAGCGGGAAAGCAAAAGATATCGCCCTCGCGTATGCGAGAGGTATCGGCGGCACCCGCGCGGGCGTTCTTGAGACTACCTTCAAAGAAGAGACCGAGACCGATCTCTTCGGCGAGCAGGCCGTTCTCTGCGGCGGTACCAGCGAACTCATCCGCGCCGGGTTTGATACCCTGGTCGAGGCCGGGTATCAGCCGGAGATTGCATACTTCG
>PFFU01000191.1 GCA_002783345.1 Candidatus Aquicultor secundus
TAATCATATTATTTGCCCTGGTTGCGGTGGTGAGTCTGGTTGATATCCTGCTTGCATTAGGGATTATAACGTCCGGGCAGGTCCAATCAATCATTCCCTACACATCCGTGGTCGACTTTTTCCGGGCTAATTTCGTTGCTGCGTCGATAATCTCGATACTGTTGCTCGTTGTCGTGCTGGCGCTGTCGGCGCTCTGGCTTCGCGCTCAGTTCGCAGAGGCGGTGCGCGCGGTTTCCGGCGGCATGTACGAGGTTCCGGAAGAAGGTCCCGGTGAGACCGAGGTCAACTACGATGCGGCGGAACACGCGATTGATCACGTTATTAAAAGCGTTCCCGGGGTGATGGACTCCCAAACGAGAATCTACTCGGAACAAAACGGGAAACTTTTTGCCCATTCCTCTCTCATGATTAAAAGAAATGCAGATATCCATACTATAGATAATAAGATAAGAGAATCGATAAATCGCAGTTGGCTTAATAAATTCGGCAGCAATCTCGCAGAGCACGATATCACGATTAGAATAGAGCCTGTAGAGAGACGGGTCGTTTAAAGATATAAAGAGGGGGTTGCATTATGACAAATACGCAGCTTGGCGTTCTTATCGGGTTCATCCTGGGCGTTGCGTGGATCGCGTTTGGTTTTTCATCCGTACTGCTCGGTATCGTATTTGGTGCGATCGGGTACTTTGTTGGCAGGGTACTAGACCACCAGATTGACTTACAAACATATATTCAGCGGTATTCGCGATAGTGCCACCCAGACAAACCTAAAAACCGCCTACCAGGCATGCTGGTGGTTGCAATGCCGCACGGTATATTATAAGCTAATGCATTGTGAAGCCGATTGCTCGATGGGTGTAGGATATGGAAAGAGTAGATGTAGTTGTTGTTGGCGCAGGGCCGTCGGGATCAACCGCCGCCTATTTCCTTGCCGGGAACGGAGTCAACGTAGCATTACTGGATAAGAGCAAATTCCCCCGCGAGAAGACCTGCGGCGACGGGCTCGGCCCGCGCTCGCTTCAAATGCTCGACAAAATGGGCCTTAGCGGGTGGCTGGATAAGGGCGGCTACTACCGCTGCAATCGGGTGCGCATTTTTTCCAACAACGGCGCATACTTTGAGGCCGGTATACTGGACGAAGACACCGCGTACCCGCACTTCGTAATAACACCAAGGATCGATCTCGACCAAAAGCTTATAGAAACAGCGGCACATGCCGGGGCTAAAGTCTTCACGGATTGCAGGGCTTTAGCTCCTGTCGTATCCGGCGGGGCCGTTACCGGCGTAAGAGTGGTGTATAACGGTGAAGAAGTCGAGATACCCTGCAAGGTAGTCATTTGCGCCGACGGCACGCACGGCACCTTTGCCCAAACGACAGGTGTTGAATCCACAAAACCGCACGCTATTGCGGCACGCGCCTACTATTCTAACGTAAAAGGGCTGGACGACTGCATTAACGTCTATATCGACGAGCACATACCCGAGGGCTACGCATGGGTATTCCCAACATCCACAAGCACCGCCAACATCGGCCTTGGTGTGAGCACACCCGTGATGAAACAGCATAATATAGACTTGAAAAAGCTCATGGGGTGGTTTTTAAACGAAAAGGACGCCAAACCGGTCGATATGAGCGGGGCGGTTGCCGACACCGAGATCAAAGGCGCCTACCTCAGGATGGGCTTTGGAAGACACACCACGGTAGCCAATGGTATCCTGCTTGCCGGGGACTCGGCGGGCCTCGTCAACCCTCTAAGCGGCGAGGGAATCGCCTATGCGATGGAGAGCGGCGAGCACGCGGCCATGGCCACAAAGACCGCGCTCGACAGGGGAGACGTCTCGGCCCAGGCGCTAAAGCCCTATAACGAGCATCTCAACAAGCACTTTTTTATAGACCACAGGGTATGCGAGTTTTTACGCCAATCCCTTAAGCGTTATGCAATGATGGACAGGCTTATTGCAAAAGGCCAGAAACACCCCGAGCTTGCCGCAAAGTTCGTAAGCGTCATGATGGGCACCGCACAACCCTCCGCCATGTTCAAACCCAAGATGCTGGGTTATTACTTTTTTTAATGCTGGCGACCGCGTGGGGGTGGCGTCGGGCGGCCTCGGTACGGGATGGGGACAAATTCGACGGACGGGCGTCGTTGCTGGGTTTGCGGGAAGAGCTGCATCAACTCGTGGAATTCTTTAGGAAGCTCACTGTTGACAGGCAGGTTAAGCTCTCGTGCCTTGGCTACATCGATCGGATAATCATGGGTCCAGCGACCTTCGCTTAAAATAGCCGATATCTCGCGCGCTTTGTCCTCGGGCATCTCATCTTTTATCAGGTTATAGACTACATCATGCACCTGGTTAATCGCTTTTTTCGCAACGTCCGCCAGAATGAGGGTCGTATCGTCTCTATTGGGATTGGGTGTCTCAAGCGCTGCCAAAATTGATGCCGCCGGATATGAGCCCCTGGGGTCGCCAAGCTGCGGGTCGACCGGGCCAAGAACGGCGTTCTCATCCATAACGATCTCATCGGCGGCGAGCGCAATAAGGGTGCCGCCCGACATCGCATAGTGCGGCACAAAGACCGTGACTTTAGCGGGATGCCGTTTCAGCGCAAACGCGATTTGCTCGGCGGCTAGTACCAATCCCCCCGGCGTATGCATGACGATATCTATCGGCACATGGGGGTCGGTCAACCTGATGGCGCGCAGGATCTGCTCGGAATCCTCGATATCGATATAGCGGACGAAGGGGATACCCAAAAAACTCAAAGCCTCCTGGCGGTGAATAAGCGTAATGAGGCGCGATTTTCTATCCTCCTCAATCTTGTGGAGAAATTGGATTCTGCGCATATCCAGCAGACGCCTTTGCAGGATCGGGACGATAAACGAGATTATAAAAAGCAACCAAATTAAATCCGAGATGCTTATCTTCATTCACCCTTCCTTTGCTTTGGCCTTGGTGTTATCGGATCGCCGGCTCGTCATTTTCAATAATCGCCGCGTTAAGCTCAGCTACGAGCGTATCGGCGTCGATACCGTGAAGCGCCGCACCCTGCTGAATGTTTTCGAGTCTTGAAACGGCGCACCCGAAACATGCCAGGCCATAGCGACACAGGACTTCTACGGTTTCCGGATACTGCTCCACGCAATCCGAAATCGTCGTTTCTTTCGTTATAGCCATCTTACTGCCCCCTTAGTAAATACCAATCGATTCTCAATTGTAAACAATGCAGATACATGAGTAAACAATGATACCGCATTATCAAAAATGGCAGCCGCCGCATGTGCCGCATGTTGTATCTTTCATGGTAACCTGTTTTTTGCATTTTGGACAGAAGAGGGTTACACTTCGACTTCCGTTTCATTGCTGACCCGAATAACGCTGTCAACTACGTGAGTTGTTTGCGGTGCCTTCTTTGTCTCTACAAGCCGCGCCAGCGTCGTCGATTCAAGCACCGAGAGCATCTGCGATTGCGCCTGCCTCCACACATCATGGATCGCACAACCGGGCTTACGTGTACACCCATTCTCGCCAAGCAAACACTGATTAAGGGCAATCGGCCCCTCAATCGCCTCGACGATCTGCCTCAAATTAATCTCAACCGGTCGTTTACCAAGATAAATACCGCCGCCGTTTCCACGCACCGTGTAAATCAACCCCGCGCTTTTTAAATCGGGGACGATCTGAACGAGAAACTTTACCGGGATATCCTGCCGCGCCGCTATATCTTTTGACATAATCGGCTGGCTCTCACTGTTGGCCGCAAGGTCAACCATAGCCCTGATCCCATACTCCGCCCGCCTGGTAAGCTGCATATCGTACCTCCTCTGATCTACAAATACTAGAAAGATGACTAAATTAGTTAAGTTTAGGATACTTCTCTTTAACGGAGGAAGCAAGCTTTAAGATGTTCAAATCCCGTCCTCGCTCGTCACCTAGTGTCAAGGTAGTACATAGTCTCCACCTTGACGCCCGCTCCTTCACTCCTGAGTTCGGCAGCTAAGAAAGCAAAGGATGTTTGTAAGAGCCGGATGGATATGACACCAAGACAGCTGGCAAAAAGAGTCCGACAACTCGGCTACCACCTTGAGTACCAAAAGTATATCGAGGTCAAGATCGCGGAAAACAGCACCGTGGTCAAGAGCTACCTCTTAATGGAAACCAAGTCGGCTTTGACAATAGGCGGTTATAGAGTAACATTGAAAGAGGACGGGCTAATGCTTGAAGTCCTACCGGAAGCAGAGCCCGAGACCATTAGCATATTTGAGCTGCTGGAAAAGGCCAGCTAGGCGTGCTAGCAAGGGTTTAATAATAAGGAAAGCGCCTGTATGATGTTTACATTCCCCAACCTATTTAAGGGCTAATGAAAACAACTAATCTCGAATCTATGGAAGTAAATACAGATCTAAAATTTTTTACAAACGAACCGGACTCCACCCTTTTAAAAAGATTTCAAAAAACCCTCAAAAATAATACTCAATTTTTTGACGTTTTAGTCGGTTACTTTCGGACCAGCGGTTTTTTTCATCTCTACGAATCTTTAGAAGAAGTTGAAAAAATACGAATTCTAGTTGGCATCAACGCAAACCGCGAAACACTTGATTTAATTGAACAAGCGAAGAGTAGCCAGATAAGCTTTAGTTTTTCAAACAAAGAACTTCACGACCAATTCTCGGGCCAAGTGACCGATGAGATGGACAATTCCGAGGATAATATAAGTGTCGAGATAGGCGTTCAAAAATTCATTGAATTTATCAAATCCGGAAAGCTTGAGATAAGAGCCTATCCTTCAGGCGATATTCACGCCAAGGTCTACATAATCCGCAAAGATCAAAATAAAAGCGATGAGTATGGCAAAGTAATAACCGGCTCAAGCAATTTTTCAATTTCAGGGTTGAGGGAAAATTTAGAATTTAATGTCGAGCTGAAGGACAGCCCCGATGTCAAATTTGCTCTAGCGAAGTTCGAATCCCTTTGGAAAGACGCCGTTGATCTGTCCGAAAAATATATCGAAACAATCAATACCGGTACTTGGTTAAATGATACTATCACCCCCTATGAGCTTTACTTAAAATTTCTCTATGAGTATCTAAAAGAAAAAATAAATATCGATCAGGATGATATTTATAAAAAATATTTGCCGGGAAACTTTCTCGACCTCGAATACCAGAATGAAGCCGTAAAGGACGCAAAGGATAAGCTGGATCAGTATGGCGGCGTATTCCTTGCCGATGTCGTAGGGCTCGGAAAAACTTATATTTCCGCCATGCTTGCCCAACAGCTTGAGGGTCGAACTTTGGTTATTTGCCCGCCTGTACTAAAGGAATATTGGCAGGAGACTTTTTCTGATTTTCGCGTGCCGGCAGATGTTCAGTCGCTTGGCAAGCTAGACAAGCTGATAAAAAAAGGTGTTGAAAAATATAGGAATGTATTTATTGACGAAGCCCATCGTTTTCGAAACGAAAGCAATCAAACTTATGAGAAATTGAAGCAGGTCTGTTGGGGGCGGCGTGTCATTCTGGTGTCGGCTACCCCGCTTAATAACTCGCCGAGCGACATTTTAAGCCAGATGAAACTGTTCCAGAAAGGACACAACAGCACGATTCCCAACATCCGTGATCTGGATAGATTCTTTGGCCGCTTAAAGAGACGTTTGCAAGAGACTGATAGAAGAGATCTAAAAAGATATCTGGGCATTGTAAAAGAGAATTCAATCGAAATTCGTGAGAACATCTTAAAATACGTCATGGTAAGGCGAACGCGATCGGAAGTTCTTAAATATTTTGAAAAGGATTTGAAAAAACAAAAAGTAAGCTTCCCCAAGGTTTCCGAACCTCAAAAAATCGGCTATAAATTCGATGAAGAGCTGGATCAAATATTCAATGAAACTATTAAACTGATAAAGGCTTTTAAGTATTCACGCTACACACCTATTCTTTATCTCAAAAATCCTGATCCCCAAGAAATAATCGGCCAGCGGAACATGGGTCGTTTTATGAAAATATTGCTTGTTAAGAGGCTCGATAGCAGCTTCCCCGCCTTTAAAAATACCCTGAATCGATTCATCAATTCCTACTCATATTTTATAAATATGCTTGATAAAGGCACGGTTTATCTAAGCAAAAAGTACAGCAACAAAGTTTTTGATCTCTTGGAAAATGATGATGAGCAAGAAATCTTGAAGTTGGTTGAGGAAGAAAGGGTTCAAGAATATAAGGCCGACGAGTTTTCCGCCGAGTTCCGGCAAGACCTAGAGAGCGATCTTGAAACGCTTAAGAAAATCGAAAGCTTGTGGGTCAACGTTAAGGATGATCCCAAGATCGACGAATTTAAGAAGATCCTCGACACCGACAAAATACTTAAACAAAAAGATAGTAAGCTTATAGTCTTCACCGAATCTAAAGAAACCGCCGATTATCTTGCGAGCCAGCTGGAAAAACAATATGGCGATCAGGTCTTGGCTTTTTCCAGCAAATCAAGCGCTATGATTAGAGACAGAATTACTGAAAATTACGATCCGAGCTACAAACACAAGAAAGATAATTTAAGGATTCTTATAACGACCGATATCTTGGCGGAGGGCGTCAACCTCCATCGTGCAAACGCCGTCATAAACTACGATATCCCTTGGAATCCGACTAGAGTTTTGCAACGTTTTGGCCGTATCAACAGAATCGGCCAGCCGAGACCCGTTCATATATACAATTTTTTTCCAACCGACCAGTCAGAGCAGGAAATAGGCCTTGAAGCATGCGCTAAAAGCAAAATCCAAGCATTCCACAGCACTTTAGGTGAAGATGCCCAGTATCTTACTGAAGGCGAAGAGATCAGCTCGCATGAAATCTTTGAGCGCGTAAACTCAAAAAGATTTTTGGAAAACGGCGGCGAGGAAGAGATCGATTCCGAGCTGAAATACCTCGAAATAATGCGGAATATCCGAGACAGCAAACCCGATTTGTTTGAGCGGATTAAGAGGCTTCCAAAGAAAGCAAGGAGCGCCAAGCAAGAAGCCGGCTGCCAACAATCGCTGGTAACGTTTTTTAGAAAAGACAAGCTCAAGAAGATGTTTTTAGCCGACACAAATGAAGTTAGGGAGCTCGATTTTTTTCAGGCTGCCGACATTTTGAAATCGACGCCTCAAATAAAACGTGAGAGGCTGGATCAGGACTTCTATAGGTACCTTGAGAAAAATAAGGATGCGTTCAGACAAGCCACAACTGAAATCATTAGAGAATTTAAGCAAACAGGTGGACGGGCCAACGAGACTACTCTTATAAACACAATCAAGGCGATTCAAAAGTTTCAGGGGCTTACCGATGATGATGAGGATTTTCTTAACAACGTTTTGGTTTTACTAAATGAAGGGACGATGGGCAAACATATCATCAAATCGCTGCTAAAAGAAATTAAACTATCCAGCAAAAATCCGCTTAAAATTCTTTATCTGTTGAAGTCGGGCATACCGGACAGCTATTTTACTTCCTCGGGTCTTGCATCGGCTTATCAAAGCTCAAGTCCTCGTGAAATCATCTTATCCGAATACTTAATTAAGGGCGATTAACCATATGCGAGATCTAATTAAGAACACACTCGAAAACGAATTTGACGAAGCCAGATTCAGTGGTTTTGTAAAAAATCTCTTTAATGAGATAACCATTAACCCTCAAAGCCTTATTGTGACCGGCGGTTTCGGCCAGCATATTACGAGCTTTAATTTTTTGGGAGAGTTTAACGATGCCGGGAAAAAGCGCCTCGATGTCCTAACCGTCGAACTTTCTGGCAACACAAAAGTAGCGCGCGCGCGATCCATGCAAAGGAATATTATCGCTAAGTATCTAAAGGATAACCTTTGTGATGCCGCGCTAGTTGCCTTTTACTCCAGGGAAAACCCGGATTGGCGGCTCTCCTTTGTAAAGATGGAATACATGCTGACTGATAAGGGAGCTAAGGTTGAAATCGGCACACCGCCTAGACGGTACTCTTTTTTAGTCGGCAAAACAGAACCCTCGCACACAGCCGGCGGCCAACTGTTGCCGATCCTTGAAGAACAAAAAGTAAATCCTCTGGTCGCCGAAATCGAAGATGCTTTTGGTATTGAGAAAGTTACCAAGGAATTCTTTGTTAAATACAAGCAGCTTTTCACCAGCCTAGAGCAACAATTGCGGACAAATCCTACTTTTAGGAATGAAGCGGTAAGAAATAACATCGACGCCACTAATTTCGCCAAAAAACTCCTCGGCCAAATAGTTTTCTTATATTTCTTGCAGAAAAAAGGTTGGCTTGGCGTATCAAAGGGTGAAACATGGGGTAAGGGTGATAAGCATTTCTTGAGGCACTTGTTTGATAAATGCTTGGAAAAGGGCGAAAACTTCTTTAACGATTATCTGGAATTTCTCTTTTACGATACCTTGAACAATCCAAGAAACGATCAAGCCGACCGCAATTACTCTGCTAGATTTAATTGTAAGATTCCTTTTTTAAACGGCGGATTATTCGAACCAGAATACGATTGGCAGAACAGCTTTATCTATCTCAACAATAATATCTTCGCTGATATTTTAGATGTCTTTGATCTCTATAACTTTACCGTTAAAGAAGACGAGCCTCTGGAAAAAGAGGTAGCCGTCGATCCGGAAATGCTCGGTAAAGTCTTTGAAAATCTGTTAGAGGAAAATCTTCGCAAAGGCAAGGGCATATATTATACGCCCAGAGAAATTGTCCATTACATGTGTCAAGAAAGCTTAACCAACTACATCGCGACGGAATCTAACCTCAATCCGGAAGACATAAGAATTCTAATTCATCATCTCGCGGACGATGATCGTAGTTTGCCCGCTGGTATCATCAAGCAATCAGAAGCGATTGATAAGACGCTTGCTGGCATTAAAGTTGTTGATCCGGCTTGCGGCTCCGGCGCTTTTTGCGTCGGCATGCTTCAAGAAATTATAAAGGCTAGATTATTATTAAACCCCTCGCTATCCGAATACAAGATAAAAAAAGAGACCATTCAAAATTGCATATATGGCGTTGATATTGACCCGGGCGCTATCGAGATCGCCAAACTAAGGCTATGGCTCAGTTTAGTAGTTGATTATGACTTGGAAGATATAGAGCCCCTGCCGAACTTGGACTACAAGATTATGCAAGGAAACAGTCTTCTTGAAGAACTTGTCTTGGGTAAAAAAACAATAAGGCTGTTTGACCCGGCAATCGTCGGCGTCAAATCACCAAAATATTTAAATCTGTTTGAGGAAGATAATCGTCTCAGCTTGTTTGATAACGACGAAACGACTAAAGCAATCTTTGAAAAGTATCACAAATGGCAGTTGAGGCTTTTTAACGCTAAGACAAAGGAAAAGAAAAAAGAAGCTCGGGAAAATCTTGAAAAGATACAAACTGAACTGATAGAACAAACGATTAAGTCGGAGATTTCGCATCTTGATAGTGTTGATAGAAATATTGGCAAGTATGTAAATACGGGTATCGGCTTGACCAAAAAGGACGCAGATAAGAAAGCCGAAATTTTAAATACTCAAGCAAACATCCACGAGATTTTAAACGAGATAAAACATTCCGGCAATAGACCATTCTTTTTATGGCACCTATATTTCGGAGATGTATTTTTAGAAAAAGGCGGTTTTGATGTAGTTATTGCCAATCCTCCGTATGTCCGCGCCGACTCTGGACCTGAATATCTCGCCTTCAGAAAGAAACTTGAGGAATCCAAAACATACAATACTCTTTACGAAAAGTGGGACTTAATGGTGCCGTTTATCGAAAGAGGATTGAATATCGCCAACCAAAAAGGCGATCTCATCTACATTGTTTCCAATGCTATCTGCACTTCAAAATATGCCTTCAAACTCCTTGATTTGATTCAGGAAGAATACTTTACGCGCTCCATTGATTATTTTGAGGAAATGGAGGTTTTTGAAGCCGGGGTTGTTCCAGTAGTATTGAATGTTAGCCAAACTGCCGGTAACGGTAAAACAAGAACGATTGTTCATCGCGGTTCCTTTGAGAATAGGGTGAATGTGACAGAGATTGCATCGAAAGAATTCAAATCACTGGGCCGCGATGCGTTCAGGAAAGAATACAATCCAGTGGCCTTAAAGGCACAGGTAGTGGACCTCGGCGATATCTGCTATATCAGTTATGGATTACGACCAAATAGTGATGAAAGATTTTGGAAAGGTGAATTTACAGCAAAAGATATTATTGCGGAAAGCAAAGACAAAATACACTGTAAGCCATATGTTGAGGGAAAAGATTTGGGAAATTACAAAATTAGTCGTATTCGTTATTTAGAATGGAACACATCACGGATTCCTAAAAAATTAGTTCGGCCTACTTTCCCAGAATTATACAATCGGCCAAAAATTATGCGTGGAATTATGACCGGTGGAATTTTTGATGATACGGGGATCATATGTAATCACAGCATCGTCGTTTTTGTTATGTTTGTAGATTTGTATGGAGTCAACAATAAAAGCATTCAAACAAGCATCAAGAAGTTTAATCGGATTCCGCGCGACCAACTGGAACGAATTTCAGAAAAGTTTGATTTGAAATATCTTCTTGCAATTCTCAATTCTTCGTTTGCTCTGAGATATCTCAACAATATCCGCCGTCACCGCTTGGAAAATTACTTTTACCCCAACGACTTTAGGAAACTTCCCATTACGGACATATCGTCCAAAGAGCAAAAACCACTCATAGACCTCGTTGATAAAATCCTCGCCATCACCAAAGACGACGACTATTTAAAAAATAATGCCAAGCAAGCCAATGTCCGCGAATACGAAAAACAAATCGACCAACTCGTCTATGAGCTATACGGCCTAACGGAAGAAGAGATCACCATCGTGGAGGGCAAAGCATAATTATGTTTATCAAAAAAATCACAATTAAAAATTTCCGTCTTTTCCCATCGGAAAAAAATTTTGGGATCGACAAAATCAATGCACCCGATGGAACAAATGCAGGTTCCGGACTTAATGTCTTTGTCGGCGAGAATGGAAGCGGAAAAACTACTCTTTTAGATGCCTTTGCACTTCCATTTTTAGAGTACAAAACGGAAAACTATGGAATTGATAATTTCAATGACCCTAGCAAAAAGGTTGAAATAAACATTTATTCTCACGAAGAATTTGATGTTGATGGCACTATGCCTAAAAGTTCATTTAAGGCAAAAGGATTTTCCTTTAGTGCTGGTGTGCGGTCAAGAGGAACAAAAGCCTATCTTTCATCTATTGTCGTCAGTGATCAAAAGTTTATAAAAGTTGACCCCGCAAAACCGCCAGACAACAGCCCAGATTTAAGAGTCAATGTAAACAACCCGTTCAAGGGCAAGCGGTTTAATCAAAATGACGTGCTTTTTCTGGACAGAAACAGGTTATTTCAAACGCGCTCCGGAAATTTCAACACGACACGTTTTGATAGGTTAATGGAAGACTTCAGCTATCAATACCTAAAAAGCTTGGAATCCGCTATTGCAAATCTAAACGATGAGTTAAACGATAAAATTAAAAAAGACAAGGTTAATAACAAATTTTTATCCGAAGCAGTAAAGAAATTTGAGGAGATTAGTGGCTCTCAAATAAAATTGGATTTCTTGGATAACTGCGAGCCATTTAAAAACGCTTTCTTTGCTGCCAAAAGAGATAATCATCAACAAATTACTTTAAGTAATCTTGGCTCGGGTTACGAAATGATTTTTGCTCTTTTATACTCGTTTTATCTCGCCCAGCAAAGCGGTAAGCAATTGATAATATTGATAGATGAGCCGGAATTGCATTTACATCCAATATTACAGGAAAAATTTGTTGATTTTCTGCTGAAATCTTCTATAAACGCACAAATTATACTTGCTTCTCATTCTCCGCTTTTGGTGAAACAACTTTCAGAGAACGAAAAGGTCAAAATAAGAGTTTTAGAGTGTGACGAACAAAAGGTGTCGGAAATAGAAAAACGTGTTTTGCCCTACATTTCAGCAAATGAAACAAATTTCTTGGCATTCAACTTGGCGACGGAGGAATATCACAATGAGCTTTTTGAGGAGTTAAAATTTATAAATGGCGACGACAAAACTATTAAAGATTTTGATAATGAATTTTTCGTTACTGCAAAGCACGAGCCAAAAAAATCTCCTTGGAAAGGAAGTAAAAACGAGGTGAGCATTCACACCTTTATTAGAAATCAAATCCATCACCAAAAAGAAAATGGAAAAGCAGTATATGAAGATCTAAAAGCATCGATTGAAAAAATGAGAGGTTTTTTCTAGCTTGAGTCAATGCTAATTTGCTTCGCTTTTTATATTACGCTTAAAATACCTCTCTGCCTGCTGTAACATATATAGGTCGGTAGCACGAAGGTTAAGGGAAATCAACAAAACCCCCTACTTATTTCTTGAAACGTGACTCTTTCGTATTTTGCTATTCGTCTGCTAACTTAAAAAGATTAATTATTTAACGCTTAATTGTCGATTAGTATTGAAATATTTATGTCTTATGTGCATTATTTGTTATATAATACCAAATAATGCGCACAAAAGGTAAAAGATGAGAATGAAGCAGTATTTAAAATCACTCGGTAAAACTGAATCAAAGCTTTTGACAGTTCTATCTTCACAGGATAAGACTATCTTTACGGTTGAAGATGCTCAGAAGGTATTGGGAAGCTCTATTGTTGCTGTTAGGTCATTGCTTAACTACCTGGTAGCAAAAAAGTGGCTGATTCGGCTTACTCCCGGAAAGTATTTAATTGTTCCTTTATCTGCAGGTGAGGGAGCTGAGCACTCTGAGAATTGGTATGTGATTGCCAAGAATTTAATTGAGCCCCTGCCTTACTATATTTCTTACTACAGTGCTCTTGAGATTCACGAGATGATTATTCAGCCAATATTTACAGTCTATATCAGCACCCCCAACAGAAGAAGGCCGAAAGAGGTCTTGGGCGCTACTTACCAATCTGTATATACACAACCCAAAGATATGGAGTGGGGCGTTGAAGACGTTTGGATTACGCCGTCTCAGAAGGTGAGGGCAAGCGATCTTGAGCGAACAATTATCGATTGCCTGGATCGTCCCGACCTTTGCGGCGGCATTAGTGAAATTGCTAAGGGCATATGGGTTAAGCGAAACGATATTGATTATCAAAAGCTAACCCAATACGCAAACCGATTAAACAGAAAAAGTGTTGCTAAGCGTCTTGGATTTCTTTTGGAGACGTATGGCCTTGGCCAAGAAATCTTATCCGGGCTTAAAGACCTGCTTTCGCCTAGCTACACTTTACTCGATCCGACCCTTGAAGATACCGGACGCTTCTTAAGTTCCTGGAAAATAAGGGTGAATATTGATCCGGAAGAATTAATAGAAATAACGAGAACTTAAAATAAAGGCGATCAGATGATTCCACGATCAGAGCTACAAAGGCTTTCCCACCGGCTTAAGATGAACGAATTGGTTCTGGAGAAGGACTATGTTCTTACCTGGATTATTTTAGGTATTGCCGATTCGGATTTGTATCCGCTGCTTGCTTTTAAGGGAGGGACGGCCTTAAGGAAAATCTATTTTCCCGATTACCGTTTTTCTGAAGATCTGGATTTTACGGTTTTGGAAAAAGTTGAATCTGACGATTTAATCTCTGGCTTGGGGCGTGTGATTGCCGATCTTTCCAAAGGCCAAGGTTTTCAGTTTGCGTTGCCGTCGGAAAAAATTGAGCGGCGTAATGATTCTATAACGGCTTACATTAGCTTTGTTGGCCCGCTTCAGGCAAAACTTGGGAGCAGAGATATTAAGGTGGACTTTACATTATCCGAGAAACTGATATTTCCCGTTGAACCGCATACTATATATCGTGATTATAGCGATGCAGTTGAGAAGCAGATACTTACTTATTCGCTCGAAGAAATCATGGTCGAAAAGCTTTGCGCAATTATCGGTCGCACAGAACCACGGGATGTTTATGACCTGGATTATCTTTTTGATCAAAATCTCGACTTTATGGCAATTCCTAATGCACTCGTAGAGAAAGCAGAGTTTAAGGGCATTGACCCTAATCGGCTGTTGGAGGTGCTCGAAAAGAAGAAGCCAACATTAGAGCGCATGTGGAAAACTCGCCTTGCACATCAAGTTAAGGACCTGCCACATTTGGAAGAAGTTCTAAGAAATCTGCAACGAAACATAAAGAAGCACGTTGAACTCGGAGACTAAGGGCTTTCTGAATTCATCAAAATAGCACATATGTATCAATTAAATGAATTCAGCGAGAGTAGCAGGGCGGGTTTGCACGCTTGTACACGAAACACTACAAAATATTGAGCGCAAAACGCTACGAGATATTTATTGACTGAGCTTCACATGCTTCCCGAAACTCAGGGTCCCGAGCCTCCCTTTCAGCCATGTAATCTTTATGTTTCACTTTTCGCAGTTCGCAATTGCT
>PFFU01000109.1:0-4829 GCA_002783345.1 Candidatus Aquicultor secundus
ATCGGTGACCGTAGCACGGTTCCAAGTTGCCTGGATAGTCTTCCCATCCTGAAAGACGATGCCCCGGCCGGTCCCAACCAGGTTAACCTTCATCCTGCCCTTGGGATCATCGGCGATATTTGAGATGGGCGCATACTGTATAACGACGTTCTTTGGCGAAATCTGCCGGTTGTTATCGGGGTCGATATGGGGCTTGCCGACCATAAAGCGTTTGTAAGTGTTAGTCTGGCGGTCGTAATCATATCTTACCAGGAATAACGGTTTGGAAAAGTTGATTACAACGGTTTCGGTTGCCGGGCGCATCTCAAGCGGCTCGTCGTCTTTGAAATTCAACTTCTGAAAAAATACCTGCTGGTTGTAGCCATGCGCCTCCGATCCCTTGCGCAGGAAATCGGTCGACGTGTATAGATTATGCGGGGCGTGTCTGGTCTTTATTCGCCAGAAGTAGTCGCCGTTAAAATATTGATCGAGATCGGCCAGGCCAAGGTTTTTAATGACGTCGTAAATCGTTGTCGGCCCGCCGCAGTGCGCATAGACGGCATCATATTGCTTGGCCAAATCGGCGAAATATTCGCGCGCGCTTCTAACAGGGCCGATATTACCCACGTCATTGTGCAAAAAGACGGCCATAAACCTGGTGATGCCGCCCTCGGCCACCGTTTCATAGACAACACACGCCTTGCTTAAGCCCGACTGCGGCCGTGCATCCGGATGGTTTTCGATCATAACCGCAAACGGCCGGCGAAGGCTCTGTTGTTCGCCCGTGGCTTCTCCATCAAGCGGACAGGTAAATTCGGGCACGGTTGCCGTAGCCTCGGCAATTGTAGTTTTGGTTGTACTGTCAACGGTTGCACGGGACTCGGTGGTCTCCTGGGGAAATATATCGGGCCAAAAAACGGCCACTGCGGCACCCGCTATAAATAGTAACGAAACGACCGTTATAATAATAAAGTGAATTTTCTTCATGACAGAATGCGGCCCTCAAATAAAATAAGTATGCATTTGCCCGTTCCTTCGGAATTAGGCATTAGGCACTTTAGTAGCATAATTCAGCAGGGGATTTCAGTCAAGTTTATGGTGCAGTAATGGTGCAGTAACCCGGTCGGCGTTTGATTAAATTTGGGAAAAACGCTAATATCAAAAGATGAATGTTTTGCCAGGTATTATGATGCGACATCCTTAAGGGGCGTCGAATTGCGTTCCGAGGGAATGCACGATTTGGAGGATATAACGGTGCTTGAGATAGACGAGATACAAAAGATTATTCCTCATCGCTACCCGTTTTTGTTGATCGACCGGATAACTGAATTCGAGCCTGGGATAAGAGCAAAGGGACTTAAAAACGTCACGATAAACGAGCCGTTTTTTACCGGTCATTTCCCCGACTATCCCGTAATGCCGGGTGTTTTAATCGTCGAAGCCCTGGCGCAGGTCGGTGCCGTGTCGATCCTAAGCCTTGAGAAGAACAAAGGGAAGATCGCCTTTTTTGGCGCCATTGACGGTTTTCGCTTTAGAAGACAGGTCGTTCCCGGCGATCAGCTCGTTCTTGAAGTAGAAATAACGAAAGTAAAGGGTCCCATCGGTAAGGGAAAAGCCGTCGCCTCGGTTGACGGCGATATCGTTGCCGAAGGGGAATTAACATTTGCGGTAAAATAATATAGGTGAATGGGGATTATAAAAAGCACCTTAATCACCTTGATGTAGACTATGTACTAAGAGCTTGTTACTATGTGGAGATGATTTATTGATGTCCTTGGCGGATAGGATTAACGAGAAGACTGCCCGTGTTGGCATTATCGGTATGGGGTATGTTGGGCTTCCCTTGGCCATTACCATAGCGGAAGCAGGCCTTAAGGTTACCGGTATCGACCTTGATAAAGAAAAAGTTGCCATGATCAACAAAGGCGAGAGTTATATCCCCGACGTTGATCAGGCTGCAATAAAAGAATTGGTCGACACCGGGCGGTTCGACGCAACCGCGGATTTTTCAGCTCTGGCCCGGATGGACGTCATCAGCATCTGCGTGCCGACGCCGCTAAATGAGATGCATGAGCCCGATATATCCTACGTGCGTGCTGCGGCAACCGAGATCGCCAAATTCTTAAAGCAAGACCAGCTGGTAATCCTTGAAAGTACGACATACCCCGGCACCACCGAAGAAGTGGTCCTTCCGATGCTCGAAGAGAGCGGCCTCACCGTCGGCCAGGGCTTTTACTTGGCATTCTCGCCGGAGAGGGTCGATCCCGGTAATAAAACCTACGGTATCGACAACACGCCGAAAGTTGTCGGTGGGGTGACCGAGGGATGCACCGAGCATGCCAGGTCCTTTTACTCACAGTTTGTAAAAATGGTCGTGCCGGTGTCTTCGACCAAAGCCGCCGAGATGACAAAGCTTTTAGAAAATATCTTCAGGTGCGTAAATATAGCATTGGTAAATGAGCTGATGCTTTTATGCGACCGCATGGATATAAATATCTGGGAAGTAATAGAGGCCGCTGCCTCAAAACCGTTTGGATTTATGCCGTTTTTACCGGGGCCGGGTCTTGGCGGGCACTGCATACCGATCGATCCGTTTTACCTGTCCTGGAAGGCGCGCCAGTATGATTTTCACACCGAGTTTATAGAGCTTGCCGGGAAAACAAACGAAAGCATTCCGTATTACGTGGTATCAAAGGTAGGCGAGGCCCTTAACGAGCACGAGAAAAGCATCAAAGGCTCGAATGTTCTTGTCCTCGGCCTTGCATATAAGAAAGACATCGGCGACACCAGAGAATCCCCGGCGCTTAAAGTAATATCACTTCTTGAGAAGCGTGGGGCGCATATCCTCTATCACGATCCGTATGTCGACGAGCAGATTATCGATACGAAGACATATACGTCGGTTGAGCTTACGCCGGATATCGTCACCAAGAGCGATTGCGTGCTTGTCGTGACGGACCACACCGAAGTCGATTACAACATGGTGGCCGACAACGCGAAACTTATCGTCGATACCAGAAACAAACTTAAGAGTCTTATGGGAAGCCATATCGTAAGAATATAATAGGGGGATCCATTGGTTAACGTTGGAGTTATCGGATACGGCTATTGGGGGCCGAATCTAGTCCGCAATTATGAGCAAATGCCCGAGAGCAACCTGGTTGCGTGCTGTGATTTAAATCCCGACAACCTGAAAAAAGTAAAGGCGCTTTATCCCAAGGTAGAAGTAACGCAGCAGATCGACGACCTTTTAAATAACCCGTCAATCGACGCGGTTGTTATTGCAAGCTCGGCGGCTACCCACTTCGACCTGGCGAAAAA
Organism: Candidatus Aquicultor secundus; assembly: GCA_002783345.1. GTDB lineage: Bacteria > Actinomycetota > Aquicultoria > Aquicultorales > Aquicultoraceae > Aquicultor_A > Aquicultor_A secundus. The sequence continues at coordinate 3,301 of PFFU01000109.1, forward strand.
GGCCCTGCTTGCAGGAAAGCACGCGATGGTTGAAAAGCCGCTTACGTTGAGTAGCGATACGTCAAGGGAACTCATCGATATCGCCGATAAGGCGGGCTGCATCCTGATGGTGGGGCACCTGCTTGAATATCATTCGGCGGTTGATTACATGAGGGGCTTGATCGATTCGGGAGAGCTGGGGGATATCCAGTATCTCTACACCCAGAGACTCAACCTCGGCCAGGTTCGCACGGATGAAAATGCGCTCTGGAGCCTGGCCCCGCACGATATATCGATCATCTTTTACCTTCTCGGAGGAAAAGAGCCGGCTGAGGTCTCGGCCCGCGGCCAGTCGTACATTACCGAAGGGATTGAGGATGTCGTGTTCTGCTCGATCTCATTTAAAGACAAGACCATGGCCCATATCCACGTAAGCTGGCTCGACCCCCACAAGACCCGCAAACTTACCGTCGTCGGCAACAAGAAGATGGCGGTCTTTGACGATATGGAAAGCTCGGAGAAGATACGCATCTACGATAAAGGGGTCGGCGTCAATCCCGATTACCGAACCTACGGTGAGGATCTCACGCTGCGCTTTGGCGATATCACCATCCCGAGTATTAAGATGAAAGAGCCGCTGAGGGCCGAGTGCGAGCACTTCATCCAGTCGATTCAGACCGGGCAGCGCCCGCGAAGCGACGGCTATAACGGCTTGCGCGTTGTAAAAGTGCTCGAGGCCGCGCAGAAATCCCTTAAAAGCGGCGGTAAACCTGTGACGATAGCGGAGGGCTAGAGTGGCGGCATTTATCGATAGCACCGCCCGCATAGCACGCGACGTAAAAATCGGCCACAACGTTGTAATCATGGCCGGCGTCGAGCTTGCCGAGGGCGTTGAAATCGGCAATAACGCGGTTATCCACGAAGGGGCAAAACTCGGCAAAGACACCGTTGTAGGCGATTGCGCCGTTGTCGGCAAGCAGCCGAGGCCGCCAAAAACAAGCACCCTTTCCTATAGCGAACCCTTTAAGCCGCTTGAGGTGGGCGAGGGGTGCATCATCGGCTCGGGCGCGGTGCTTTACGCGGGCACAACCATCGGCACCAATTCCATGGTGGCGGACCTGGCATCTGTCAGGGAAAATTGTACAATCGGGAACTACTCGCTGGTCGGCAGGGGTGTCTGTGTTGAAAACGGCGTGGCTATCGGTGATTATACCAAGGTGCAGTCAAATGCGTACATCACCGCCTACACGATGCTTGAAGACCGTGTGTTTATCGCCCCTTGCGTTACGACGACAAACGACAATTTCATGGGCCGCACCGAAGAGCGGTTCAAATATATAAAAGGCGCTCACGTAAAGAAGGGCGCGCGGGTGGGCGGCAACGCAATCCTGCTTCCCGGGATAACGATAGGCGAAGAGGCGTTTATCGCCGCCGGCTCCGTTGTAACCCGAGACGTACCGGCCGGCAAACTCGTCATGGGAGCGCCTGCAAAAATAGTAAGGGACGTACCCAAAGAAGAAATGTTGGATGAGCAGTAAGCAGTAAATAGT
>PFFU01000109.1:4932-19212 GCA_002783345.1 Candidatus Aquicultor secundus
TTTTTCTGCATACTGCACACTACACGTAAGACGTAAGGCGTAAGGGGCGTAAGGGGACGTTGTTTCCTGTGGGTCTTTATTGCTATGCAATATAAATTAGGAAACATAGGAAACAACGTCCCCTTTGCTAAAAGAGGGAGATATTACTTATGGCAATTCCACTGTTAGACCTAAAGGCGCAATATAACTCGATTAAGGATGAATTAGAATCCGCGGTATTAGAGGTGCTAAGGGGCGGTCGCTATATTCTCGGTCCCAAGGTCGAGGAATTTGAGAAAACCGTGGCCGAGTATTGCGGTGTGAAATATGCAGTTGGTGTGGCGAACGGCACCGACGCGCTGGTGCTCTCGCTTGACGCGCTGGGCGTCGGCCCGGGGGATGAGGTTATAACAAGCCCGTTTACCTTTTACGCAAGCGCCGAATCGATCTCACGGCTCGGCGCAACCCCGGTGTTCGTTGATATCGATCCAAAAACGTATAACCTGGTCGCCGGGCATATCGAGGCAAAAATTACTCCGCGCACCAAGGCTATTATTCCGGTACACATCTTCGGCCAGCCGGCGGAGATGGATACGATTAACGAAATTGCCGCAAAACACGGCCTCAAGGTCATCGAGGATGCCTGCCAGGCGATCGGCGCGGCATATCGCGGCAAGCAGGTGGGCTCGCTCGGCGACGCCGCGTGCTTCAGCTTCTTCCCGAGCAAGAATCTCGGAGGTGCGGGCGATGGCGGCATTGTCGTCACCAATGACGAGGAGTTGGCGGGACGGGTGCGCGCGCTCAGGCAGCACGGTAGTTTAAAGAAGTATTACCACAGCTTCGTCGGCTACAACAGCCGCCTCGATGCCGTGCAGGCCGCTATCCTTTCGGTTAAGGTAAAATACATCGATACATGGAACGATGCCCGCAGGCAGAAGGCGCAGTACTACAACGAACTCTTTGCCGGCACGAACGTTATAACACCGGTGGCGCTTGAGCACGTGCGCCACGTTTATCACCTCTATATCGTCAGGGTGCCGAACCGTGCTGATGTCGAAGCCGCGCTCAAAGCAGAGGGGATAGGGCACGGCGTATATTATCCGGTGCCGCTTCATCTTCAAGATGTCTACAAAAACCTAGGCTATCAAGTCGGCGATCTTCCGGTAAGCGAGGCCGCATCGCATGAGACACTCGCGATCCCGCTATATCCCGAGCTAAAAGAGGAAGACATGAGAACAATAGCCGACCTGGTCAAAAACGCTGTTTCAGCGCTATCTGCAGTTGATTAGGCCGAACTAGGGTAAAATCGGAGCGGATTCTCCAGAGTTCCTAACGCTTTTATTCTGGACTCTGACTCCTGGATTCTTTATAAAGAGGTTAGCGTTTTGAACATAGTAACTATCGTCGGCGCACGGCCGCAGTTTATAAAAAGCCTGCCCGTATCAAATGAGCTTAGAAAATCGAACCGTGAAATCCTGGTCCACACGGGCCAGCACTACGACCGCAATATGTCGGATATCTTCTTTGAGGAGATGGGCATTCCTAAGCCCGATTATAACCTTGGTGTTGGCTCCGGGGGGCAGGGCGAACAGACCGCCCGGATGTTGAGCAAAATAGAAGCGGTTCTACTGGATGAAAAACCCGATGCCGTTTTGATTTACGGGGATACCAACTCAACTCTTGCCGGCGCCCTTGCCGCGGCAAAGCTGCACATCCCGGTTGCCCACGTAGAGGCCGGCCTGCGCTCTTTTGATAAAAAAATGCCCGAAGAGATAAACAGAATAGTGGCCGATCACGTGTCGGATCTCCTGTTCTGCCCAACCAAGACCGCCGTCGATAACCTTAAGAACGAAGGGATAACCAAGGGCGTTGAGCTGGTCGGCGATGTGATGTACGACGCGGCGCTGCATTTCGGCAAGCTTGCCGAAGAGAAGTCGCGCGTTCTCGAGGAACTCGACCTCGCGCCCAAAGGATATCTGCTGGCAACCATCCACCGCTCGGCCAACACCGATAATATCGATAACCTGAAGGCGCTCCTTGAAGCCTTTGCGGAATCCGACCGGGTTATCGTTTTCCCGGTTCATCCAAGGACAAGAAAAGTTCTTGCGAACACCGGGCTTGATAGCATAATAAAAGGGTCGAAGGTACGGCTTGTAGATCCGGTAGGGTATATCGATTTTCTAAAGCTCGAGAACAACGCCGTGAAAATCCTTACCGATTCCGGCGGCGTGCAGAAGGAAGCCTTCTTTGCGGCCGTTCCCTGCATTACGTTGCGCGATACTACCGAATGGGTAGAGACGGTTGAGAGCGGATGGAATATTCTCGTACATGTCGATAAAGACCTTCTTTTAAAACAGATTGCCGAGTTTAACCCCGTTGGAGAGCCCGCCAAGCTTTTTGGTGACGGAAAAGCCTCTTTTTATATAGCGCAACGGTTAACATCTGCGTAAAGCAGCGATATAATACTAGAGGCTAGAACCCAGAAGTCAGGAGCCAGAATCCAGAAAGAATTTCGAATTTCGAATGTCGAATTAGTGAAGGTCAAGATAGCGGGTTCTAGTAGGCAGCAGGGAGTATGCAGTAGGCAGCATAAGGATGAACATAGCAATGTAGAGGCGTAGGGGCTGGATGTCATTCTGAACGAAGCGTAAGCGAAGTGAAGAATCTCGAGCGCACCTACAGTGATTGCTACTACCTAGCGTTTAGGCGTAGTCTTACTATCTTAAGAAGAAGGTTTAATTTTGTTTCTAGTCTCAAGTCTCTAGTTTCTAAACGTGAGGTAAAATTAATTGAGCACAAACAGTTTCGACAATAAAAAGCTTCGCATTTGGATCGATATGACCAACACGCCGCACGTTCTTATATTTCGACCCGTCATTAAGGCACTGGAAGAGCAGGGCCACGAGGTATTTGTGACCGCCAGGGAGTTTGCCCAGACAAGCCAGCTCCTCAACCGCTTTGGAATAAAGCATACCCTAATAGGCAGGCACCAGGGGAAAGAGATATATCGCAAAATTTACGGGCTCGTCAATCGTACCGGCAGGCTAATGGCGTATGCGGCCGGCAAGAAGTTTAATCTTGCCGTAAGCCACGGCTCAAACGATTGTGCGGTGGCCTCGTTTTTCCTGCGTATCCCGCACGTGACCATGTTCGACTACGAGTTTGCCAAGGTTATGCATAACATCAACCTTCGCGTTTCGACCAAGGTTCTCATACCCGACCTCATCCCATCGGAGCCGCTTTACGAATACGGCGGCACCGATGAGAAAATCGATAAATACCCCGGCCTGAAAGAAGAATATTACCTGGCCGACTTTAAGCCGGACGAGGCAGTCATAAAAGAAATCGGTCTTGATATCAACAAGATCATCATCGTCTTGCGTACCCCGCCGGATGTGGCACTCTACCACCGGTTTCATAACCCGATTTTCATGGATGTTTTGCGCAAGCTTGGCCGCCGGGGGGATGTTGAGGTGGTGCTCTTGCCACGGACTCCCGAGCAGCGTAAAGAAGTCCTCGGTATGGGATTTACAAACGTGTTTATTCCTGAGAAGGCGGTCGACGCACAAAGTCTTATCTATTACTCCGACCTCGTTATCAGCGCAGGGGGCACCATGAATCGTGAGGCAGTTGCGCTTAATACCCCCGTCTACACGCTCTTCTCCGGCAAAATGGGCGCAATAGACACCCATCTTATCGCCGAGGGCAGGATGAAAAAACTCACCGACCCCGAGCAAATCGACATAAAAAAGAAGGATGTCTACAGCCAAGGCCAAACCCGCGACATAAACCTGCTGCTTGATAAGATGAAGGAGATAGCACGATAGAACGGTGAATGAGTCCGATTCAAAGGGCTATTTTATAGCTAGTCTTATGCGTCTATGCTAAGCTTATGCCTTAAGTTATAAGTTATCTTTTGAGCTGATTCAGGGGAGGAAGCAGTATTCATGGCAATAATCGATGAAAAAGGACGGGTATTCGGGCGCATCAACCTGATAGATTTCACGCTCATCCTCGGTGTGTTCGTGGTTGCGGCGATGGCATATGTCATCATGGCGAAAGCCGGCAAAGTGGCGACCATCCCCGAGGATAAAACCGTCGACTACACCGTAATCGTAAAAGCGATCCGCCCGGATGTCGCAAGCTTTTTAAAGCCCGGCGACCTCGTTAAAAAGCAGGTAACCCAGGGGCCGATCGGCACCATCAAAAAAGTCGAGCTTAAACCGGCCCAGGAAGTTATAGATACCGCAGACGGTCGCATGATGCTGGCCACCTCACCGGTTAAAAAAGACGCCTACGTAACTATAGAAACCAAGGGACGTGTCGGCAACGATATCATCGCTACCGGCAACGAAGTACTGCGCGTCGGAGACAGGTTCAACATGATCACCAAGTGGTTTCTTGGCGACGCGGTTATCATCGATATGTCCGTCAAGGGCGACCAGTAATACCGCCGTTCTTCGATAAAGAGAGGTTACCTTGTCAGAACTGGTCGCAGCAAGAAAAACATCCATACCCGCATATGCCGCTGTCGTTATCCTGGGTAGTGCGGTCGGTGTTGCCGGCGTACTTCTCAGTACCAACCAGTTTATCGCGCTGCTGGCAGGCTTACTCCTTATGGCGATAGCACTGGCTAAAACCGAATTCGCCATCGCGCTGCTCGTAGCCGTGGCGCCGTTGACCAATCTTAAAGTAGACCTGGGGCCTATCCCGCTCGATGCGGTCACTATATGCACCGCCATCGTTATTTTCTCCTATGCCATCAACAACCTTGGCAAAAACGAGAACCGCATCTCACCTCCATTTTCCTGGGCGTTTATCGCATTTCTCGTCTTTGGGGCGGTCTCGGCGGTCGTGGCGCCATCGATTGTCGACTCGGTCTCGGTTCTCACCCGATTTATAGGATATTTTTTGCTGGTATACATCATCGGCAACTCCATCAAATCGAAAGAAATGCTGACTAGAATACTTGTCCTCATGGTCGTAATAGGCGCGCTCACGGCACTTTTTGGGATATATCAGTACCTTTACGAGCCCCAGACGGCCAAAATCGGGCTCTACGATCTCGATCAGGAGGTTGCGGCGAGGGTCGGCTCGACATTTGAGAACCCCAACTTCTATGCCGAATACCTGGTGCTGTTAATACCGATCGGCCTTGCTCTCGTGCTCGGCTCGCGTGGACTTTTCAGGCGGTTTATGATGGGTGGGGCCACGCTCCTGATGTTTGCCGGGTTAATCCTTACTTATACAAGGGGGAGCTGGCTCGCCACCGGCATCGGTGTCATTCTCATGTCGCTTCTAACCAAAGCCTGGCTGTTCTGGGTTTGGGTGGGCTTATTTGCGGTTGCATTTGTTGCCGCGCCGGGTGTGGCAAGCCGCCTGGAGAGCATCTCCAACGTTACCGGCGGCACAGCCGGCTTCAGGATGAAGCTCTGGCGTATTGCAAGCGGCATCATTCAAGAGCATCCCCTGCTGGGTATCGGCATCGGCAATTACTATAACGTCTTTACCGAGTATATCTTCAGGCATCCCGAGCTAAGCGTTGGCTGGGTTATCTACGGCGCACATAATTCTTACCTTACGATCTGGGCCGAGACGGGTATCTTCGGCATTATCTCTTTTATAGCGATTATTCTGATCTCCATAAAATACGGGCTCTACCTGGCGCAGGCTAAAGCCAAGGATAAATATCTCTCCTGGATAAACTCAGCGATTTTCGCCGGGGTCGTCGGGTTCTCGATCAACAGCCTTACGAGTAACAGCTTTCACCATCCGCAAGGCGCGGTGTTTTTCTGGATAATGCTTGGGCTTCAGGTTGCGATAAACGGCCTCGAACCGGAACCATCCAAGACTGAAACCACGCCGGCCGTTGCGGGGAGTCTGATTTTACGACCGTTCAGGGTCTCGCTTATCGCGTTAAAAGCGGCGTACTTAAGCCATCCCGTACACAAGTTTTTTGCCGGGCTGGGCGGCGCCTGGAGGAAGAGCGATATTGCCAACTGGCTTTATAAAAAGCCCGCCGCACCGGCGTTTTTCAGAGAAAGCCGCAGTTTCAAGCCGGTTCTCGGCTTCTTTAAGACATCGCGCGTGTGGTTCGAGAATTCCTGGTTGTTCAGCATGCTTCGGGACGTCGGGGCGAGGCCGTTTATCACAGCGGCGCTCTTTATCACAGCAACAGCGCTTGTTCGCTTCCTGACTACGACGGTGGTCCGCTAATGAAGCGGGCTCACAATACCCGCCGTCTGAATATCTTTTCACCCGAGATCTTTCTGCCGGTGTTCGTAGCCGCTTTTTATCTTGCCGGGCTGGTCCTGGTGCAGTTTTCACTGCGCGCGCTGGTTGTGGTTACAATCGGTATCGCCGTCTACCTGGCAGTTACTATGCTAACGGGACGTTTTGTCGATGGCAGGGGTTCGGGTATGCCGTCCGAGCAGGGGTTTCTTCCCGAGGGATATTTCGAGCGCCTTTTGCTCGCGCTCCTTGTCGTGTTCTTAGTGGATTTAGCGCTTAAGGGCGCACTCCCAATCACCATCAGGGTGCCCCTTTATCTGGTGCTTATCTCGGGAGTTTTTCTCTTACTCGGTCGCGTCGGCTCAAAGCTCACCGGGTTCCATTACCTGGCCCTGGGCTTGGTCATGATACTTGTTTACGTCGTGCCGGCATTTGCGCGCTACGGGCTCTACGGCGTGTACCTCAACCGCACGGGCGGCCTGATGCCCGCGTTTTTGGTCGGGATGGGGACGATAACCACCATTTACGGCTTGTTGAAAATAGCCTCCGGGCTTACCAAAAACCGGCTTTTTGCGATGATCGGATTTATCACGCTTATCGCAGGTCCGCTCATGGCCGCCATAATCGGCTACCGCGCGTACGCGATTATCTACATCATGCCGCTTATTTTTCAATACTACCTGGAGAGAAAGCCCGCATATGGCATCAAGGCAGGGGGTAAGGCTGCGGCGGTCATCATTGCTATTTTCCTCTACACGTATTTCGCCACGTCTGTCGCCAGGGGCGCGATTTATGCCATGGTGCCGCTTGATCCCGGGAAAGCTCCCGAGCGTGTCGTCGCCTCCATGAATGCCGGGCACTATACCGATAAGGACATGGTGGTTACCAACAAAGAGGCCCGTCAAAAATTTATAACCCGGCCGCTGTTCACCTATAGGGTATTCCTGGATGTACTTGACAGGAGCTTTCCCTGGGGGACATCGCACGGCAAGTTAATCCTGTCGCTCATGCCGGGGATTACGAAGGGGAGGGCCACCACCATAAGCATCCTCAAAAAACCTTTGTCCACATCGTTTTTCGGGCTCTCGTTTCTGGAATTCGGGTTTGCGGGGGTTGCGTTTTACGCCGCGCTTCTCGGTTTTTGCCTGGCGGTGTTGTCTCGCCTTAAGGACCTCAAAGTGTATGCGCTGGTTCTTACCATCATCATGCTCTGGCTCGATACCGGCCCCTCCGTGTGGTGGCACTGGCTGCCGTTTGTGAGCGCAGTCGTGATATTCGTTGCCGCGTTATCCGTTGATCTTATAAAGCCAAAAATCGCCGGACCTTAGCACGGCTTTTAATCGCCCCTCTTTAATAAGCAGGTCCAGGTTTTCCGTCATCGGCCGGTACACGACGCTAAACGGCGAGGTCTTCGGCAGGGCGTAGGTATATCTTCTAATTTCATCGGTTGCAAAGACGTAATCAACCTTCTCATCCTTAAAAATGCGCATTAATTGATCGGGACTTTTGATGTTGATCTGGTCGATGCGCCCGTTATTGAGCGGGTTTAGCATCAGCAGTGGGCGCTTATTAAGGTAATAGGCGCGATTATCGATAACCATGGCGATCTTCTTATCCGCCGGGATACGCCCGTTTATAAACCCCGACATACGCGCCAGCGTATTGCGCTGCGTAAACTGACGGTGGCTTGTAAGGGCAAGACCGATCTCAAACGCCTTATACTGGTCGACAACCAGCACGAAGGTATTCGCCAGAACCGCGACCCCAAGCATCAGCGCAATCATCGCACCCGGCACGCGTTTGCCGCCTACAAACCGGTCGATTCCCGCAGCAACCACGATTATCAATAGCACGATTCCCGGTATGGCAAACCGGGCTACCTGCGCTAAAAGCAGGGCCCACGGGATCAAGAATCCGGCGGCGGCCAGCAGGGGGATAAACACCGAGCCTTTAAGAATCCGGTTCCTTTTAAAGGCAAACGGCAGAAAGGCTACAAGGGCCGGCCCTATTGTCATCTCTACAGGCTTCCTGATCGTCAATTGCCACAATACCGCCAGGTTCCCGAGTGCCCCTGTTGCCACGAAGTTGGCGTTTCTAACCGTATTCTGAAAGACCCGGGTTGCGGGGGCCATCCAGTCACGACCGCCGAAAACCGAGATGAGCATCGGATACACCGGATTTCCGGTAAAGAGGTAGTTCTTTACCAGCCATGGGCCTACGCCGACGAAAGCCGCCATCGCGAAAACGCCAACTGTTTTGACGGTACCCGCCACAGCACCCGGCTCTTTCTTCTTAGTCGTCACCAGTAAAACTATTGCTAGCAACCCCACGAAAAACAGGGTGAAGAACCCCGAGTACTTGCTGCCCGCAGTCACGCCAAGCATAAAGCCCGAAAGGTAAAACCATCCGTTTCTTCTTGTTTCCCACCAGGCCACAAGCGCATATACGGCCGCCATGGTAAAAAGCGCCAGCACGGTGTCGTTGTTGTTGACCGGCACTTTGTTTATAAATACCGATATCGTGAGCAACAGCGCCACGCTTATAACACCCGCGCGGTATGAGTAAAAGCGCCTGGAAAAAACAAAGACACCGAGAACCAACCATACCGCCATGAAATAGCTTACAAGCTGGGCGACGGTATCGTCTTTTACGACCATCGCGAGCATAAACAGCATCTCGCCGTTGAGCGGGTAGTCCGCCGGCATAAAATCGCGCACGTAATATATCTTATGCGCCAACATGTAGAACTTCGGCACGGCGATATGGTAAAGCAGGGAGTCGTAATTCCAGGTGGGTATCCATGCGGCAATGAAACTCAATCCCAAAAGGACGGCAATACCAAGCGAGAGGGGGTTTGGCAAGACGCTGAACCCTAACTTCTTAGCGGTTCCCGGAGCCACTGTCGTACTTATCCTGTAGGCGCCCAGCAGCGCCGGTACCAGTGTGAGAATCCTGAACGGCCAGATATAGACGGCCCCGATTGCGCCGGCTAAAAACACGAGCACGGCCATAATCCCAAGCCCCGTCGAAATCGACAGAAATGCCCGCTCAAGCCCGTTAACCCCAAGCCGTAACCGCTGCAAAAGCAGGTCCCCGACGTAGAAAGCCGCAAGGATAATGCCTGCCAGGTAGACGATCTCCTGCAGATTGTTACCGAGGTATCCCCTAAAGTCGCCTCTCGTTGCGGCGATGATAAACGAGACCCCAACTGCCACCCCCAGGACCCCAACTGCCACCCCGGGAAGCTCGCTAAAATCGACAACCGAAGCCCCCCGGCGCCCCTTTACCAGATACCACATAACGCTGTAGAGCCCTAGGGTTGCTATGATCCCTATGCCGAGCCTAACCGCTGAGGCCGTACCCGGGTAAAAAGAAAATACCTTGAAGAACATGACGTACACAAAAGCAGCCCACGCTAAGGCCAGGAACGATACGATGTGCTTTGTCGCCGGCTTAGACCACATCTATAATTGTCCTCTGCTTGAAAGCTTATACAACATATTTGCGGCCTGCTCGCGTGTTATCTTTAACTCGGGGCGGAAGTAGTCGGGTTCATTTTTCTCTGTTGATACTGCAAACGCTTTGCACAGGATTGACGCCATATCGGCGCGGCTTATATAATCGTCCGGGTTGAAAAGGCCCTTGTCGTCGGTTAGCCGCACACCGTTATCAAAAGCGGCCTCGATGTAGCCCCAATCGGCGCGATCCCGCTTGATATCGGCGTAATATCCGCGGTAGTACGTCGAGGGTTTCCAACCGCGCATCCGGGCAAGCCAGCGGACAAATTCGCTCTTGCTGATCTGTGTCTGCGCGCCAAACCAGCCGTCCGTGCTGGTTATCACACCTCTCTCCGTAAGGGTGGATATCGCTTGAAATGACGGGTGTGTCGGCGGAATATCGATAAACCTGTTTTTAAGATAGAAACCAAACTTATCCGCATACGTCTTAAATTCAGGGACGTTCGTAATATCGTAAAGTTTCTTAAGCAAATCGACATGAATTTTATGATACCCGTAACTCGCCCGGTCGCCGGCCAGTAGCGAATAATTGGACCAGTACCCCAGGTCGTATTGCTGAAGGTGCGATTTGGCCTCATTCACCCCGGCCATAAACAGCCGCTGTGCCTTGGGATTATGAGTTACCTCATAATAATTGTGTATGCTATCGAGGGTAAATAAAAACCCGTTAAGGATGTGCAGCTTGTTGGTGGCTGCTACTTCCAGGTACCAGTTGCCATGCTCGTCGGTATCGGTCACGCCGCCTTCATTCCATGGAACCTTGAACGAATTCAGAATAAACTCGCCCGCTTTGACATATTTCTTATCACCGGTTATCTTGTATGCCTTGCCCACGACATCAAGAACCAGGCCTTGCGCCATACCCGATGCCCACGGGGCGGGGAAATTATACTTGTTAAACTGCAAATCAAAGCAGTACTGCCACAGATAATACTTGCCTACGCCCGGATACTCCTTGACCGTTGCGTTATCAAGCAGCTCGTCCGCGATTTTGACCACCTTTTTGTAATTACCCTTCGCATAATAATCCATGGCAAGGTTCGCGGTAGTCACGGGATTAAAGTGGACGCCGTAATTTGGGTAATACACATACGCCAGGTTGCCGCCATCGTAATTCCACAAGATCTGCGCGCTTTTCGATGCGGTATTGCCTGCGCTGAAATAGCTGATAGTCTTTGCGATATCCTGTTTTAACGTCTTTGAGTTCGTGCTCGACGCAGAACCCCCCTTATCGATTTTCTTAAGGAGGACGAGGTTGTAGTTGAGCTCGGCGGCCTCGCGGTTTTTGCCCTCATATTCAAGCTCTTTCTTGGCCCTCTCCATCGCACTGAGACTTATAAGCCTGGTAACGGGTTTTTTCAGGGCAATCTTTGGCTTTGGGTGTTCGGGAATAGGCGCGATACTCGCAGGCAAGGAGGGAAGGGCTTCCTTGTTAAGCTTAGGAACGACAGTCGCAAACGATCCCGGATAAAAATATGCCCACAGCAAAACCGACATGCATGCTACGGCAAGCTGTTTTTTAGCCCCGAATCTGCGTTTTTTCTTGATCTTATAGTAGTAAAGCATACAAAAGCATACCGTTTTCTTAAAGTGAAAATCTTACGTAAATTCTGTTGTCTTTATTTTACCCCAAATTACGCGGATTTATGCCATCGGTTGCTTGCCGGTTATGCGCGAGAGTTGCTACGAAAAGCGTGCGAAGAGGTATCCTATGGGTACTACCTGCAGTAATTATATAACGGATACCCTTTTAAGTACAGGCCTATCGCATTATAGATGGGATGCTTGATTCGTAAGAGTAGTAAGCGAAATGCTAATACGCCCCGTGTCGTGCGAGGACCTGCCAGATGGTGACGAGTATTATCTTAAGATCGAGCCAGAGAGATTGGCCGTCGACATAGGCCAAGTCCATATCCATGCGCTCGTCAAACGTAAGATTTCCGCGGCCGTTGATTTGCGCCATGCCGGTAAGCCCCGGTTTAACCTCAAGGCGCTTTAGCGTCCTGGTCTCCGATGCCTCAAGCTCATCCGGCACCAGGGGACGCGGCCCGACCAGGCTCATCTCGCCCTTCGCAATATTAATAAACTGCGGCAGTTCATCAAGGCTCGTTGTACGCAAAAACTTACCGAAGGGAAAGACGCGGGGGTCGTCTTTTATCTGGCACGACTGATCTTCTTGCTCTTTCAGAAGTTGCAGTCTGTCCACGACATCGTCCGCATCCTGGATCATCGTCCTGAACTTAATGACATTAATGATGCGCCCATGCTGCCCGACCCGTTTCTGGTGAAAAAATGTCGGCCCGGGTGAGGTGATCTTGATGATAAATGCAACTCCCAGCATGATAGGGGCAAGCATCAAAAGGATGATGATGCTTACAAAGAAATCTAGAATCCTCTTAATCACCGGATAGAGCGCCATGTTGCGCTGGCTGACAGGAGCGTAGCGGGCGCGTTGCTCGCCGATCACACCGCCGAACATAAGGAGCGTGAGTATCGGGATATATCCGAGAAGTTTGATATGAATCGGGAAGGGGAGTACCGCGTGCACATGCAGCAGCGAAGCAAGCCCCTTAAAGAGAAAATATCCGATAATTCCCCAAATCCAGCCGTCGGTTCGAGATCGCCACCCGGCCCAATAACCGCAGAAAACTGCGGTTAGGTAGTGCGCGATGCTGATAAGTACAACGGCCACCCAATCTTCCGGTGCCAGCAACCATTTATACACAAAGACGAACGACCAGAAGAGCGCAAACGACAGAATACCCGATTCGATTATCGCGCGGAATTTGTTAATCATTGATTTCCCTTAAAGTCCACATCCTGTATAGTGTAATAGGCTTTCTTTGTCATATCAAGGGAGGTTTATTACAACCCCCACATAAAACCCGCAAGTTATTCCGATATTCGTTTTGAATTATTGTAGCGAGGAAATCTATTATTGAGGGCACACTGGCGTTTATGCTACCCTTGACGATAGGTTATTTTTAGGAGGAGTGTTTTGTACGTTGGCAAACATGCAGTTGATAAACCAAGAAAGACGGGATACTTGCGCATATTAATCCTCTGGTCACTTGTCTTATCTCTTGTCATAGGCGGCGCGGGCTTCGTATATGCCCGTTTCCTCGAGGAAAGAATCCATGATACGTCGGATTTTGCGAAGAGCGGTAGTGACCCTAAAAGCGTTTTAGTTCAAGAAGAAGGCAACCAGCCGGTAACTTTTGTTATGCTTGGCTGCGATAAGCGGGCGGCGCTTAAAGACAACCCCGGGCGTTCCGACACTTTGATGGTCTTAAGAATGAACCTGGAAAAAAAGATCGCCTATCTCATCTCGATACCCCGGGATGCAAGAGTCGAGATTCCCGGCTACGGTCACCAAAAAATAAACGCCGCCTACCAGCACGGCGGGCCCGATCTCGTAATCGAGACAATCAATAACCTCTTTGGATTTGATATCAATCACTACATTCTCGTCGATTTCGAAGGGTTCAGGCGGATAGTGGATGATCTTGGGGGTATCGACATCAACGTCGAAAAAAGGATGCGCGACCATTTTCAGGGCAGGGACATCGACATCCCGGCCGGCATGCAGCACTTCGACGGCGCCAATGCGCTTGATTATGTTCGAATTCGCCATGTCGATGATGATTTCGGCAGGATGGGCCGTCAACAGCAGTTCATCAAAGCCGTTCTGGATAAGGTGATGAGCTTCGGCGGCGTCTTCAGAATTCCAAGTCTGGTCAATACGGCATCAAATTACGTAACGACCGACCCTTCCGTTGGTGTCGCACAGATGATCAGGTACGGAACGATGATGAAATCCATCGGTCGTGAGAATCTGCATATGATAACGCTCCCCGGCGAAGCAAAGATGATTGGTCCGGTTAGCTACGTAATCCTGGATCAGCCGAAGGTTGATTGGCTGGTCTACCGCATTAAAAACGACATGCCGTTCGAGCTTACGGCAGAAGAAAAGCAAAACGAGAACATAAAGATCGACGTCCAAAACGGCAGCGGAAAGCCGGGGATGGCAAAGGTTATGGCCGATAAGCTCACTGCATTCGGCTATAAGATCGAAGGGGTCGGAAACGCCCAGAGCTTCAACCATCACGAGACAAAAATTATCGCCGTTCCCGGAAAAGAAGAGTTGGCGCAAAGGGTAAGAGACCAGCTCGGTATCGGGAGTATAGTTAACGAGGGAGACATATCGGATACCAACAGCGGCGACAGCGGTGGCAATGGCAGCAGTGTTTCAGGAACAGCCGATGTCATGGTCATCGTCGGTAAAGACTTCGCCCAAACCGCCTCCACACTTAGTATAAGAGCTAATACAGGAGCTAATACTGGAGTCAAAACCGGGGGCTCAGGAACTATTAACCAGCAGTAAGACTTCTATATTGTGGGGCTTGGCGAGCGGCCTTCTTCGTAAATCTTAGCCAACCGTTCGGCAACCGAAACGTAATCGTGGTATTTAACCACCCAATCCCGGCCGGCAACACCGATCTCCTCACACAGCTTGGTGTTACCCAATAGCTCTTCGGTTCGCTCGACAATC
>PFFU01000181.1:0-1243 GCA_002783345.1 Candidatus Aquicultor secundus
TAGTAATTATAAGTAACTATGAATAACTCACAGGAGGTAAGAACAATTGCTTAACTTAAAGAAATTACTCGCAATATTTGCCGTGGCGGCATCAATCTTTGTGGCAGCCGGCTGCTCATCGAACCAGGCTACGGTTCAGGACCAGAGTGGCGTCCAGACGGGTGTTGATCAGTCGCAGAAAGCACAGCCGACCGATCTGTCGGAATTACAAGCGCAGCCGCAGCAACCGGCCCAGCAACCGCAGGCGGCCGGCTATCAAAATATCGACGCCGCACAGGCCAAGCAGCTTATCGATGGTAAATCGGTCCAGCTCATCGACGTCAGGGAAGAGGATGAGTTTAGGATGGGCTATATTGCGGGCGCAAAGCTGATTCCGTTGGGCCAGCTTACTTCACGAATCGGAGAGATCGATAAGACGAAGCCGGTCCTTGTGTACTGTGCTTCCGGTGCGAGAAGCGCCGAGGCCGCGCAGGTTCTGGTCGCATCCGGTTATACCAAGGTCTATAACCTTGCAGCCGGCGTTGAGGGTTGGACTTACGGGTTAACCCAAAACTAGCAGGACGCTTGGTAAAGCGGCAGCTAAGTACCTATTTACAATAGTAGCGTTAAGAGTATAATTAAATGTATCTGAAGATATCCACGCAATAAAGACGGGTGAAAACCCGCCTTTATTGTATTCCCAGCCCTATAAAAGGCCATTCTGCTTATATTCACCTTTATATTCAGGCTTTAGTTCTTAGTCGTACGGTAGTTGATCGACAGGGTTTTAGCTTGCCAAATTTTCCTCTCTTTTTGCGAGACGCCTCAAGACGTCTATCGCCGCATCGATGTCAGGCACCACATCGTCGGGATAGCTTTTTGCGTATGTTATGACGCCCGCCGAGTCGATAACGAAAATCACGCGGTTCTCCCGCTGTTTTTCTTCGCTCCATACCTCAAAAAGGCGGCCCACATTTCCAAACCAGTCGGAAAGCAGGAGGAAATCGATCCCCAGTTTTTCTGCGAATGCCTTGTGAGACCATTCGCTATCTGCGCTTATGCCCACGACCTGGGCTTCGAGCTGGCGTATTTCGGGTAAGTGCTCGATGATACGGCCGAACTCCGAAGTTCAGACAGGTGAAAAGTCGTGCGTGTAAAAGGCTAACAAGATGTTCCGGCCGCGCAAATCCGAGAAGTGGCAACTGTTTCTGTCCTGATCCGGTAACGTAAAATCGGGAGCAAGTTCTCCAATTTCGAGAGCCAT
>PFFU01000181.1:1258-15568 GCA_002783345.1 Candidatus Aquicultor secundus
GCCGATTAATGGTCTTAATTTCTTTTGCATAAGTCTTTTGTTGCTGCTCTACGGCAATCCAGGCTTAGCTGATTTTACCAAGCTCAAGAAGGGCTTTTCTAAGTACATCCTTGCCCTTTTCGGTCATGCCGATAAGCGGGAGTCGTACCGGGCCGGCAGGTAGCCCCATCCAGGTCAAAGCCTGTTTTATCGGGACCGGGTTGGGCTCGACGAAGAGCGCGTTTACCACGTCGAGGGTTTTAAAGTGGATATCGCGGGCGGCGTCGATGCTGCCTTCGCCGACAAGTTTGACCATCTGATCTACTTCCTTGCCGATAACGTGGCCCACAGCGGCAACCGCTCCATGACCACCCAGGCACAGAAGCGAGAACGTAAGCGCATCTTCTCCCGCGTAAATATGGAAATTGGAGGCATGCGTGGCTTTGATTATCTTCATCGTCTGCAGGATGTCGCCGGAGGCGTCTTTCAGGCCGACGACCGTGTCGAGCTCGGCGAGTTTGAAAATCGTGTCGGGCTCGATGTTTCGCGAGGTTCTGCCCGGGATATTGTAGATGATTATCGGCAGATCGGTCGCATCTGCTATGGCTTCAAAATGCTTTATGATGCCTTCCTGGCTCGGCTTGTTATAGTAGGGACCGACCTGGAGCGTTGCGTTCACGCCAACATCCGCGGCCGCTTTCGTCATCTCTATTGCTTCTTTTGTCGAGTTCGAGCCGGTGCCGGCGATAACCGGAACCCGCCCGGCAACCGCATCGACCGTAATCTTTATCACGTTGACGTGCTCGTCGTGCGAGAGCGTGGGCGACTCACCGGTTGTCCCGCACGGGATGATTGCAGCGGCAGCCTGCTCATCGATCATATAGTCTATCAGGGTGCGAAGACCGGCTTCGTCGACTTCATAGTTATCGGTAAATGGTGTAATGATAGGGATAAGGCATCCCCTTAGATCCCATTGCTTCTGCCTCATGTTGACTCCTCCTCGTTATACATCTTACAATTTTACCCTTTACATGGGTAAATGCGTCAAGCATTATTAGGTGTTTTTTGGAAAGAATACCGTCCGAGTGAGGATGGGGCCTTACTTGCCTTCGGACTGTAAGAAATTCTCGATCTCTTGAAGGCCACGCTCGGTCTGGCTTTTTATGATCGACTCGGAGAGAAGCGATTGCATTTTTTTATGCGTGTCGATTATTTCGTTTAGTAAATCGTGTATTCGGTTTAGCTTTTCATGCTGGGCATCGGTCCAGCTGTTTGAATCGCTCATATAGCAATAGTATCATAAATTGCCAATTATTACCATATGATGCCAGAACATGCGGATGTCCTGATTGCGCCCTATCGCAAGGGTCACCCAGGTTCCGCTATACTATAAAGAATCGCAGCGGATTGGTGAGTTTAAGCCGGATTGGAGAACCTATGCAAGCAGGGGGAATAAACCTACCGGGAATCAAAGATGTAGTGCTGATCAGGGCTTTGTCGAACAGCGCCGACGGTGAGGTTGCTCTTAAGGCGGGCGATACGATTCAGGCGAAGGTTGTTGCGGCCTCCCAGGAGAGCGTTATTTTAAATATCGGCGGGTCCCGCATCAGCGCTTCGACGAATCTTTCTCTTAGTCCCGGCCAAATGGTGGCGCTGGTCGTTGTCGAAGCGGGTCCGGAGAAAGTGGTCTTAAAGCAAGTCGCAGAGCAGAACCCCGGCTCGGCCGCTTTAAAGTACGGCAAAGCCGATCTTGTAGCGTATCTACTGAAAAACTCCGGCCTGCAAAGTAGCGATGTCAAGAATATCGCAACGCTTGTCCGGGGGTCGAAAATCGATACGGGCGCAAGCTTTGCCGAGCTTGAGAAGCTTGTTTCATCGGCGCTTGGCAAGACGGATGTGCCGGATGAGCTTAATCTTGGCGCATTGCTCGATGAAATCGACGAGCTGATCGTTACTACGGGTGATAAGCAGGAGATAGTGGGCAGTCTGAAAGCGATGGCGAAGGCGATAAGCCATGAGGCGGGTGTGCTCGCTTTGCTTGAAGGTGGCGGGGTTGACGTCAACGATCTCAAGGCAAGCCTTTTGCAATCCCGTTCGGCGCTTACCGCAACTATCCGGAATCGTCCGCATTTGACCAGTATTGGGATATTATCAGCAGTGAAAGAATCGGTCGAGAAGGTGATAAGCATGTTTCATGCGGCTGAGGCGCTGAACCTACCGGTTGATCTACCGGCAAAGGGCTTTATATATCTGCCGCTTCCCGTGCGGTTGGGTAAGGATATGGGTACGGCCGAGGTCAAGATATTTAAGAAAGCGCCTGATGGCAGGGGCGGCGCACAACAATCATCGGTTTTTACCATCGGCTTTGCCCTGGACATGCCGTCGCTTGGTAAAACCAGGGCGTGGCTTGAGATGGCCGACAGGTTTGTAAACTTCTCGATGGCGCTTGAGAATACGGAGGCGATACGGCTCGCCGAGAGTATGCTTGGCGGGCTTAAGCAATCCCTTGAGGATATGGGTTATCAGGTGGGCAAGATGGCTGCGTTCGAGATAAAAGAAGACAGCCCGGTCAGCTTGATTGAAGAGAAGCTTGGTTTGAACCTTGCCGGCATAGATTTTAAGGCGTAATCATGCAGAAGGACAAAAAAAACGAAAAGACGAATAGAGCGCGCAAGGCCGTCGCGTTAGGGTATGACTCGGCTAACGATGGCGCCCCAAAAGTTCTGGCTAAGGGGTCGGGGCATGTGGCCGAGCGCATCGAGAAACTGGCAAAAGAGAGCGGGGTCGATCTTTACGAGGACGCCGCCCTTGTCGAGGCGTTAAGCGCCGTTGATATTGGAAAAGAAATCCCCGAGGAGCTTTACCGGGTGGTGGCCGAAGTGCTTGCGTTTATCTATGCCCTTGACGGGCGGCTCTCAAAGGCGGGTCTTTGATCCGAGATTCATGGCCTTTCTTCTGATCTCATCTTGCCTGAGCAGGCCGTCCTGTGCTCCGATATGGCCGACCACCGAAGCTGAGTTTATCGCGGCCATAAATATCGAGGTTTTCAAATCGTGTCCCATGGTCAGAGCGGCGATGAACGTCGAGCCGAAGGCATCCCCCGCACCCGTCGCATCCACAACCTCTGTTTTAATTGAATCCTGATGGTAGAACTCTTCACCGTTCGTCACGCACGCGCCTTCGGCACCGCAGGTAACAACTACAATTCCTGGCCCCGTCTTCATGAGTTCGCCTGCAAGCTGCCGGTTATCCGAGATAACGATATCGGGGTCTTTTGATCGCAGGATGAGGGTGGCCTCGGTCCGGTTGACGATTAAAACATCGATGATTTTGAGCAGCGGGGCCATATATTCATAGCCGCGCTCGATTTGTCCTATACCCGGGTTATTTGCTACTTTAATCGACTTGCTGTGCGCAAACTCTATCGCCTGCCTGTGTAAATCCGGCGCCTGCCGGCTTATCGGGCCTATATAAAACCAGGAGGTGTCGTTGATTTTATCCCAATCGCGGACCCTGAGGTCACGGTTGGCACCCGAGTAGAAAAGGATCGTGCGGTCACCGGCGCCTACCGGGATGATAATAACGCTGGTACCCGTGCGTTTACCCTCGTCAACCCAGATAAAGTCGGTATCCGCGCCTTCCTGAAGCATCTCAAGGATGATTCGTTCGCCCATCTCGTCGTTGCCGACGTTGATGTACGGTGCAACGCTCAAACCGAGGCGGGCGAAGGCGGTTGTCGTGTTGCAGGCGCCTCCACCGTTATGGATGTAGGCGTCCTCAATCGACACCTTTGCCCCAAGGGCGAAAGAGATCATTTTCCCCTCGATGCTGGAGGGATCGGGCAGCACCTTTGCCCGATTGGTGACGAAAAATATATCCCTGCTTGCGCTTCCTAATGTTATGACATCAAACATAGTAATACATATTCCCGAAGCTGTGGTGACAAAACGAGTCCCACGGTTGTTTTATCTTAACCGTTTAGTTAGGAAAGGCTACACCTTTTTATAGGGTCTGTCAAGCGACTTCAGCGGCCCTGTTCGGCTTCGGCGAAAAGCGAAATCTCGGGTTTCTTTTCTTCTCTATTGTTTTTAACCAAATCAGGCTGCAATTGAACGTTTTTCTAAGCCTTGATGACGATTGATGCATGTTGGAAGGCCCTTGGCAATCGTCGGGTAGTTCGGCTTAAAGCCAAGCTCGTTCTTGGTTTTAGTCGTATCCGCAGCGAAACTTGAGGTGCTGAACGTTACCATATCGTTGTTGATGAGGGGCGCCGTGTTCGTGAGGCGCGCCCATAGGGCGGCGAAGCCGGCGAGCACCCGGTAGAGGGCTATCGGTACCGACTGAGGCCTTGGTACTTGTAGGAGGTCGGCGAGCATAAAGACGAATTCTTTGTAACGGACCGGCATATCATCGGCAACATTATATATCTGTCCGATCGCCTTTTCGCTGTTCAAGGCCAAAAGCATCCCCTGGACTACATCATCGACATGGACCGGGCTGAAAACGTAGTTGCCATCGCCCGGTATCCGGTAGAGCCCCTGCTTTATGAAGGACTTCAGGGCTTTAATCAGGCGCATATCGGGTCCGTAGACCGTCCCCAGGCGGAGGATGGTGGGCGAAAGTTTTCCGTGTTCTGCCAGCACAAGCAGGTGCTGCTCGCAGAGCTTTTTGTAAAGCGCATGAAAACAGTTTGGCTGGGTGGCGGCATCCTCCGGGTTGATGGGTTGTGACGGGGCGGTGTGCGGCCCTAGAACCAGTGGGAAGCTGGGGAAAATGAACCTTTTAACGCCGTGAGCGATGCATTCGTTTGCCACGTTGATGGTTCCCTCGTAGTTGATTTTTCTCAGGTCTTCCTCGGGGTCAGCGACGAAGAGGGCGGCCGCAAGATGAAATACCGCATCGACGTCGGCGGCCGTTCCGCTAATAGACTGAGGGTTGGTAATATCTGCAACGACAATCTCGATTGCGGGATTTTGAATGCTTCGCGCTTCTTTTTCGGACCTGACCAGCGCCCTTATGCTGTGTCCTTGCCGGACAAGCGAGGGAATAAGCTGAAACGCGATGTCTCCTGCTGCTCCGGTTACAAGTAGTTTCATGGTATCCCCTGGTGGCAAATTGGATTATTTCACCCTGTAGATACCCAAAAAGAGAACGATCTACTATTGCAATGATTATAATACTTTGAAAGCGGTGTTATTCATATATTTTTAAGCAAACCCATGCTTTGATGACTTCCGCTAGGCCAATAGGAAAGAGTGCCCATGGACACACGTAAAATGTTTACTTGGCTTGCTCTTGTCCCGATCGCTGCCAGTATTTCATCTTGCACAAGCCACAGCATAAGCATAGAAGATGCTACCAAGCATCTTCAAATTGCATTGAATGATTATTCTCATTATTTTTAGGAAATAGTCAATCATTTTTACTACCAAGTTAAACCCCAGCTAAACTACCGTATGTTTTTAAAATTAGCAGGTTAGCACTGTGTAGAAAGGGTATTGATTAGATATATAAAGTAAGTTAGAATACGTGTATTAGAGTACAGTCATTATAAGACACTGAAGTAGTGATAGTTAGTAAATTGAAGCATGTGCTATAACTATCAGCAAAGGTTTTACGTGTATGGCTTATGGGATTTTAGGCTATCAGTCCTTAATAAGCAGGTAATTGCTTATAAAAGAAAGGGGGGCGTAAATATGTATCAGGGACAGCGCTACACTTAAGTGACAGTCGTTAAATAGCATAGGTAAAGAGCGCAAGTATGAACCTTGTTTTGTAAACAGCATGCTCGTAAAGTAAATCTAGCTTTGGCTCATTTAAATTTGCTATCTACTAGGGCAACAAAAATATTACCGAAAGACGCAAACGAATGAATAGGATTATGAGGATTAGGGGTAGGTGAACTATGAGATTGAGATTTACGTTAAGGCATTACTTGATACTGCAAATTTGCTTAGCGGTACTGTTGTTGGCGACTACAGCGACCCCGGCGTTTGCAACGGTGAAGTGGCTTTCCACTGTTGTTCCCGTACAGCAAGCAAAGAGCAATTGGTGCTGGGCGGCTAGCGGCGAGATGATTGAAAAGCATTTTGGTGGGACGCTAAGCCAATGGGCAAATGTCGATTACATTTATCATAACCAGAACTATCCAAATTATACAGCATCGTTAAACCAGACCAACCAAGCCATAAACCATTTCCAGACGAAAAGAACTGGTATGACCATAAGCAGTGGCCTAACCTTCTTATCGGTAAAATATCAGATCAACTGTGGCGGTCCGATGGCTGCAGGCTGGGGCTATTACAGTGGAGGTGGGCATATGACTGTTGTTCGTGGGTACGATGATGACACCGCAACCCGGTATGTGTACTGGGTTAATCCAGCAGATGGGGCAGGTCATAAAAATACCTATAACTGGTTTTACGACGACGGTGTCCACAGATGGGTTGAATCTATCTACTTTTATCAATAAGGAGTGAGGAGTAATCGATGAAAAGAGTATTAGCACTATTTGGTATCTTGGTACTTCTATTGCTTCCAAGCACTTCCTTTGCTAGCGCGCCCGTAGAGGTTGATCAGGTAATTAAGGCGCAGTTGAATTCGATTGCAAGCGATATGAAGGAGCAACCTGATTTTTGGAGTCTTACGGATGCATCTGAAGCACCAGTGGAGCTTGGGCAGCCATATAAAGTATACAATCTTGACTTGTCTAAGATTAAGGCACTCTCAAAGGATTATAAAAATAAAGACTTTCTTTCTGCGCTACGTGCAGAATATTACTGGGAATATCCACTGCTTGACAAAACAGGTAAAGTTGTCTCATCCGCAGATATTGGGCAAGAAAATGGCTCATGGGCTCTTATAGGCTACGGCAGGTACATGCCAAGAGAACTGATAAAGTTCAGCGCAGATGAAAATGACGTTACGAAGTATCTCAGCGAGCAGAACATCAGCAACGTATCCGAAGCAAAGCATGTAAGGGTCGAGGTGTTTAACACTGATTTTATTTATGTTAGTGCAGATCAAGGTGACTACCTCATTCCTCTCTACAACAATAAGGGTAAGCTAAGTCTAGATAATAAGAAATTATACCCAGCGGCAGATGTCTTATTGAAGATGGTTTCTACCATGGGTGAACCTGCGAAGGATGCTCAAGGTAACTTGTTATATGGTGGCGAACCAGGTACTGGCGTGGCCCACGGCATGGTGCAAAGCGCTATTAAGGGTTCAATTAAGGATGATGAGTCAACATCAGTTAACGACAGGAATACACTTTATGCAGCTATAGGTTTAGCGGTTTTTCTTGGTTTAGTAGGTGCTATGGTGGCACTACGTCAGCGACATCGTATTGGCAGTGCGTAGTGACTCAAACCTATTCGATTAGTAATGAGTAAAGCGCTACACGATGTGTGAAAACCCACATAAAGCTTTATATCAGATCGCCTGATAAGGGCCAACTACATAAATGGCAGCCGCCATTTATACGCTTTGTCTACATAGCCTGCAGGCGACGTAGTGTTTACAAACCGCTGCCTTCATCGGATGAACAACCGTTTATCGACAGGTTTTCTGCTTTGCTGCTATCTTTATGGAGTATGTAGGTTGACATGATCCGTTATATCGATGATTGTACCTGCGCTTCGAGAACCTGCGCGGGCTCGGTGATGTTGCGCTCCCTTCCTTTTAGCACAAGCCAGAGGGCGGTTGCCCAAGATATTGTGACAAGGAGCAGGTGCAAGAAGAGCTGCCGGGAAGTAATTGTGAGCGTATATCCATGGACTGCGATGCGGGAGGTCGCAGCACCGTGTAAAAAGATAAGATATAAAACTGCGGGGAGCAGGTTGAGGAGCCCCTGCAGGGTTGCTATAAACGCCGATAGGCTTCGGGCAAGGCCGCGGCCTTTTGCGTCTTTATCAAGCGCCAGAACCGCGAAAACAAACAGCAACGATGAGGAAAATAGGGCGTACTTCGACCACAACCACAGTTCGTCGAGCCGCACGGCGCCGAACAGGTACCACGGCGATCTCGGATAATAGAGCAAGGCTACGATAAGCCCGCTAAGCGCGTTTACCAGTATGATAAAAGGCATGTAGCACCATCTCCTCAAGAGCTGTTTTGTATTAATTTCGACCAGGATGGGCGATAGTTTAGAGGATTCAGGTGCATGTTCGCGTGGTTTCTATGGTCTAATCGGCTATAATAAATAGGGTATGGATAAAACAAGAAAGAAAAGCGGCCTTATCCCGCTGTTGCTAAGTGGCATCGCTGTGGCCGGGAGCTGGTTGTTTATTAGGCGCAAAGACAGCACAGCCAAACTGGCGCGGTTTCACGGGTGGCGGGGGGCAAAGAACTTCATCCACAGCTATGTGTACTTAAGATGGACGTCGTCGTACCTGAAACCGGTCAGGTATGCGCTCGAGCATCCACGGCTGTTCCCGGCCCGGCTTTACAGGGGTGCCGGTGAAAAGCTGATGAACACCCACCACGCCAAGGTAATCACAAGCGAAACGGCAAAACGTCTGGTCGATATTAAAGAGCCGGTTGTGGTTCGTAACCCCGAGCAGGTGCTGCCATTTGAGCGGGCGAGGGATATTATCCTGGAAAACTCCGAGCATATTGCGGTTACGGATTGCCCCTGCAGACAGATAGCCGAGAACCCGTGCCTGCCGATAGATGTATGCTTTGTTCTTGGTGAGCCGTTTGTCGATTTTGTCGTTGAGCATAAGAAGGGGAATGCGCGTAGGGTGGATACCGGCGAGGCGCTAGAAATCCTTGAGCGGGAGCACGAGCGGGGGCGTGTCCATACGGCCTGGTTTAAGGATGCGGCCGGCGACAGGCTCTATTCTCTCTGCAATTGTTGCTCGTGCTGTTGCCTGGGGATGCGCGCACTATCGCTTGGGTTTGGAGTCGTTACGTCCTCCGGCTTTACGGCCGGAATCGACCACGACTCCTGCACGTTGTGTGAAAGCTGCATTGACTCGTGCCAATTTAACGCACTGAGCATGGCCGATGAGGTCAAGGTTGATGCGGATGCATGCAAAGGGTGCGGCGTGTGCGTGGGGGTTTGCCCGGCGGAGGCCATCAGGCTTGAGGAAGACGCAAGCAAACCGGGACCGTTGGTTTTACCACACTAGAGAGGACGGTCAAATATCTGCATCCGGGCACAAGCACGACGACCTGCCCGCCACTCGCATTAGCGAAAATACCTGAGGCCCGGTCCACTGCTGGCATTGCCCAGTCGAATCTGAGATAATCTTACAAACACACGGAAGGATTCTTTTTTTATATATCATGTCCGCTATTTATGTGCATATCCCGTTTTGCAAACAAAAATGTAAATATTGTGATTTCAATTCTTATGCGGGACTGGCCGCATTTCATCAGCCCTACGTAAATGCGTTGCTGACCGAAATCGCTTCCCAGGCAGATTGCTACGGCGCTTTCGGCACCGTAGGGAGCATCTATATAGGCGGCGGCACCCCAACCCTGCTGGAGCCCTCTTACATAGCATCGATTATCACATCTCTGAAGGGGCGCTTTGCTATTACACCCGATGCCGAGATTTCCATCGAGGCTAACCCGGAAACGGTTACGTATGAAAAGCTGGCGGTGCTGCGGGAAAGCGGTGTGAACAGGCTAAGTATCGGGTTCCAATCCCTTGACGATGACCTGCTGACACTTCTTGGCAG
Organism: Candidatus Aquicultor secundus; assembly: GCA_002783345.1. Classification (GTDB taxonomy): domain Bacteria; phylum Actinomycetota; class Aquicultoria; order Aquicultorales; family Aquicultoraceae; genus Aquicultor_A; species Aquicultor_A secundus. The sequence continues at coordinate 10,927 of PFFU01000181.1, forward strand.
AAAGCATTCGGCACAGCAGGCGGTGGATGCGTTTAATGCCGCCCGCCGGGCCGGCTTTGATAATATAAATATCGATCTCATATTCGGCGTCCCCGGGCAAATGCTCGCAAACTGGGCGCTTAATTTCGAGCAAGCCGCCGCGCTTGAGCCCGAGCACCTCTCATGCTACGGCCTTACGGTCGAGCCAGGGACCGCGCTTGAGTGCGAGATAACTACGGGTGCGCTCGCAATGCCCGATGAAGACATGCAGGCGGATATGTTTGCGTATACCATGGAATCTTTGGAAGAGTCCGGCTATGGGCATTACGAGATTTCAAACTACGCCAAACCCGGCAAGGAGTGCCGTCACAACCTGGTGTACTGGGATAACCGTGATTACATCGGCTTCGGCGCCGGTGCGCATTCGAGGATCGGCAACAAGAGATTTGCAAATACGGCAAAACCCACGGATTATATAGAAACTGCGGGTACCGACCTATTTAAGCCCGAGGAAATCGAGCTTTCTATAGACGACGAGATGAGCGAAATGCTTTTCCTGGGGTTTCGCAAGATGGAGGGTGTAAACCTGGAGGCATTTGCGTCTCGCTTTGGATGCTCTGTGCAGGATATCTATGGTGCGCAGATCGAGGGGTTGCTCGACGACGGGCTTATAGAAAGCAAAAACGGGCTGCTGAGATTAACACCCCGGGGGATTTTTATTGGTAACGAAGTGTTCTCAAGATTTGTTTGAAAGTTGTTCGAATTTAGCCTGATATTATATGGCGTAGTAGGGTATCTCGGAAACGTTTATGCGAGTAGTCGGCTAAGGGCTTCGAACTACCGAACCGGCATTGACATTTCCTGCGGTTTTATATAATATAGTATGGTTGCAAGATTGCTACAATATTGCCAGTTTTGAAAGATAATTAACTTTTACATACAGTGTTGGAGGAGAAATGAAAACATATTCGGCCAAGCCAAAGGATATCAATCGAGAGTGGTTTGCAGTTGACGCAGCGGGAATACCGCTCGGTCGTCTCGCAACCCAGGTCGCGACCATTCTTAGAGGAAAACACAAACCCATGTATACCCCAAGCATGGATGTCGGCGATTACATCATCGTTATAAACGCTGAGAAAGTTGTCATGACCGGACGTAAAGCCCAGACAAAGATGTACTATCGCCACTCTGGCTATCCGGGCGGATTAAAAGAAACCACATTTGACAAATTGATCGTAAAACACCCGACAAGGGTTATTGAGCTGGCGGTAAAGGGCATGCTTCCGCACAATAGTCTTGGCCGGCAGATGTTCAGGAAACTAAAAGTTTATGCAGGGTCGGAGCATCCGCATACCGCCCAGCAGCCGAAAGTATTAGATATTAGGGCGGGAGGAGAGTAATCAGTGGCTAGTAAGGTTGTCTACTACGGAACAGGTCGTAGAAAAGATGCTGTGGCCCGTGTTCGGTTGATGCCGGGCAAGGGCGAGTTCAATGTCGGCGGCAAGAACCTCGAGACGTATTTCGGCCGTAAGGCCCTGCAGATTTTGATCCAGCAGCCCTTTGAAGTAACCGGTACAACAGACAGGTTCGATGTAATAGCCTCGATCACCGGCGGTGGCGTAAGCGGCCAGGCTGGTGCGTTGCGTCACGGTATCGCAAGAGCGCTGCTTGAGGCCGATGACGGTTTTCGCGGCGAGCTTAAGAAAGCCGGTCTGTTGACCCGCGACCCAAGAATGAAAGAGCGTCGCAAGTACGGCTTGAAAAAAGCCCGCAAGCGTCCGCAGTTTTCCAAGAGGTAATAATTACGCAACACCAGAGGTTAAGGAAGTACGCTTCTTTAACCTCTTTTTTTATGGAGTGATGTTCTCTGCAACCGTCTCTCACAGTTGATCTCAATAAGATTGCGCATAATGCGCACGTGATAACCAGTACCTGTAACGCCAACGGCATAGAGGTCGTTGGGGTTGTTAAGGCGTGCCTGGGGAATCCCGCCGTGGCCCGGGCGATGATTGCCGGCGGAGTTTCTACTGTTGCCGACTCCAGGTTGCAAAACCTGGAGCGTCTGCTTGATATAGATGTCCTTCGAGATGTCCCTCGTATGATGCTGAGGCAACCGATGACCTGGGAGATTCCCCGTACGGTTGAAATAACGGATATGTGCCTCGTATCCGAGCTTGCAACGATTAAACGAATTTCCCACGCGGCTTCGGCAATCCGCAAAGAATACAAAGTCATAGTGATGGTTGAGGCCGGCGACCTGCGCGAGGGAGTGCTTCCCCAGGATCTTTTCGGTTTTATGCGGGAGGCGCTGCGGTTTTCATGGATACGGTTTGAGGGAATCGGATCGAATGTGGCCTGCTTGCAGGGGGTTTCCCCCACACCCGCAATGCTCGAGCTTCTGGTTAAGAGCGCCGGCGACCTGCGGGAGCGCCTGGATACCCGGCTTCCGGTTGTCTCCGGCGGCAACTCGAGTATCTGGAAGCTTATAGAGGCTGGGGCGGTGCCGCCCGGGGTTAACCAGGTCAGGTTGGGGGAGGCGATTCTTTTGGGGCAGGAGACGGTCGACCTTGACCCGATCCCGCACACCTTTCAGGATGCAATAATCCTGGAAGCGGAAATCGTAGAGATAAAAGAAAAGCCGACACAACAGCCTGACGGCCTGCGTAAAAGGGCGATCCTGGCGATTGGATCGCAGGATATCTGCAGGGGCGCGCTAAGAACCCTCGATATGAAAGCGAAGATTTTAAGGAGAAGCAGCGACCACCTTGTCGTCGATGTGACCGAATCTGAACACACATATGAAATTGGTGACACCATATCGTTTATCCCCAGCTACGAAGCGATGCTTGCCGCGATGACGTCGCCTTTTGTCGCAAAGTCGTATAGCTCCTAGCCGGGAGCCTTTGTCACGCAAAAGCCGTAAATGATATACTAAAGCGACCGTAAAAATTACTTGCCTGGAGGTGGCATTTGACGAGGCTTTTTGGAACCGACGGCGTTCGAGGGATCGCAAACAAGGACCTTACCGCCGAGCTGGCGTTTAAAATCGGCCAAGCCGGGGCGACCGTTCTTAGCAAGGGCAAGGGCGGGGTCTTCATTATAGGAAAAGACACAAGAATATCGGGGGCCATGTTTGAAGCGGCGCTTGCCGCGGGTATATGCTCGGTCGGCTCCAACGTGCTCAACGTCGGGGTTCTGCCGACCCCTGCCATTGCATATCTTACCAAAGCCCTTAAAGCCGACGGCGGGGTTGTGATCTCCGCGTCGCATAATCCCGCCGAATATAACGGCATCAAGTTCTTCGGACCCGACGGCTTTAAGTTGCCCGACCAGGTAGAAGATGATATACAAGCGAATTTGGATTCGGAAAAAGACCTTCCCACAGGCCCGAGCATCGGTACGGTTAAAGTCGATGGAAAAGCGGCAGACCTTTATGTCGATCATGTCGTTAACACGATTACCGGCAGCCTGGAGGGGCTCAAAGTGGCCATCGATTGCGGACACGGCGCGGCGTACCGGGTATCGCCGCTTGTCTTCCGCCAGCTTGGGGCCGAAGTAAAAGCGGTAAATACCAGTCCAAACGGTATGAATATAAACCTGGGCTGCGGCTCGACCTATGTTGATTATATCCAGGAGATAGTGACGTCGCACGATGTTAATGTTGGTTTCGCGCATGACGGCGACGCCGACAGGGTAATTGCGGTCGATGAGAACGGTGAGGTAGTAGACGGCGATTTTATTATGGCCGTCTGCGCAACCCATCTCAAAGAGCGCGGCATGCTTCCCAAAAGCGCCATTGTAACGACGGTTATGGCTAATTTGGGCTTTGATATCGCCATGAAAAAGCACGGAATCGATGTCGTTAAAACTAAGGTTGGAGACCGCTACGTTCTCGAAGAGATGCTCGCGCGAAACATAAGCATCGGCGGCGAGCAATCCGGCCATATTATATTTCTGGAGCACAACACAACAGGTGATGGTATCATAACCGCCCTGCAGCTTGCGTCCGTTATGGTCCAGACAGGGAAGAAGCTCTCTGAACTGAAGAAAATTATGAAGAAACTTCCCCAGGTTCTGATTAACGTCAAGGTAAAAAGGATACATGGATGGCAGGAGATCGCGATTATTAGAGAAAGCATCGCGAAGGCCGAGACCGAGCTTCAAGATCGGGGCAGAATCCTGGTGCGACCATCCGGCACCGAACCGCTTATCCGCGTCATGGTCGAAAGCGATACCAGCGACAATGCGGGCTTTGTGGCCCACAGTATCGCAAATATCATCCGGCAGGAGATCGGGTTCTAAGGATACTCTTGCCAGATGTCATTCTGAAGGAGCAAATAGCAAATAGCGATTAGATGTCATTCTGAAGGAGCGAAGCGACTGAAGAATCTTGGGTGCGGAAACCTTCTTTTTGTGCAGGAGGGTCTAAGCTTAGATAACCTGAGTGAGATAGATGGTTTATAGGCGGTTGATAGATTTGAAAGATGCTTGATAGATTCTTCTTAGGAAGGTAGATCAAAGCTTAGACATACTCAGTGACAGAAGTCGGTGAGTGTGATCTAGATTCTTCACTATCGTTCAGAATGACATCCAGACGCGAGCATAAGCATTGTAATTGCCTGGCTATTGTCTCTATATTCAATTATATCGTTCAGAATGACAT
>PFFU01000181.1:15588-20967 GCA_002783345.1 Candidatus Aquicultor secundus
AGACCGCGGAAGGTCGGCAACAAGAAGATGGCGGTCTTCGACGATATGGAATGGTGTGTGCTGATATAGTAGAAAGATGGCGGAAGGAGGATAGTAAGCAAGAAACGACTAATAACTGAATAGGGGTAACAATGCGAGCGCCAGAACTGCCGTTTTATGGTAGTTGACGAGGGAGAGGTTAATCGAAAGTTTCATTCGGCGGATGCCTCTCGGCGGACCACGGTCGTAATGGTATCTACAAAACCGGAGAGCGACCCCCGGGACAAAGCGGTACCAAAGTGGCAAAAGGCCGGCATAGACATGCCTCAGCCGGAGCCTTTTCTAAATTCCCCTGTTGCAGTAACTAATGTAGTAACTATTATAGTAACAAGAACGTAACCATAGACGTAACAATACTATAGGCTGTTGCAGTAACTAACGTAGCAACTATTATAGTAACCCTATTAATGTGTCCTGGTTCATGCCGTGATACTAATCATCGGCATTCACGAAGGGAGAACCTATGTGCGGAATAGTTGGGTGTATCGGTCAGAGAGATACCGTGCCCGTGTTGATTAATGGTCTTAAGCGCCTGGAGTACAGGGGATACGACTCCGCCGGAATTGCTGTGCTAGACGGTGGAATAAGTGTTGTGCGCCGCCTCGGTAAGTTAAAAGAGCTTGAGGAGGCCCTCCTTACCGGAGCCCCCTCGGGGCAGATCGGTATCGGTCATACCCGGTGGGCGACCCACGGAAAACCTTCAGAGGAAAATGCCCACCCACATCTCGACTGCACGGGAAACCTGGCCGTCGTTCACAACGGCATAATCGAAAACTTTATAGCCTTAAAAGAAGAACTTCAGGCAAAAGGGCATGTGTTTGGCTCCGAAACCGACACCGAGGTTATCGCCCACCTTGTTGAGGAAAAATACGACGGCAACCTGCTCGAAGCGGTAAAAGCGGCAATAAAAGAGCTTAGGGGCTCGTTTGCCTTGGCGGTTATCAGCAAGCACGAGCCGGATAGAATCATCGCCGCCCGCAAGGACAGCCCGTTGATTCTCGGGATCGGTGAGGGCGAGAACTTTATTGCCTCGGACGTGCCCGCAATCCTCGGCTACACGCGCAGCGTGATTTTTCTCGACAACGATGAGATAGCCGAAGTCACCTGCGATGGCGTAAAGATTACAACCTTCGACGATATCGCTGTTAACCGTGAGATATTCACCGTTAACTGGGATGACGAAGCGGCTGAGAAGTGCGGCTACGAAGACTTCATGCTAAAAGAGATAAACGAGCAGCCGACGGCGGTACGCGAAACTATTCGAAGCAGTTTTGTAGGTGGCGACGTAAGGCTCGACACCGCATCCCACCTCACCGAGGATATTATAAAAGGGCTGAACAAAATATTTATCGTCGCCTGTGGTACGTCATATCATGCCGGGCTTGTCGGCAAGAATGCGATAGAGAACTGGGCGGGAATCCCCGTTGAGGTCGATATCTCCTCCGAGTTTCGCTATCGCAATCCGATAATCACCAAGGATACGCTGGTCGTGGCGATCTCTCAGTCGGGCGAAACGGCCGATACACTTGCGAGCCTGCGCGAAGCCAGGGCGCGCGGGGCCAAAGTAATCGCGATCAGTAACGTTGTCGGAAGCAGTATTACCCGGGAGGCCGACGGCATCATACATACCCACGCCGGTCCCGAGATCGGCGTTGCCGCAACCAAAACACTTGTATCCCAAATGGCGGCCATCTACACGCTGGCCCTGTACCTGGCCCAGGTGCGCGAAGCGATGCCGAAGGCCGAGATCGATAAGCTGATCGCCGAGGTAAAAGCACTTCCCGACAAAATAGCCGCAGTTCTCGCCGATACAAGCGTTATCGAGGAATGCGCCCGCCGGTTTTCCGAATGCAGGAGCTTTCTGTTCCTGGGCAGGGGAATTGGCGTTCCGGTTGCCATGGAAGGCGCGCTTAAACTGAAAGAGATATCGTATATTCACGCCGAGGGGTATGCGGCGGGTGAGATGAAACACGGGCCGATCGCCCTGCTTGAGAAAGCCGTTCCCGTCGTCGTCGTGGCGACTAAGGGCCATACTTACGAGAAGGTCATCAGTAATATCCAAGAGGTAAAAGCGCGCGATTCCTATGTCATCGCCGTTGCAACCGAAGGCGACGAAGAGATAAAGCAGCAGGCCGAGTACGTATTCTATGTGCCGGAAACACCGGAACTTCTGTCGGCGATTCCGGCGGTCGTCCCGCTCCAGCTCCTATCGTATTACATAGCCAAGATCCGGGGCTGCAATGTCGACCAACCGCGCAATCTTGCAAAAAGCGTAACGGTTGAGTAGGTTATTAACGCAGTATAAAAAAACGCCTCGCATTTATTGCGAGGCGTTTTGTGTTTTAAGTATCTATTCAGTGGCGCAAGCGCCGCTTAAAACTATTACTTCAAGAACGGAACGATCAAGAGAGCTACGATGTTGATAACCTTGATCATCGGGTTGATGGCCGGGCCGGCTGTATCCTTGTAAGGATCGCCAACCGTGTCGCCGGTAACCGCTGCCTGGTGTGCGAAGGAATTCTTGCCACCATGGTGCCCGTCTTCGATGTATTTCTTTGCGTTATCCCAGGCACCGCCACCGGTGGTCATCGAGATAGCTACAAAGATACCGGTTACGATACTTCCAACAAGAACTCCACCGAGCATAGTTGCTCCAATATGTGGACCCTGCGACGCAAGCGCCACGCCGATGCCGAGGATGATGATTGGTGCAAGAACCGGGATAAGAGCCGGTACGATCATCTCTTTGATGGCTGCAGCGGCAACGATCTCGACAGCTTTGCCATATTCCGGCCGGCCTGTTCCTTCCATGATACCCTCTATCTCGCGGAACTGGCGCCTTACTTCCTCGACAACCGCACCGGCTGCACGACCTACCGCACCCAGGCTGAATGATGCGAACAGGTACGGGAGAAGACCGCCGATAAAGAGACCGACGATAACGAACGGATCGGAGAGATCAAATTTCAGTTTTGCGCCTGCCCTAGCGAGTTCCTGGGTATATGCCGAGAAGAGAACGATAGCGGCAAGACCGGCTGAACCGATAGCATAACCTTTAGTAACGGCCTTTGTTGTATTACCAACAGCGTCGAGAGCGTCGGTGACGTCGCGAACGCTGTCCTCAAGGCTCGCCATCTCAGCGATACCGCCGGCGTTGTCTGTAACCGGGCCGAATGCGTCGATTGCCACAACGATACCGGTCATGCTTAGCATCGCGACCGCGGCGATTGCAATACCGTAGACTCCAGCGAGGCTGTATGCGGTTAGAATACCGGCAGCGATAACGATAACCGGAAGGGCTGTGGACTGCATACCGACGGCAAGCCCCTGGATGACGTTTGTGCCGTGGCCGGTTTCGCTCGCCTTAGCGATAATTCTAACCGGCGAATACTTCGATGATGTGTAGTAATCGGTGATGATTACCAGTGCTGCGGTAATGATAATACCAACAAGGGAAGCTCCAAAAAGCTCACCGATCGAGTATTTCCCATTACCGTCCATGAACATTTGCGTAATCGGATAGAAAGCAATCATGGACAGAACTGCGGATGCGGCGAGACCTTTGTAGAGGGCTCCCATGATGTTGTTTTTCTTCCCAAGCCTAACAAAAAACACACCGATCATTGAAGCGATAATAGAGACCCCTGCCAATGCAAGCGGGTATACAAGGGCATTCTCAAAACTAGGGAAATACAGGGTAGCTAATAGGATCGATGCGATTACAGTTACGACATATGTCTCAAACAGGTCGGCGGCCATTCCGGCATCGTCACCAACGTTGTCACCAACGTTGTCAGCGATAACTGCCGGGTTCCTCGGATCGTCTTCGGGAATCCCCGCCTCGACTTTACCAACTAAGTCGGCACCTACGTCTGCAGCTTTTGTAAAGATACCTCCTCCGATTCGAGCAAAGACCGAGATAAGACTTCCACCGAAACCTAGTCCGATGAGAGCGTTTGCGTCTTTAGTCGCTTCCCAGAATCCCGTTACAACGAGGATACCAAGTCCTACGACTAAGATACCGGTTACGGCACCTCCCTTGAAAGCGAGACCCAATGCTTTCTTAAGGCCACCTCTCGCGGCTTCAGCGGTTCTCACGTTAGCACGTACCGCTACGTTCATTCCGATGATGCCGGCCGATGCCGAAGCAACGGAACCGATAAGGAATCCGATAGCGGTTACCCAATTGAGACCGAAACCTAAAATTACGAATAGAACAATTGCTACAAAAAATACGGTTGTATACTGCCTTTTTAGAAAGGCGGCAGCGCCCTCTTGGATCGCCTTAGCGATCTCTTGCATTTTTGCATTGCCGGCGGGCTGTTTTAGCGTCCGGGCGATTAAAAACATACCGAAAATAATGGCCAGTACGCCTGATCCCAAGGCAATTGCGATTGCAGTGTTCTCCATTTTCCACTCCTTCTTTTTTTAGATTTTGTGTTACATTGTGTTACATACCGAGGAAGCCGTCCCTGTTTGGGGTTACTCTAATATATCAAAAGTGCGTTTGCTAGTGCAAGCACATTGTCAATGAAATGGTTTTTTGGCAAGAGCTAAAACCGGTCGTCATAGACGCAATTAGCCTACTTTTGCAGGCTCAATTGTAACAAAAATAACTAATAGTGACAAGCGCAATATTGGCAAAAATAGGAGTTACATAAGAATTACCTCTTTAAATTACGCAAAATAAAACGGATTTTGGCGTGTTAAATATCTCGGTGAGCCGCTGTTGACGAAATGCTGAGACCATCGAGATACCCAGTGGGGGGGTATTATTGTGGTAAAATTTCTCGTATATGCTTAACTATAAAAATAGCTATTCAAGGGGGTGCGTATGGGCGGACATAAGTTTCACGGCGATATGGCCAGGTTAGACAACCCAAGAAGAAAAGAGATACTACCGGTTGAGCCGGTGATCGAGGTGCTGGGGGGCATAAAAGACGGCCTTGCAGTAGCCGATTTAGGCTGCGGGACCGGTTACTTAAGCGTCCCGCTTGCAAAACATCTCGATGGACACGGCACCGTTTACGCTGTCGATATCAATCCAAAAGCACTCGAGGTTCTTAAAGAGAAGGCCGCAGGCATCGATAACATTTTGGCCCTGCAATCAGAAGAAAACAAATTTCCTATCGAAAGCCGCACAATCGATGTTTCATTTATGGTGGCGGTATTTCATGAGCTGGATGATCCGAGCAGCTTCTTGATGGAAATTCGACGAATTTCCAAACCTTTCCATCAAATAGTCGTCGTTGACTGGAGCGATGTTCAAGGAGAGATGGGTCCGCCCATGAGCGAGCGGATTCCGGAAAAAGACGTTATCAAGTTTTTTAAAGACAGAGG
>PFFU01000098.1 GCA_002783345.1 Candidatus Aquicultor secundus
GCCGTTCACTATTTGCTAATCGCTCCCTCAGAATGACAACTAATCGCCGTTCACTATTTGCTAATCGCTCCTTCAGAATGACATACAGTAAATGCCGTTTGCTACTGACCAGCGGTTGTCAACATTACCTGCCCCAATGCCAGTCCCCCGTCATTTGTCGGAACCCGGCGATGGAAATATGGCATGATTCCTTTTGTCGGGAGTTCCTTGGCAAGTATATCTATAATAAGGCGGTTCTGAAATGTCCCGCCAGAAAATACCACTTTTTGCGTCATATACCGGGCCGTTAGCTTCTCAATCATATCATTAAGCGCCGTCGTAAAGGTACGGTGGAAGCGTGTGGCGAGCATAGTGGGGCCCGCCCCTTTACGTTTATCCTCCGCCATCTCATCCAGAAAACTCCAGGAGAGGCGCGCTATATCATCCTCAAGGATAGCAAAAGCGTAAGGCACAACGTTGTTAAGCACGAGACCAGATGACCTTGCCAGGGCCTCCATGCGCATCGCGGCCTCACCTTCGTAAGTGGATTTGGATGTAAAGCCGCACAGGGCGGCGGCGGCATCGAACAGCCGGCCGCAGCTCGATGAGGCAATGCTTAAATTATTATTTACGGTCTGCGCCCGGACAAACGGCATCAAATCGGCGCTCTCAGGCAAAACCTGCAGCAGCTTTTTCTCGTCCTTCCAGAGAGAATACAGTAAAACAGCTGCCATATGCAGGGGATATTTTACCGCGCCGTCGCCGCGCGGCTGCATAAACGGCTCAAGGGATGCAACCCGGTCGATGCTCTCATAGTCGCCGTGGAAAAACTCACAACCCCAGATCGAGCCATCGTCACCGTAGCCGGTGCCGTCGCATACAACTCCTAAGACCTTCTCGTTAAGCCCGGCGTCCGCCATAGCCGAGGCGAAATGCGCCTTGTGGTGTTGCGCCTTAATTAAGGGAACCCCAAGCTTCTCGGCATAGCGCTCAGCATACCCCGCACCCACATAATCGGGATGCAGGTCGCATACCACCTTCTCGGGGGTAATCTTCAAAAAATCGGCGAAAAAGCGCACCCCATCCAGGTAGGCCTCGACGTTTTTAAGGTTATCCAGGTCGCCGAAATACTGGCTGAGGACCGCCTTTTTCTCCCGGCCGTAAGCAAATACGCTCTTTAAGTCCCCACCGGCGGCAAAAACCGGCGGGATGGTGCACGGAAGCTGTATCCCCTGAGGAACATATCCCCTCGCACGCCGGATAAAATACGGCCCACCATTAAAAAGCATAATAACCGAATCGTCGCCCCGGTTTACGATCTCGCGCTTGTGCACGACAAATATGTCTGCGAGGTCACCAAGCTGCCGGTAAGCGTCCTCCTCGGTGAGGATGAGCGGGTCGTCGCTAATGTTTGCGCTGGTCATAACCAGCACCGATAGATCAACATCGAAAAGCCCGTAGTGAAGTGGCGTGTAGGGGAGCATTACTCCAAGCGCATCAAGCCCCGGCGCAATCACGTCGGTAAGCCCACCTAAGGGAGTGCGCTTCAAAAGGATAATCGGGCGCGCGGGCGAGGTCAAAAGGTGTTCTTCATCGGTCGACACCACACAGTGCGACCTCACCGTATCCAAATCGCGACACATCAGCGCAAACGGCTTGGCTTCGCGCTTTTTACGGTCACGAAGCAGCCCGACCGCATCATCATTCGTTGCGTCGCAGGCCAGATGGTATCCGCCGACACCTTTTATCGCGAGAATCTTGCCTTGTTTTAGCAATTCTCTGGCCGTTTCCATACCGCCGTCCAGCGGTGTTCCATCGGATGACGTCAGTGCTACTTTTGGGCCGCACACAGGGCAGGCATTGGGCTCGGCATGAAAACGCCTGTTCATAGGATCGGCGTACTCTTGAGCACAGTTCTCGCACAGCTCAAAGGCATGCATGGATGTGTTTTTGCGGTCGTAAGGCGCTGTGCGTGTAATAGAAAAACGGGGGCCGCAGTTTACACAGTTGGTAAAGGCATATCCGTACCTGCGATCACCGGGGTCGCGATATTCGCGCAGGCAATCGGCGCAGGTGCTGATGTCCGGCGGAATGGATATCTCGGTATCGGGCGCAGGCTTGCTTTCGTGGATAAAAAAGGCGCTAAACCCTTCGGATTCTACATCATATGCAGTAAAGCTCTCGATGGTCGCAAGCGGCGGGGGAGAGGTACGAAGTCGTTCCTGAAATGATGCGATGGTTTCTTTGGGGCCTTCGAGCCGTACGGTAACACCGGCGGTTGTGTTGATGACCCAGCCGCTCAAGCCCAGGATAGATGCCAGCCTATAGACATGAGGACGAAAACCCACGCCCTGGACGGTGCCCGTGATATGAATCTCTACCGCGCCGTGTTCTTGCACAATCCTTGCCACGCATGCATTACCCCGTTACCATGAATTTTGAGGAATACTTGGTCCATTTACGTAATTACTTGCAGAATCTATTTAAGCACTTTTAAGTGATCGAGCGGCCAAAATACGCAGACGGCTTTCGCAATCACGTTTTCCTCCGGGACAAAGCCCCACTCATGGCTGTCGTAGCTCTGGTTACGGTTATCCCCCAGCACAAACAGCATGCCTTCCTTTACCTTGACCGGCCCGTACGAGTATTGGGGAGTACGCGCTGCAGCAACTTTATAGGCCTTGCCGTTTACATACAGCACACCGTCACGGACTTCGACCGTATCACCGGGAAGCCCTATTAACCGCTTTACAAAAGGAGCGGCATCGGGGTCGGAGTTGACCTGTTTCGGCACTTTAAAGACGACAATATCGCCACGGTGCGGTTCTTCAAAATAGTACAGTGCTTTTACGGTGAAGATACGATCACCGGGAGCTATCGTCGGGTCCATCGACCCTGTCGGGACCAGCCTCGGCTCCGCAACCGCCGTCCGAATACCAAACGCCAGCACAAACGCGATAACGGCCAAAACTATAAACTCGCTTAACGTCTCCCAAAATCGACGTGCCATATACATAATACCTTTCTCATCCACACCGGCACCCACCTGTCTTTAAGATATTCAGGCACCCAATCTAATTAAATATACATCCATCCCCGCTATATATCCAACACTAACAAGAACGAATATCCCGGGTATCCGAACACTTAATCATCCGTTAACAGTCATCACACTAATATTTCATCACACTAATATTACTACCCAAATATTACTACCATTACTACCCAA
>PFFU01000186.1 GCA_002783345.1 Candidatus Aquicultor secundus
CTACCATAGCTCCCAGCTAGCATTAGTATTAACCAATATTTTGCAAAAATCAATATATTTCATGTTAAATCCGCTAACTTTTTTAGATGTGCTACCTCTTAGTGTGTTAGCAAGCAAGTTATCCGACTATCCGTGCTGACCTGCCCGTAAATATCGGCATAAAATTAGTAAAAAAAAGAGGCCGCAGCCTCTTTTTAGTATTATTTATTTACGGTTAAGCGGTTGCTTCGGCTTCTTTCGGCTCTTCTTCTTTCTTGGCGGCCTTTGCCTTTGGAACCTTGATGTCCTCGATCTTTATCTTCGACAAATACGAACGATGACCGTTTTTGCGGCGGTAGTTTTTCTTGGCTTTATACTTAAAGACGATAACCTTGTCTCCCCTGAAGTGCTCGGTGACCGAGGCTACAACTTTTACCTTATCGAGGTTGTTGGCAACCACGTGATCATCACGGAGCATCAGAACATCTTCGATATCGAACTTATCGCCAGGGTTACCTTTTACCTGGTCGACTACGATCTCATCGCCTTTGCTTACCTTATATTGTTGTCCACCGCATCTTATGATGGCATACATAGCAATCCTCCTTAGCAACAAGCATTGATGGTAGCATAAGGTCAAACAAGTGTCAACAACACCCAAGGAAAAGGCAGAAATTTTGTTTTCAATAGTAGTTGCTCATGCTCTGCTCGATTTGGGCTTCGGTGCCTTCATCTATCATCTCGGGGCGTCCGATGGGGACGGTATCGTCGAATATGAGGTGGGCTTTCTTGTCCCATTCAAGATCAAGGATATTGCCGGTGAGTTTGCCTTTTTGCTTGAGAAACTCCCGGCCGCGCGGGTTGACTTTGAAGACGAAGGACTCGGAGATATGGGTTGCGGCCAAGCGTTTAACCTGACGGTACATTTGCATACCGATGGTCGCATCAGAAAGTATGACGCCCAGGCCGTGACAGCACGGGCAGGTTTCCGCCTGGAACTCGAGGAGTCCCTGGCTTACGTTCTTCCTGGTCATCTCGACAAGCCCGAGCTTGGATATCTCTATAACGCGGGTTTTGGTCCTGTCTGAGGCAAGCGCCTCATTCAGCACCCGGGATACTTCTTCTCTGTTATCGGGGTCTTGCATGTCGATGAAGTCGATGACGATAATACCGCCGATATCCCGCAGCCGAAGCTGTCTGACTATCTCCCCTGCGGCCTCCAGGTTGGTCTTAAAAATCGTCTGCTCAAGGGTTGTTTTGCCGACATACTTGCCCGTGTTGACGTCGATTGCCGTAAGCGCCTCGGTGTGGTCGATGCTGATATAGCCGCCGCTTCGCAGCCATACCTTGCGCTTCATGGCGTTTTCGATGTCCTGGTTGATGTTATATTTATCAAAAAGCGGCAGCCGTTCGGAGTACAACTCGACCCGCTTGGCAAGCTCGGGGTCGGTGGACCCCAAAAAGTCGGTGATAGCATCGTAGTCCTCTTTGCTGTCGATCACAAGGCGCCTGAATTCGGGCGAAAACAGGTCGCGCACGATCCTGAGCGCAAGCTGCGGCTCCTGATAGATAAGCTGGACGGGCGCAGCATCGCGTACCTTCCGGCCTATCTTTCTCCAATATAAGAGCAGGCGTTTTAAGTCCGCCCGCAGATCGATAAGGTCTGCACCCTCGGCGGCGGTTCGGGCTATAAGCCCCTCACCACGCGGTTTTATTTGCTCACAGGTCTCTTTTAAACGACGCCGTTCCTCTTCGGGCAGACGCCGTGACGTCCCCACGAAATCGGAATACGGCAACAACACGAGGTAGCGCCCCGGCAGGGTCACCTGCGTGGTTACCCTAGCCCCTTTTGCGTCCATCGGCTCTTTGATTACCTGCACCAGGATATCCTGGCCCGGCTTGAGCAGGTGTTGGATGGGCGGCATCGGCTCGTCTTCGTTTTTCCCGGGAAAAACGATTTCTTCCACGTAAAGAAACGCGTTTCGCTCCACACCGATATCTACAAACGCCGCCTGCATCCCTGGGAGGATGTCCTTGACTCTTCCCAGGTAGATGTTGCCGACAATCGACGGAGCCTCCCGCCGCTCAAGGTATACCTCGACGAGTTCGCGGTCCTCGAGAACGGCAGCCCTGGTCTCGAAGGCGTCGACAGAGATCATCAATTCACGATTTGTCACGCTCACTTCCCATCTTCACACTTTCATAAAAATTCTTTCATAAAAATTATAAATATCTATTAACGGGTTACCCCGATTAACATACTGCTCAACGCGGTTAACTTCTGTAATCTTGAACCCTTTAAGGCCCGGGGAGACTTCAGACAGCTTACCGACTAAAAGTTCAGGGCGCGTGCTGTTGCTATCGCCGACGGACACCAGGATGTGAAACTCGTGCTCATTGTCGCTCTCACGCACGATCGTCCAATCGAGTAGAGCTACGTTTGTTTCTACCCATTTTTCCTTTCCCTTATGCCGTACGAGCAACCGCTCTTGACCCCTTATTTGGTCGATGAGGGATACGATATCGACGGAATCCGCATCGAACTCGACCTTCACCCGATACGCCGCGCTTTTTACAGCGCTTGCAATCGAGGGCTTTTTGTCACGGATATATTTCGCCCCGTAGATGCTTAATCCCTTCGGCAACGCGGAAGTTATTTTCGTTAGCAGTTGGTCCTCTGGAATAGGATGCACCAGCTCTGCCAGCAAGTATTCGGCCGAACTCGCAACGGCGACGGAAAGCGCCGGGCCATAGGATACCTTGGGCCTCGGATGAAATCCACCGCTCATCTTAATCTCGACCCCGGCACGCCGGAACGAGCGCTCGAGCGCACGTATCAGCTCCAGGTGCGAGAGGTATTTAAGCGGTCCGCTTTTCCCGTAATGTATGAGAACCTTATGATTGCTATTAAGATTGCCATGTGCGTTTGTCAGTTTAATCAACCTCACAAAGTAAAACTTGCATTGCCAAGCTATCATTCTGAAGCATTGTGAAGAATCCAGCACTTGTCATTCTGAGCGCCGGCAATTGTCATTCTGAACGCCGGCAATTGTCATTCTGAGCGCAGCGAAGAATCTAGCGGGCACTCACGCACTTCTGTCACTTAAGTGCGTCTAAGCTTTGATATGCCTTCCTAAGAA
>PFFU01000138.1:0-13733 GCA_002783345.1 Candidatus Aquicultor secundus
GCCTGCAGTATAGGAAGCTGCCTTCGCCATTGGAGTTCTTCCCGATATCAACGCATTTTACCGCTCCACCGGGAGTTCCACTTCCTTCCACTGCGCTCTAGGAGGATAATCTCGGCTGACCTCCTCCCGTTTTGCGGGAGGCTTTCACAGCCGATACGCCCAGCCGCCTACGTACCCTTTACGCCCAGTAATACCGGACAACGCTTGCGCCCTACGTTTAACCGCGACTGCTGGCACGCAGTTTGTCGGCGCTCTTACCGCGGGTACTTTCACCCAGCCGGGGTTATTGGCCCCCTGGGCTTACTCCCCGCGGACTGAAGTTTACGATTAGGGTTTTCCTAACTTTCTTCCTTCACGCGGCATTGCATCGTCACGCTTTCGCGCATTGCGAGAGATTCCACCCCGCTAACCCTTTCGGGTCCGGACCTTGTCTCAGTTCCGGTCGGGCTGACCACCCTCTCGAGCCAGCTACCCGTCATCGGCTTGGTGGGCCGTTACCTCACCAACTACCTGATAGGACGCAGGCCCATCTCAAAGCAGAAGCCTTGGGTTTGTGGCTACCTTTTTCTCGCACCTTCGAAAAGGTGTGAGCTTATCCGGCATTAGCCCCTTCCAAGTGACCTTCGATATATTTCCCTTGCCGTAGGCCTTACCCTTTCGGGCAGGTCGCTACGAGGAAGCATAATCTACAAGCCTCTCGGGAAGGGTTATTCCGGTCTTTGAGGCAGATTGCCTACGCGTTACTCCGCCGTACGCCGCTCAGCCTCCCGGCACAATCACCGGGAAGCCCGCTCGACTTGTCGGGGCAAGTGCATGCCGCCAGCGTTCGTCCTGGGCCGGGACCAAACCCGCAGAAGTTAAAACCTCACAGGATATCATCCAGCGAGGCCCCACGATCTAATCGGCTCTTTCCGGCCTAGTCTCACCTTTGTGAGATTGTAAATTTTTCAAAGATCCGCCGTCCAACTCTATTTTTACCCTCATTCGAGAAAATTAAACCAACCGCAATCCATCGTCGCGTCTTCTATAATTCAATGCAATTCAATCTTCGTCGAGTATTGAGTATATTTTGCCGGGTATTTAATACTCGGCTTTTCGAATAAGTCTGGCCGAGCATCTAAGATGCTCGGCCAGTTTTTACCTTCCATATTTTACTATTCACAATTATCCGAAACTCAATCGCGCTACTAGGGCGAATAGTAATGGTGACCGCGAAATGGCACTTGATCTACTGCGGTTTTGGATAACAGTGAATAGTTACCTTAAAGCAGGCTGGAACCCTGCTCGTGATGCTGGCGGATGGTTTGGTCAAGTAGTATTAAGGCGGAATAAAACAAAAAAACAGAAAGAGCCTAAGATAACCTTCGCAACGTTGCCCTTCCCCAACTGGGGCTCATTAAGGATTCCCTGCAAACACCTTGGGTTGACTCACCCAACATACCTTCAGGAACCTCTTTTCCATGACAACTTATGCCCGCCCGTCGATCCCATCCATTGTGGTGGGGTACGCCGGTCTTCATCTACTATCCCAGGCCCTTCCAATTTGAAATTTTCAAATATTATCAACGTTTCCGTCTCTATCTAAAGTATACACGCCAATGTTGTTTTCGTCAATTTAAAACGAAGATTTTTGCAACTAATTTTTGTGAGTTGTGCCGCTTTTGTTCTTAGTTAAACTATCGGTAATTACCAGTATTTGCCTTAGAATTAATTACCAGCTTTTACCATTAGAATTTGAGGTTGCCCTGATTATTTATAATAGTTTATCCTTGGCTAGTATAGGTCTATCGCCATGCGTAGTTAAAAGCGACCTAAAGGAGTATTATGGCCGGGCTAATCTGTGCGAGCGGTTTTTGGCAAACAGTTAGAAGTGGAAATATAACTACCCTGATCGATAAAGCAATCGATTGGCTTACCAAATATGGGCTGCAGATTGTAGCCGCTCTTGTGGTAGGTTTCATCATTTATCGGCTGCTGAGTATCGCCATACGCCGCAGCGTCGCTCTAATCAGTAAGGATACGTTTTTAAGTGCCGAGGAAGCGAAACAGCGGGCAAAAACCCTGGGCTCAGTCCTCGATGCGCTGGCAAGATTTGCGGTCTTTTTTATAACGATAGTCGTAATTTTACAGAGCACCACCTCGTGGAATATCTCGGCCCTAATTGCAGGCGCGGGGGTCGTGGGTATCGCGATCGGTTTCGGCGCGCAAAGCTTGATTAAGGATTTTATATCAGGGTTTTTCATCATCTTTGAGAACCAGTTCAGCGTAGGCGACCTGGTGCAAATTGGTAACGATAAAGGAACCGTCGAACATTTAAGCCTGCGCACGACCAGACTCAGGGATTTTCAAGGTAATGTCCACATCATCCCCAACAGTCAGATCAACGTCGTCATAAACCAGTCGCGTGGCTGGTCAAGGGCAATCGTGGATATTGGAGTGCCCACCGTCGAAGACCCGACAAGGGTTATCGATATAATTAAAGATGCAGTGGCGGGCATCGCCTCATCCGGTAAGTGGAAAGATATTTTGCAGGAAGATCCTCGGGTCACAGGTATCGATGACTTTAAGGAAAACACAATGGTGTTCAGGGTAACCGCCGTGACCACATCGAACGCACAGGACGCGATTGCACGGGACATACGAAACGGGGTAAAGACTGCGCTCTCCCAAAACAAGATAGAGATATTCGTCAAACCATAGCGATTTACGTGACAGAGCTGGAACAAAAGGAATGGGGGCCGAAGCCCCCATTGTTTACTTGCGTCCGGTTACGCTATATCAGTCCGGCCCAGTGAATAACCGCTAGTACCAGCACAACGACTGCGACAATGTAGATGAAGTTCGCTAAAGCAACGCTAAAGCTAAATATCCCGAGTAACTGCAATAGGGCAAGAATAACCAGAACTACAAGTACCGCATACAATATATTCCAGAACATATTGGTTGTCCTCATAGCCATTACATCCACCCCCTTACAATATCTTTTTACCCACTTTTGTCCGATGGAAACAATAAATCCGCGGTTAAGATGCGATTTTTATACCCACAGTGAACGACGTGCAGAAATAACGGCCACGGAAAATGCGGGTTCAGATAGCGCCTAGCGGTTGGGTTGCTCAGGGGCTTGGTTTTTTGATAACGAGGACTTTGAGATGAACCTCAAAACGATGGCCGCTCCGGCTAAAAGTGTAAGGTAGTAGGTAAGGAAACGCCATACAAGAACGATAAGGCCGATGATCTCGCCCGGAACAAGCCCTTGCAAAAGACCGGTGAGTGCAGCTTCGACGACGCCGCTTCCCCCGGGTGTGGGGCTAACCGGTGCGACCGCAAAGAGCAGAAATATCCTGAAGATAAGTTGACCTAGATTGCCTGAAACCCCAAAGCCGAACAAGACAAGCGGCAGCACTGAAAACAAGCCAAACCACGCGACAACCTCACTTAAGAATACAGCGATGATCGAAGGAGCGTTTTTGAGCGAAAACAAGTCCTTTAAGTTTAAGCTCAGATGATCGATCTCGTGGTGAATCCTGTCCCTCGCCTTGCCAAGCCGCTCCTCACCCAGCCCCCTGGTTAGCAAACGCCCATGCAGGATACGGCTAACCGAGGCTTTAGCCCGAACCGGTTGCTTGATAAAAAACAACGTGATAAGCGACCATATAGCCGCCGCTGCGGCGATGCCGAGCAGGCTTAATTTAACCGAATTTGAAAGCGATGACCTGAAAATAATAAAAATCATTAAACCGAGCGCAACAAAAAGCCATGATGAGATAGTCGCCCTGCTGCTGGTGACGGCAGTCGCCTCTCCGGGGGTTAAACCATCACCCGTTAAGAGGTAAATCTGTGTCGGGATCAACCCGGAGCCAAACGGTGTGATATAACCAAAGAAACTTCCGCCAAGGTAAACGCGCAGCGAAGCGGCAAAGCTGATGGGTTTCCTTGTCACTCTGGTCAGAAGATAAAACGGTAGTCCGCTAAAGATCCAACTCAACAGGACCGCAAGAGCCGCAAGCCCGAGAAAGGTAAGATTGATTTTTGAGAGTGCCAGGAGCGTACGCTTGTTGAAGGTAAGGGCTATGATTACACCTACCGTTACTATGCCAAGAAGCACTACGGTCAGTATGCCCTTTTTAGCCCGCTGCAGGCTTATGTTCTCCCGGTTGTTCTGCATGGGTCTTAGTATAATCGATAGCTTTTAGAGCGGTCTAGCGAAAAATAGGTCTTATCCGGTTTCATCCATCAGCTCATCGGTTCCGAAATCTTCTAAGAGTCCGCGGAATTCTTCTTTGTGCGACCGAGCTTGTTTAAGGATGACCTCCGCAAGCGCACGTAGCTGGGGATCCCAGATTTCCTCGAGATGAAGCTCGTATTCACTCACTATTTGAGACTCGAGGTCATAGTTGGCTCTCATCATATGCTCGAATACCTCGGGATTTACGGTATCGTAGTGGTCTGCCGCCGGAATCCCGCCCGCATCCTCGATACCGGTCACCAGCCACTGGATATGCTGGTTTTCTTCGTTGATGATGTTGGCCAGGATGCTTTGGGCGGGTTCGTGGTCTATGTCTGTGAGGTGTTGTTCGTATTGAAGCTTCGCCGTCCGTGCAAGGCGCAGGAACTGGTTGAATATATCGTACAAGTGCCGGCGAGACGCCATATATCATCCCTCCAAGTATCGCTTCTCGTATCCCTTTAGGTATCTCTTTAGTTATCTCTTTAGTTTCCTGCTATATGAGTTCCCAAAAACCGGGTAGTTGAAGCAGAACCTGTGCGGCTTGGCTAAACTGCGTCCTCGAATCCAATTTGGGGTTTGTCGTCATCGGAACCGTTCTCTGAGTCGAAGCTCTCTATCAACTCTATGCGCTCGACGACCTTAAGCATAACCTCGACTATTTCGGGGTCAAACTGGGTGCCTGAACCGGATTTCAGCTGCTCGGCACCCTGCCTGAGGGGCATTTCCTCCCGGTATGGCCTACTTGAGGTCATGGCCTCAATGGCATCGGCCACCGCCAGGATACGCGCACCGTAGGGGATCGCATCGCCCGCTAAGCCCGAGGGGTAACCGCCGCCGTTAAACCACTCGTGGTGATGTTTGACGATCGGCACGGCGCCCTTGAGGAACTCGATGGGTTTTACTATATCGGCGCTCATGGAGGCGTGACTTTTCATCAGCTCCATCTCCTGCTCGGTGAGGGCTCCGGGCTTGTTCAAAATCCGCTCATCGATGCCTATCTTGCCTATATCATGCAAGAGACCCGCATATTCGATCGTTTCAACCTCTTTCTGATTCATGCCAAGCCCCTGAGCAAGGGCGACGGCAAATCTGCTGACCCGGTTGGAATGGTTCGCCGTATATGAATCGCGGGCGTCAACGGCTTTGGCGAGCGCCCTAATAACCTCAATGGTCAAGTTGCGAATACCATCGACAAGTCGGGCGCTCTTTAAAGCGACCGAGATCTGATCGGCGAAAAGCAGGAACCTGTTTACCACCATGTCGCTGAACTCCTGGCGGTCTTTATACCAGACAACAACGCTGCCTATCGGCTCGCCGTCGACTGAAAGCGGTGCGGCGATCATTGACTTAACGTTAAAGCGGGCGTACATCTGCCGCACATCGTCGCTTAAATTAGAATCGTTTAAATCGCCCAGCAGTAGTATTTGCCCCGATGCTATCGACGGACAAATGTTGATACTGGGGGTTTTTCCTCGTATCCCCCTGATAAACTCGCGGCTTTCATCAGGGCCAAAACCATGCAGGCTTCGGATCTGTATATGCTTGTCGCCGTCAAGCAAGGCAATGCAGCAATAATCGGCCCCCACGAGTTTACAAATACCCTCGGTTATCAGGTTGAATATCGAGTCGATCTTCTGCCCGCCAAGAATTGCGGCGTCGATATCCGTCAGAAGTTTTAACTCTTCTACCCTACCCCTCAACTCATCAATATATTCCTGGATGGCGCCGTAAGAGTTCGACATGCTGTTGCGGATATTCTCAAACGCCGTGACGAGCCTATCTATTTCTTCAATACCGTGATAATTACAGGCAACATTAAGGTTTCCTTCAGCGAGTTGCTCGGCGGCAAGCGTAAGCTTGTATAAAGGGTTATGGGTTTTCAGCACAGCCATGGTCCCACCTAAGATGGCATACGCTATGTTAAAAACTGCGATGTAGAGGAAGCTCTGCAGAGGCTTGTCTGCCGCCCCGGGGTCGGAATCCAGAGAATACCACGCGATTAGGGCAAAGATGTTTGGTAGAATTACCCCTAGGGCCATCAGCATAAGCAACGTTTTTCTTTTTATGCCTTTCTTGACAGTATCATTCATAGTAATTCTTAACCTATAAATAATCGGGATGCCCCGGTGGGCGCACCATTCTCGGTCGTAGTCTCTTCACCGATGGTCTAATTTGACGATCTAATAGACTCATCGGCAAACCGGTGCGTGCGCTTAATATGGCGGGTGTATTAACTACATAGCACTAAAGAGCCGCAGGCACCCGCTCCGGCCAAGGCGCACCCCTTGGGAAGCTCAGCGCCGAAAGCCCTCTCTTTCCGCCAGCAGATCGAGTTGAATCGCTAACTCAAAATCAAGGGCGCTGACGGGGTTGTCGCTTATTATTTCCTTGATATAGGAACTGCATTTATTGCAAAAGCTTACCCTCCAGCCACCGGCACCCTCCACAGTAAAGTAGCCCAAGGCTGGGTGATCGTTATTATAGCATGCCGGACAGGTTACCCTGTTAAAGAGCCACTCCGTCTCGCATAAGGAACAGACAAGAAAGCGGCGCCCGCCATTTCTTTCCTGGCGCCCGCCGACCGGGGTATGCCCACAGGCCGGGCAGATATTTAAAAGCCATCTGTCGTGCTCTATGTAGGGACGAATAAGGCCGGCCCAGCTTTTTAAAAATGGCTTTAAAAGCTCCTGCAAGAAGAACAGGTAAGAGTCCGGATTGGCACCTAGAATTGCCGCATCAGATTTTGCAGGGTCAAAGTTTCCTTTGATATAAGAAGCAGTGCCACCTAAAACCCTTTCAAACTCCAGCTTCTTGATAAACTCAAAGGGCTGGTATTTAGCAAGCAGGGTTTGCAGCCTGGTAAATAAAGAGACCAACTCGTTCTCCGGCAGGTCTAAAGTATAGATTTGAAGCCAGGGTCGTCCCTCAAGATGAATATTTTTAAGGTCTTGCTGAGGTGGCTCAAAGTGAACCACCTCAGCCGTTTTGGGAAATTCTTTCTGTAACCCTCTTATCTCATTTACAAGCCTTGCAAGCTCCGGTGGATGCTGCAACAAATAAATCCCGTCCTTTTCTTAGTGTTTATCCAACCTGGCCGGCATAAAGAATAACGTATCTCATTAAAAAACCGCCGACTAGAACCAGCACCGCCGAAAGTGTGACCGCGCCCGGCGTGGCTTTGCCGATCCTCATTTCTCTGTACTCAATGGCCAGCGGAGCAATAAGACCCATAAATACAACCCCCAGCCAGAAGGCGACCGCATAGCGACCGGCTACCAGGGATTGCAGCGCACTCGGGGCCCAGGCGGCCATTCCGATCATTAAAGCTATTATAGCCAGTATCTCCAAAACGATGACCTTTACATCAACCTTGTCGAGAAGATGCATTAACTCTTCGTCCGTATCCCTCCTTGCTTTCATCCCCAGCACAAGCGCGGCTATTCCTGTCGAGGTGGCTGAGAGCAGGAAAAGCATGCCTAAAAACGGTGTCGCCCGCCAAAGCGGCACGGATGTTGCTGTCAGCAGCACACCGGTATATCCGGCCACCAAGATACCGAAAAACGCGGCAATATAAGAAATGATTCTGCGCAGTGAATCGCTGCCCGTAAGAAACAGCACCAGATTAATAACCAGGAGAATAGCGAAAAAGCTTAAAAACCATACTCCCTGGGACATGACCGAGCTGATATTAACCATGGGCACGAAATCATTGCTAACAATGAAGTGCCAAAATGAAAGGGGCTTGCCCAGGTCTACCACCAGTAATAGCAGTCCCACTACGATTAAAGGCAGGGCGATAATGTTTCCCCACAAGGTGAGTCGGCGGTATTTACCGCCGCTTAAAACCTCAGCCAGCGTACCGCCGTAGAAAGCGGCCGAGGCAATGCCTGCTAAAAATAGATAAAGAGCGATAATTATTGACCAATTTGCTGAGCGCATCAAGATCTTCCCCCTTTCAGGCCTCTCTCTCGTGCCTCTAAAAAGCTCTTAAACGGTACCAGCGCGATAAGTGCTCCGGCTACGCCAACACCGAGCCAGCCTGCAAAGATATTTGCCGTTGCAACCTGCGGATTTTTTGGAAGACCATAAGCCTCAGGCTCATCGTTAAGCAGATAGATTGTGTTGGTGCCGCCTGCTTCGTTTAACCCATAGAAGATGGCCTTTTGCCCTTCAGCCCAAAGCCCTTGCCGGCGCTGTTTGGCCAGTTTTATCATCTCGCTGCGCTCACCGAAGTTCAGGGCCCCGGTTACACAGGTGCTGACGCACGCCGGTTTTAAACCTGCCTCCACCCTGTCCGGGCATCTGTGACATTTTCTTGAGGTGCCCGTGTCTTCTGAGAAATTGGCGGCACCGAACGGACAGGCTACTACACAATTTTTGCAGCCCACGCAGCGATTTTGATCGATCTCGACCCTGCCATCGGGCATCTTTCTTGCCGCGCCGGTCGCGCAAACTGCAACGCAACTCGGTTCTGAGCAGTGCATACACTGGGTTTTTGCGAAAAGGAACTTAACATTGTCGCCCTCACGCTTTTCCCTGAAGTTAATCTTGGTCCAGGTGTTTCCCGTCAAGGTTCGGGGGTTCTCATAGCTGCCCCAGAACACCGTTTTATCGCCTGGAAGGCCATTCCATTGCTTGCAGGCAACCTGGCAGCCGCGACAGCCAATGCACTTGGAAGCATCATAAAAGATCGCGTTTTCCACCACTTAAACCACCTTCTTTATCTCTGCAAGGAAAACCTTATATTCTGGAATGCCCGTGTTTGCGTCGCCGATGTGCGCCGTGAGCTTGTTAGCGGAATCGCCGGTTGCAATCCCCTGAAAGCCGAAATGCCAGGGGATACCGATAATTTCCACCTTCTTACCGTTCACATTCAGCGGTTGCATGCGCACAGTGACTAGTGCATAAGCGTCTACCTCACCGCGAGCGGAAGTAACTTTCACCTTATCGCCATTCTTTATTCCCCTGGCTTTAGCCAGGCTCGGGCTTATTTCAGCGAAGGTAGTCGGCATTAACTCCGCCAGCCAGGGCAAGTTCCTGCTCATCGCGCCTGCCTGCCAATGCTCGGAAACGCGGTAAGTTGTGCCGACACACGGGAATTTCGAAGCTTCACCCCTGTTATTCATCGATGTTTTTGGAACTTTTACCGCC
Organism: Candidatus Aquicultor secundus; assembly: GCA_002783345.1. Taxonomy (GTDB): domain Bacteria; phylum Actinomycetota; class Aquicultoria; order Aquicultorales; family Aquicultoraceae; genus Aquicultor_A; species Aquicultor_A secundus. The sequence continues at coordinate 9,383 of PFFU01000138.1, forward strand.
GGGTTAAGCCCCTGACTGCTTATAGCATTCTTAAAGGGGCTTTCAAAAGGCTCGTAGTGCTCTGGAAACGGCCCTTCTTTCATCTTGTCGGTAAACAGAGCACCCAGGCCGGTAGCCTGCATGATGAACGGTTTAGTACCTCCACCCTTGATATCTGTTGGGGCCAGCGTCAGTTTGAAATCAGGTACATCCTTTCCAACCCATTTCCCCGGCTTGCCGGTTTTTGGATCGATTGCCAGCGGATCCCACCAAATAATCTTTTTATCCTCACTCCAGGGCCTGCCGGCAATATCTGCGCTACAGCGGTTATACAGGATTCGACGGTTGACCGGCCAGGCATAAGACCAGTTCAAGTAGCTGCCGATGCCGCTTTCATCCTTGTTGTCACGCCGCCTGGCAAGGTATTTGCCTTCTTTCATGATACCGCCCCAGATCCAGATACCGCAGGAGGTGGAGCCATCCTCTTTTAGATCTGCAAAGGTTGCCATTGGTTTTCCGGTGACGGTCTCGAAACCGCCCATCTCAAGAGCTATTTTGTCTATGTCGGGCCCATCGCCTTTGCCGAAGTCCCAGGTAAGATACTTAATGGGCTCGTCCTGTGGCAAAGCGCTATCTTTATAAAGCTCTTTGGCACGCCTGGCTATCTGATCTATCATCCAAAGGTCGCTTTTTGAATCACCTACGGGCTTAACAGCCTGCCAGCGGTATTGTATCCAGCGCCCGCTGTTGCTGATTGAGCCTTCCTTCTCGATAGATGACGCCGCAGGCAGGAAGAAAACCTCTGTCTTAATCTTATTTGGATGTGCGCCGGGTCGCTTCCAGAATACAGCGCTCTCGGTCTCCCAGAGATCGGCAACTACCATCCAGTCTAGATTTTCCATGGCTTTTGATTCTTTGTTGGCGTTAGGTCCGCCGACCAGGGGATTTGTACCAAATAAGAACAGGCCGTTGATTTTGCCGTCATACATGGCCTCAAATACCCCTATATGGGTGTAATCAGTTTTTGCGTCGCGCTTGGGCAGGTACTGGTAAGCGAATTCGCTCGGCGCCGTTGCACTGTCGCCCCACCAGGCTTTAAGAAGGCTGACCATGAATTTTGGTTTGTTTGACCAGAAACCGGTCTTTGGCGTCTCTTTTTCAAGATAAGCCTTAAGACTTGCATACTCCGGCATGTTGGTCGGAGCACCGATGTAGCCTGGAAGCAGGTGGCTTAAAAGCGCTATGTCGGTTGAACCTTGAACATTTGACTCTCCGCGCAAAGCGTTTATGCCGCCTCCGGGGAGACCTATGTTACCTAAAAGCAGTTGAAGTATAGCCAGCGCGCGTATGTTTTGGGACCCGACCGTATGCTGTGTGATGCCCATAGCGTACAGTATGGTTCCGGACTTATCCGGACTCCCCGTTGCCGCAAAAGCTTTGGCGACCTTTAGAAACGCATCCTTTGAAACACCGGTTATCCCGGTTACGGTATCGACGCCGTAGCGAGAATAATGCTTCTTCATTAATTGAAAAACGGTACGTGGGTTCTGAAGAGTAGCGTCCTTCAGCGGCTTGTCATCGGGGCCCTTCTTAATAGTCCAGGTGTCGACGGCATATTTCTTATTTATCGGGTCGTAGCCGCTAAAAAGGCCGTCTTCAAAAGTATAGCCATCGCTTACTATAGCCGATGCATTTGTATAGTTGACCACATAATCCTTCCAGTACAGCTCATTTTGCAGAATGTAGTTTATCAAGCCGCCGATAAATGCGATATCGGTTCCCGGACGGATTGCGGCGTAGACATCGGCTTTGGCCGATGTTCTGGTAAAACGGGGATCGACGCTAATTATCTTAGCGCCTCGTTCTTCTTTTGCTTTCATTAACCACTTGAAAGAAATTGGGTGGTTTTCAGCAGCATTGCTACCTATAATCATCGCGCAATCGGTATTTTTTAAATCGATCCAGTGGTTTGTCATCGCGCCACGGCCAAACGAGGGGCCAAGACCGGCCACCGTGGACGAATGTCATATACGCGCCTGGTGCTCTAAAAATACCACGCCGAGGCCGCGCATCAACTTAGCAAGAAGATAGCATTCCTCATTGTCCAACGCTGCCCCGCCTAGAGAAGCAATCGCCTCTGTGCGATTAACGATCATATTGCTTTCCCTAGCAATAAAACCGGCGTCTCTGGTTTCTTTGATTCTATGAGCAATACGGTCGAGGACCCAGCCCCATTCCTTCTCTTCCCATCTGTCGCTGCCGGGGGCGCGATAAAGTGGTTTTTTCATGCGGCGTTCGTTGATAGCCACCTGAAAGAGAGAAGAACCTTTACTGCATAGAGAACCTCTGTTGATGGGGTGGTTGGGGTCTCCTTCGGTGTTAACTACTTTTCCGTCTATGGTATGGGTGATAATACCGCAGCCAACAGCGCAGTAAGGGCAAATGGTCGGCGTTTCTTTTGCGTACTTGATTTTAAGCCGGTTTGTGCTTGCTTCTACGTCCGCCAGATCAAAGCCCAGGTTCAGAAAGAGAATAGCTGAAAACGCACCTGTAGTTTTCAGAAAATCTCTTCTAGTTAGCTTAGAGTTCATTCCTTTCTCCTTTTCCAAATATGACCCCGAGAAAAGCAAAAACTAACCACTACAGCCACTGTGCGCATCAACCACCTCCTCGTTTAGTTATTAGCAGTCGATTATTGATTTTAAGTTATTAATTTACACTCCTGGCATACTCCTGGTGCGCCTGATTGGAGCTATGGCTTATGATAGCACAACCAATATACACCGCCTGTATTGTTTGGTAAACCAACGCTGATCAAAGTCTCTGATTCTAGCTACAAGCACCCATGAGACTTAATCGCTTAGCATATCCTGATTATAATCCAAGTCATCACCAACATGTCTTGACAAGAGGTCTTTTCTTTATCTAATTCAATCTATTTTCCATTTTCGATTCTCTGCTGTCACAAAACAAAGAGCCGCAAAAGCGGCTCTTTGTTTTGTAGACCTAACGGGTCGCTATTTGAACAACGTAGCAAAAATCTTCGAGCGGTTGGAAAAGCTGATTAAGTAATAACTCGACTGCCTTAACATTAACCCTTCAATAAGTTGGTAATTATCTTTATCATCACATCTTTTTCTTTAGGGTCGCTGATTGCAATAAGAAGAGCAAGGGCAACTAAGGTGGTGTCGGTGATTTTTCTTTCTCCTGATTGCTTTAAAATGGAATGATTCTGTTCTAAGAAATATATAAATAACAAGGAACCAATTCGCTTGTTACCGTCGGTAAACGGATGATCTTTTATTGTTAAATAAAGTAAATTGGCGGCTTTTTCCTCAATACTTTGGTATAGCTCTTTGCCATCAAATGTCTGATAAATGGTGCCGATAATGCCTTGAAACTTGGAGCCTATTTCAGATCCGAAAAGATTACTGGCTTCACCTTTTGCCGTAAGGCTAACTTTTAATTGATCTATAAGTTTCCTACATTTCTCATAATCCAAGACAAATTCAGGGCCCCTACCTTTAGTTAAACTCAACGTTCCTTCATCATACTGGTAGAGAAGAGTGAGGGACTCAGAATATTCATTGATGAGTTTTAATAATTCCTGGGCTTGGTCTTGAAGTTCAGGGTAACTCGCTTTGTTTTGGATAAAGCTTATGGCTTCCTGTAATTCTTCAAGCTTCTCTGTTTGCTCCAAGAGCCGCTTTTGGTTTATGGCATATCCTTTGACAAGATAATCTTTAAGTTTTTTTGTAGCCCAAATTCTAAACTGAGTACCTCTTTGAGATTTAACTCGGTAACCAACCGAGATGATGACGTCAAGGTTATAGAAGTTCGTTTCATACATCTTTCCGTCTCTGGCAGTTATTCGGAATTTCCTAATAACTGAATTTTCTTCAAGCTCGCCCTCCTTGAAAACGTTTTTAATGTGTTCATTGATGGTTGGGGTAGTTTTTTGGAAAAGCTCTGCCATTTGAGCTTGAGTAAGCCAAACGGTTTCTTCTTCCAATCTTACCTCAAGATTAGCCTGTCCATCTTTTGTGGTGAAAATGACAATATCACCCTTAGGCTCAGGCTCTTGCTTATCACTCAAAATTGTGGGTTTAATGGGTTTCATAGTCTTTATTCTATAGTAGTCAAATGCTTTTTCAATTATTTTTATTAAGCCTTAACTTATATCTTGATTATATCGATTAGCTCTTCAGGGTTTAGATTTGGTTCGAAGGCCCGCAAATTGGTTTGTTGCAGCAATTGTGCCTTTATATATCAGCTTAGGATGCGTATCCCAATTTCTTTAACAAGAACAGCGCCTCTACTGTAAAGCTTGCCCTGTGCTCCTCACCATAATTTGTGGCAATTCCCCCATCGT
>PFFU01000138.1:13751-26971 GCA_002783345.1 Candidatus Aquicultor secundus
TTTAAGGAGACCTTCTGCAAACTGGCCTGTATTTAGGCTGCTATACGCTATTGCACAGCTGAGAACGCTAGCCACAATTGGTTTTCATACCTGTCGGGATGCATCCAGGGCGAGGGATTAAACATTAAAATCTCTTGCGGCTCATTGAAGTAGCCCTTTTCATTTTATACTCTTTTTAGATACTCAATAGTCTTGTTTAACTTAATCGACTCAAAAGCTTGTAACCATACAAACCATTGCAGAGCGATCCATGTCGAAGAAATCGTTGAAATATTTGCTTGGAAGTCTTTGTCCGTCTTGGTCCATCCACCATCGCTTAATTGGTAACTAGAAATTGCCTCGATTGCTCGTTCTTCTGAATCTTACCAACAGCAAAGTGCGCAAGTTTAGTTAGTACGTTATCGCCTGTTTTTTCAACGAAATTGGCTGCGGTATTTATATTCATAACTCAATTATAGCATGCTAAAAGAGCAGTCTAGCATATAAGATACCAACAAGCGACACCTCGGTATCATTATATAAAACAGAGCTAGAATTTTATATTTTGTTAGTAGGAGTTCGACCCCCGTTGAGGGTTATCACTTTTGGGCATAAAAAAATGCCTTTGTACAGGCATTTCACAAAGGCATAAATTGGTAGCGCGTACGGGGGTCGAACCCGTGATCTCCGCCTTGAGAAGGCGATCTTATACTGAAAAATGGTAAACTCTGATATTGCACCAAGAACAAATATATAGCCTTCTACCTGCTATTATATAATTATTGCTTTTTCCTTCTTGTTCACCTCTTGCCACTGTTTTATAATCAAGTTGCACTTACTGTGCACTTACGACACTTACGCAAGTGAAACCTGAGAGGGTTTTATGCGAGTAGCAATTAATAAACGCTTAGTTGAATCTTTAAAGCCAGCAGATAAACCTTATGAGGTCCGAGACACAAAACTTAAAGGTTTTATCCTTCGTGTCCAACCGTCCGGGGTTATGACTTATATTTGCCAATACGGGCGCGGCAAGAGAATAAATATCGGATACACTAGTGTGCTTACCCCAACGCAGGCAAGAGAACGCGCTAAAGGAATATTGGCCGATGTTGTAAAAGGCATTGATCCGCAAGAGGATAAGCGCAAAACTAAAGCTCATACCCTTGAAAGCTATATCTTAAATGTTTACGAGCCCTGGGTTAAGACTCACCACAAAAACGCAGATGCGACCATTAAGAGACTAAAAGCTAACTTTTTACCTATCCTTGGCAAGGTGAAGCTTGGCGATATCACGGCCTGGAACGTCGAAAAATGGCGCTCTGACAAGATCAAGGCCGGTGCAAAGGCCTCTACAGTCAACAGGGACCTAAACCCACTAAAAGCCGCTCTATCCCGTGCAGCCCAATGGGGATTTATTAACGCCAATCCCCTAACCTCTATCAAGCCTATAAGGGTTGATAGCAAGGCTATCATTAGATACCTAAGCGACAATGAGGAAGAGCGCTTAAGAACCGCGTTAGATAGCCGCGAAGAACGTATAAGGCTTGAGCGCGACAGCGCTAACAATTGGCGAAGAGTGCGCGGCTATAAATTGTTGCCGAATTTGAGAAAACTACCCTTTGCCGATTACCTAAAACCGCTGATTATTCTGGACCTCAACACCGGGCTTAGGCGCGGTGAGCTATTTAACCTAAAATGGAATGATGTTGACCGTGCCATGCTTACCGTTAAGGGCGAGGGCGCGAAGACCGGCCAAACGCGGCACGTCCCATTAAATCAAGAGGCTTATTCCGTACTCTACCAGTGGAAAACGCAAAGCCAGGATAATAAGCTTGTCTTCCCTGGAAAAGGCGGCGGGCGGTTAACCAATGTTAATAATTCGTGGCGTAAACTGCTAAAGGATGCCAATATAACAGATTTCCGATTCCACGATATGAGACACCACTTCGCCAGTCGCTTGGTCATGGCAGGCGTGGATTTAAATACCGTTCGAGAACTCTTAGGCCATGCCGACATTAAAATGACGCTGCGCTATTCGCATCTAAGCCCGCAGGTTAAGCAGGCGGCTGTGGATAAACTGGTAAAGGGCAAGATACGGGAAACGCAAAACCTAAAAAAGACAATGATTACGGTGTAGCGATAAATCCCTTTTCTTTTGATGATGCGGCCCTGGAAAAGTTAAGAGACACCGGCATATATGAAGGAGACCAAAGAGATAATGCCACAATTACGGGATGTTAAAGGCAATGAAGCCATTGCGGCTTTTGAAAGAGCAGGTGCTGTTAAGAGAAAAGGTAAAGGTGACCACGTCAACCTTAAAATGCCAAATGGACAGCTTATTACTATACCAAGCAGTGGTGTTGTAAAGATTGGCTTGCTAAAGAAAGCTATAAAGAAGGCGGGCCTAACAGAGAAAGAGTTTTTGAACCTACTTTAAGGAGTGTTTATGCAGTACACAGTGTTAATCCACAAAGCGGAAGAAGGCGGCTATTGGGTGGAAGTGCCAGCTATAAGCGGCTGTTTTTCCCAGGGAGAAACAGTAGAAGAAGCCCTCAAGAACGTCAAGGAAGCCATTGAACTTCACCTTGAAGTTTTAAAGGAAGAGGGTAAAGAAATCCCAACCGAGGAAGACGTTGTTGGAACCGTAAAAATTGCGGTGTAGCGGGCAAGATAGACAAAATTGGGGAAACACGCAGGATGTACGGATTAGAGATAGGAATAACATGGCATATTTTTGGCCATCAAAATCGCCATGCTGCACTTAGTATGCACTTACGAAAAAAGCCTAGAACTCAAATTTGCTGGTTCTAGGCCTCCGACCTGGTAGCGCGTACGGGGGTCGAACCCGTGATCTCCGCCTTGAGAGGGCGATGTCCTAGGCCACTAGACGAACGCGCCATGATATGATCGTGATATAGAGTTTATATTCCAAAGCCCCCAATCAGGCCTCCAACATAAACTATGGCAGCCTCACGCTGCCGGTTCATATTATACTGAACTAAATCCGCAATGACAAGTACCCTGTCACCACGCGCCGTACCCTGCTCTGTATCCACATTATTCACATGTGAACGCTACCTCCACTTTACGTTTATGATTCTCGTCCTTTTTTGCGCCTCGAGCATCTAGCGCTTTATATACCAGGTATTACTTATGTATTAAGCTATCCTTAACCCTTATGCTTATCACACCATCCAACCTATATATATCCAATTGCACGCCAATCTCACCGAGCAATGCTGAGCATTACAGTACTTTATGTTATGATTACCTGAGCTGTAAAAGATTAAAGCAAGAAATTAAGATACGAGGAGGTCTTTTTTATGATATGGAGATGTAAAGGGTGTGGGATGTTAACGGTCGGGATGAACCCGCCCGAAGATTGTGCGGTCTGCGAGACCAAACCCAAAGAGTTCGTTAAAGTTGATCAAATCGAGAGCGTCCAGGGCACCGAAACCGAAAAGAACTTGCGGAAAGCCTTCTCCGGTGAATCACAAGCGAATCGCCGGTATCTGCTGTTTACCCAGATGGCACGACTTGAGGGTAATAAGGAAGCCGAAGAGATGTTCTTAAATTTCTCTTATGAAGAGACCTGGCATGCGCTCTCACACCTGCTCTATTTACTTGGAGGCGCCACCAAAACACTGGATAACCTGCGAGAATCCATAGAAGGCGAAACCTACGAATCAGAAAAGATGTACAAAGGGTTCTCCCGGAAGGCTAAGGAAGAAGGCCTGGATAATATAGCCCTTATCTTCGATTGGCTCTCCAGAGTAGAGGGCGAGCACGCCCTGTATTTCAAGAAACTCCTGGATAAAATGGAGCAAAGCTAAGGCCTGCCTCTTCAGCGAGTTCCATGTACAGTTTAATAAACCGTCTCCGTGCCCTGAAGACAATCGAGCGAACCGCCGCCACTGTGGTGTCGATTAACATTCTATCCTCAACCTCATCGAGGGCTATTCCAGGATTCGATGGCTGGCAGTTTTTAAACTTCCTGTGAATCTCATCGATATCAAAATCGGCATGGGGCTCGATCTTTAATGCCTTTTGCCTTCTCAGCTCATCAAGACAGAGGTTCGTCGTTACTCTATAAAGCCATGCTTGAAGAGTATTAAACACACATCGTAAAAGGACGGGACTGGTCGTCCCCGCCTTTATTTTTATCCTTATCTTTTTTATCATCTTTTTCCTTGCCTGCATCATAATCGTCGAGGTAGGTGTCGCTATTAAGGTAGTGCTCATCGTCCCAAACCAAGTCGTCATCGCCGTACGCCTCTACCCTATTTCTTCCCTTGCTCTTGGCCCTGTACAGGGCGGAATCCGCGGTTTTTATGAGGCCTTCCTTCGAGATCGAGTCATAGGGATAGGTCGCCAGCCCGATTGAGACGGTTAATCTACCCGACGGTTGCTCGTGCGCACCAGGGATTGATGCTTGCTCGACTTCTTTACATATACGCTCGGCGACAACCCGAGCGCTGGCCTTATCGGTATCGGGCAAGATTACGCTCATTTCTTCTCCGCCATAGCGAAATACGAAGTCGACATCACGCACCGCACTAACGATGACTTTGGCGACTGCACGGAGCGCCTCATCGCCTTGCTGGTGGCCGTTTTTATCGTTGAAATGCTTGAAATGGTCGATATCGATCATGGCAAAGGAGAGCTTATCTTGCAGGCGTCTAGCACGGTTTATTTCGTGGTCGAGTCTGCTATACAGTTTCCGGTAATTCCAAAGATCGGTTAATGGGTCGACAAGGCTCATATATTCCGTCTTCTTGTGCAGTTTGTCCACTTCCCGACCGATCCACAGCCAGCCCGCAATCGCGACGAGCAGCAGGGGAATAAACACCGCAAAATGATTGACAAGCTGTCCCTTTACCTGGTCTTGAATATACCGGGTATCAACACCGGCCCTGGTAAACCATGGCACTTTGGTGGTCGATGCAAAACCGTAAACCCTGGTAATTTCATCGGGACCTGTTACCTTGTCCACGCCCTCAGTTTTCCCTGCCATCGCTTTTACGATTGCATGCTGCGAGAGATCGCGACCGCTATATTTACCGTATTCCTTACTCCTTGCGATAACCATGCCGTCTTTGTTAACGACACCCACTACCGTATGCTCGGAGCCGTTAAGCTGGATAAGCCTGCCCTGGATCTTCCTAAGGTCAAACGAAGTCGAAACAAATCCAACCTTCTTGTCGGCATAGTTAAATACCGGGTACGTAACATTTATGACCGGCTTTCCGGTCGGCATGTAACGCATAAAATCCCCAACCGAAACATCGTTGGATACAACGGCCTTCTTGAAGAAATCAGCATTACGCACATTCGTTGTTACGCTGTTGGCCTCTCCTGGGTCCAACACCGCCGATGCACGGATATTGCCGTTCAGATCGATGAAAGTAAGGCTCCTGTAATAGGGATAGCTCGGGATGATTTTTTTGAACCATGCGTTAACAGCCGGGTAATTCTGCGTGCGGACATCCTTGCTATTGGCGATCGGGATTAAGAACTCGCCGGTCGAGGTGATATAATCATCGATCTCATGCGCAACGTTTTTAGCGAGCAGAAGACTTTCGGCTTGTGCCTGCTTTTCCAGGGTCTCGTTGATGCTAAGCGCCTTATATATTGAGAAAGCGATAAACGGTAGAATCATTACCAGCAGGAGAATAAACAACCGCTCTTTTAATGAAAAAAACTGCTTCACATTATCGTCTAAATTAGCTAACACGCAATTACCCCTCTGATATGCACAATATTGGATTACATATCGGCATTATCCTGCGGTTTATTTACATGCAGCGAGACTCCAGCTATAGCCTCCGGCAGTATCCGACCACCAAAAACACAGGGTGTTAACTGCCGACCGGGCGGTCGTTAGATTAGCCCGCAGCCTTTAATTGCTGCATGATAAGACCGGGCATCGCGTCAATCCTGGCGACCTTATCAACCGCGCCTTTTTCTATCGCCGACTTGGGCATTCCGAATACGACGCAAGATTCTTTACTTTGCGCGATATTAAACGCCCCGGCCTCTTTCATCTCGAGCATGCCTTGGGCGCCATCGCTGCCCATTCCGGTTAATATCACGCCGATCGCCTTATCCCCGGCCGAGTGTGCGGCGGATCGGAACAAGACATCTACCGACGGCTTATGACGGTTTACGGGGGGGCCGTCTTTTACCTCGACATAGAAACCACGGGGATCGCGCTGAAGCAGCATGTGCTTGCCGCCGGGGGCTATAAGCACGGTTCCCCGTTCGACTCTGTCGCCGTTTTCGGCCTCTTTTACGGCAAGATTTACCAGCCCATTTATTCTTTCGGCATAAGCCCTGGTGAAGTTGGGGGGCATGTGCTGTACGATGACTATGCCGGGGGAATCCGGCGGCAGGATTCTTAACAAATCGCTAATGGCGACCGTGCCCCCGGTTGAGGCCCCCAATACAATAATGTTCTCGGCCGCTTTACCGCCGACTGCTGCTTGTTTCTTGATTACCTCATCGACTGAATAGCGTGGGGGAGCGGCAAGCTTGGTCGGCTTAGCGCGCACATTCGCCCTTGCGGCGCCTTTTACTTTTGTGAGGATCTCTTCCTCTATCGTCTCAATGCTCTCGGAGATATTAGTCTTTGGCTTTGTGATAAAATCAACCGCACCAAGCTCTAAGGCGCGTAAGGTTTCGGAGGCATTACGGTCGGTATGCGAGCTAAGCATAATTACAGGAACCGGGTGGGTCTGCATTATCTTTTCTAGAAACGTTATGCCGTCCATCCCCGACATCTCGACATCCAGCGTAATGACATCCGGCTTGAACTTTAGTATTTTTCTCTCGGCGAATATCGGGTCGCTGGCAACCTCGACCGCTTCTATATCACGGTCGCGTTCCAAAATCTCTTTTACCAATTGCCGGATAACCGCCGAATCATCAACAACCAATACTTTAATATTAGCCACGAGTTCTCCTCTAATTACCGGTAACGATCTAACAAAGGCCGTTAACTAATTTTACGATACAGGCTGTTGCCCAACAGTTTAAACTTGGTCTCGCAGCCAACCGGCGACTCGGAGTGCCCGAGAAACAAGTACCCACCCTCTTTCAAGGCGTTATAAAATTGGTTAATAACCTTTATTTTGGTCTCCTCATCGAAGTATATAATAACGTTTCGGCAAAAGATGATATCAAATCGGCGCTTTGTCGGTAAGCTATCATACACCAGATTGTGCCTGCGAAAAACGACCATGTCTTTGAGGGCGCCCTTGGCCATAAACAATCCCTCGTTTTCACCGACGCCCTTCTTAAAATAGGTTCGCAGGTATTCATTAGGTATCGGCGAAACAATTTGATCTTTATAGATACCCGCTTTGGATTTATCAAGCATTTCCGTATCGAGATCGGTGGCCAGTAGCTTAACATTCCAGCCGGGCTTGCTCTTGAAAAACTCTTTTAGAGTGATGGCTATCGTGTATGGCTCTTCGCCCGACGAGCAGCCCGCGCTCCAAACCCGCACCTTTAGCTTGCCCTGCCGCCTGCCTTCCTCGTATATCTGAGGCAAAGCGGTCTTCTGCATGAAATCGAAATGGTGGCTTTCGCGGTAGAAATCCGTCTTGTTTGTGGTCATACGGTTGATCAGGTGATCGATCTCGTCGCGGCCTTTGCTACCCTCGGTGATATATCTATAGTAACCGGCAAAGCTTGTCAGGCCCAAGGTACGCAGGCGCTTTGAGAGCCTGGATACAACGAGCATTTTTTTATGGTCGGATAAATTGATGCCTGTCAGCTCTTTAACAAGGCTTCTCAGGAGTTCGAACTCCGTGTCGCTGATTCTATATTCCGTTTCTACGCGCAGTCCCATGTAGTCCATCCGGTTGCCCTAGTCACACTTAAATAAAGGCCCCGAAAGATAACTCCCAGGGCCTTATTGCTTCTTCGTTACGCCGCACTCAACATACCGATCTCGCCCTCTGAGAGGACACGGTCGATATCAAGGAGAATGATGAGCGTATCACCTTTCCTCCCCATGCCGCTGATGAACTCAACCTTAACCCCGCTCGAGAAATCCGGGGTGGGCTGCATCTCATCCTCTTTAAGGGTAATCACATCTGAAACCGCATCGACTATCACGCCGATGACCTTTTCCTTTACCTCAAGGATGGCGATCACGGTATAGGTGTCATATTCTCTTTCTTGCATGGCAAATTTAAGCCGCAAGTCTATGACCGGCACTACGGAGCCCCGTAAGTTGATGACCCCTTTTACAAACGATGGCATATTTGGGATCTTCGTAAAACCGGGGTATCCGATGATCTCCTGCACTTTGAGAATTGCAATCCCGTACTCCTCATCACCGAGAGTGAATGTTACAAACTGATTTGCTGTTGCTGTTGAGATGGCCTCATTTACCTGTTCAAGCTTGCTCATTTATAACAATCTCCTTTTAAAACTCTTCGAAATCATCATTTTGGTCTTGATGTTTTAATTACGCAGCTTCGCTTCCGCGATGTCCAAAGTCGAGCTGCGACGAACTAAACGCCATTTTCTCTAAGCCATGGATGTCAAGGATTAGAGATACCGTCCCGTCTCCAAGGATGGTCGCACCTGAGGCCCCGTCTACCTGGTGGAAGTTCTTCTCCAGGCTCTTAATGACCGCCTGCTGTTGTCCAAGCATGTCGTCGACCAAAACGCCAAATCTGCGCTGCCCGCTCTCGACGATAACAACTAGCGCTTCAGAGGGGTCTGTTTTGTCTGTTTCAATACCGAACACACTATGCAGGCGAACGAGGGGCAGATACTCACCCCGGGCGTCGATTACTTCGCCCTCACCCTGCACCGTCTTCACCGCTTCTTTTGTCGGGCGGATCGACTCAACAATGGAGAGCAGAGGAATTGTTATGATCTCCTCGCCGACTTTAACGTTCATGCCATCGATAATCGCAAGCGTTAAAGGAAGCCGTATCTTAAATGTGGTGCCCTTGCCGACCTCGGAGATGACCTCGATAGTCCCGCGAAGCTCATCGATATTCTGCTTAACGACATCAAGGCCGACGCCCCGACCTGAAACCTCGGTGACCTGCTTTGCGGTTGAAAACCCCGGCATAAATAGGAACTGGTAAAGGGCCTTCTCGTTAGGGGTATCATCATTTCTTATAAAGCCTTTCTCTATGGCTTTCTTGAGGACCGATTTATGATCGATGCCTTGACCATCATCGGCTATCTCAATAATAATCTCGCCTTCCTGTTGGTATGCACAAAGCTTAACGGTGGCTTCCTCCGCTTTCCCCGCATTAACACGCTCTTCGGGTAACTCGACACCGTGGTCGATTGCATTCCTTATAAGATGCTTGAGCGGATCGCTTAGCTGCTCAACAACGTTTTTATCAAGCTCTGTCTCGGTGCCTGACAGTTCAAGGCGGATTAGTTTATGCTGATCGTTTGCAAGGTCTCTGATAACCCGGTGAAAGCGGCTGAAAAGCCCCTCAACCGGCACCATGCGCACACGCATGACCTGTTCTTGTAAATCACGGCTGATTCTCTCCAGGCTTTCTATCGCACCCTGAGCGGATCGCTTATTGCCGGGAAGCATACTGCACTGTTGCTGGTTTACGCGGGCGACGGCGATAACCATCTCGCCTACGAGGTTAACAAGCTTATCCAACTTGTCCGTATCAACCCTGATGGTTGAGGCTTTTTTAATTTCGCGGCTTTTAAGCTGCTTCTCCAAAGCGCTCCGCACATCATGCTCCGAGACTTTACCGCGTTGAACCAGCAACTCTCCGATTTTTTGCTGGGATGATAGAACTTCTTCGATATCCTTTTTTGACACAAGTCCTTTATCCGTCAGGATTTCTCCGAGCTTCATATCGGCAACCCTAAGATCAACGCCGTCTTTAAAAAAGCGCGTGACATCTTCGATCGCTATCTGGCTACTATCCTGGACGAAAACAAAGACGTTCTCAACCTTAGATTGCAGCTCTCGCGTCCTTATTACCAGGTGCCAGCGCAGATAGAGTTTATAGATGTCGAGTGAATGGAAATCGGGGGTGTCTTGTGTAGTTACTTCAAGCTCAACGATTTCTCCCATATCCTGTAGCTCACGAAGGAGCATCAGGGGATCGGTACCGGTTTCGAGGATAGTTTCGGGCAATGCCAGCTCAATCTCAAAGTACGCATACTTGCTCTCCTCCCGGTTCTCGGGAACCTCTTTCTCTGTGATTGATTCCTGCACCGAAGCTGCCGGTAGAAACCGGCGAAGCATAGTAAGGACAAACTGCATTTCGCGTTCGTCGATGTCTCCCCCGCCTTCAGACGCGACCCTGATCATTTCCTTCAACAGGTCGACAGCCCTCAGCAGTACGCTGACCAGGTCGTTTGTTACAACAAGCTTGTGGTCTCTGACCAGGTCGAGGACACTTTCCATCGAGTGCGTGAAATCTGAAAGTGCGGTTAGCCCAACGACGCCGGCGCTTCCCTTAATAGTATGGGCTGCTCTAAATATGCGGTTGATAAGCTCATCGTCCTCACCGGAATCTTCAAGAGAAACCAGATCGATTTCCAGGTCTTGGAGTAACTCTGTTGCTTCGGTTATAAACGTTTCCATCAAACTACTTTGATCCATGCTAATCTCCCTCCGGCGAGGCAATTAGCCCAGCCGTTAACGTGTCAACGTACGAATTTTTTAACTACACCTATAAGCTGATCGTTGCTGAAGGGCTTTACAAGCCATCCGGCCGCGCCTGCGCCTTTGCCCTCCGTCTTTTTGGAGTCCTGCGACTCGGTGGTCAGAATGAGTACCGGGATAAACTTAAAGGAAGGCATTTGCTTGGCTTCTCTAATAAAGGTAATCCCATCCATGTTCGGCATATTGATATCCGATATGATCAACGAGACCTGACCGCCTCGCGTCTGAAGCTCTTGCAGCTTACGCAATGCGTCTCTTCCATCAACCGCCTCTTCAACAGCATAGCCGGCCTCTGAAAGAGAGAACTTCACCGACGCTCTAAGAGTGGCGGAGTCGTCAACGATTAAAACGCTTCCCATACATTTCACCTCAAACCTATTTATGCCGCCCTGAACAGCTTCGTGAGACCCGATAAGCCCAGGACCTCCCGTATCGAGCTGCCGGCGATTAAATCAACATTTCTATTGATCTCTATTAACGACTTCTTAAACGCTATAAGAACTTGAAGCGCCGCCGTATCGATTTCAGTAACGCCTCTCAAATCAAGAACCGAGCAATTGCCGTCGTTAAACAGCTTTGCCAGTTCTTTATAAAAATCCTCGATCGAGCTGATCAAAAGCGCCCCTGAAACCACCGCTTCTCCACCCTGTCCAATCTCTATCTGGAACATATCTTCAAGCCCTCCCGGTTTTGGTTTAGAAAAGGATGAGATCCCCTTCCTGGTTTCCATCCTCAATTGCAATATCGTATAGCCCTTCAGCTATTCGCTTGTGTGCTAACACTGTAAATTTATCCACAATACCTTTCAGCCTGTCATCGCGGAGTTGCCAATCGGTTATATCTGCGGCCTGCCGAATTGATGCTTTTGCTTTTTCGGCCATCCCGGCAAGCTCTTTCAAGTTATGCCGCAGATTTTTATTCTCTTCAACCAACTTGTTTATCTGATCGAGGCCTGACAGAGATGCCGAAACCAGCTCCGATAACCGGGACATTTCTGTGCATACTGACGCAAATGTCTTTTTGACCTGCTCTTTCGCCCTATGGAAGTTACTCAACAGGTCATCAACATCCATAGCGATCGACTCCAGGTTTGTCTCGATATCTTTTTTATGGTCTCTCATAGAGGCAACCATCGCAGTTAGAAATTGGTGATCGGCGATTATGCCTTTGTGGGACTCCTTCATCTCGGTAGAGATATACTCGGCAAGCCCCTCTACCCGCTGGGACAGCTCACCGTCTTTAGAGAGACCCACGCTTCGCGCAACCTCAATCTTGATCGGGATGTTGATTTGGTGGAAGTTTGTAAACTTCTTTAACTGTTTGAACTGCTGTTCGAGTACTCCAAGCATCTGCTCGAGGCTGACTGCGGTCGACCATAGCTCTTCCCAACTGTTTGCGGTGTTTTGCATCATGACGGCAGTCTGCATGATGACATCCTCGACCCCCTTAAAGGCCTCATCTATTCCATGCATGGAAGCTTCATCCGGGGAAGCCGCGACTTCTGCGTCGCTTTCACATGTCGTGACGCCCTGAATCAGGGAGTTTACCGCAGCAAACCCTTCTTTTAATTCTTGTACCGACTCTTCGAGCCGCGTGTCGATGTCATCTACTAACTGGATACACAGCAGCGGAACGTTTTCCTGGAACTCGATTGCATCAAGCACCTGCTCTGCCGTGACGCCTGCAAGGGATGCTTCATTTAATACCGCGCCCACTTCCGCAGAGGCTTCTTCCAGCGAGAGGCGCACGTGGTCCGTGCACTGCCGCAAAATATCCTGGATTTGCAAGTTATTCATGATTTCTGAGATGGGTTGCCCGGAATCTTTGACTGCGTTTGTAACCCGGCTGAGCTGTTCCACAAGCCCCCGGATACTATCCTTTAGATTTTTGTATTTCCACGAGAGGTTCACGCTGGTTTCTTCAGCATCTGCTTTGCAAGATTTAGCCTGGCTTTCACTTATCTCCTGGAAAAGGCTATATGTTTGAGCCAGGCTGTCAGAGTTCTTAACAATCTCATCTATTAGTGAGATAGCGGAGTTCGCCATCTTTTTTAGCTCGGCTGTTATCGGATTGAGAGCCCGGCCCGCATCTCCTGCTTTAATAGCCACGATAGCCGCGTTGAGTGAAAGCATTTCCATCTCTGCAGAGAAATCCCTGATGCTTTCGATAGAAGCCTTGATATCATCAATGCGCTTCATCATCTCGCTCATCTGCAAAAACGCGTCGCCCTGTTCGTCGGCTACCTTGACGAGGAAGTTTGCCGCCCAACTTAGTTTACCCAGGTCGCTCTGAGCTTCGTCCGCGTCAGAAGCAAGCAGTCCGCTTTCTTTGCCGAAATAGTCAAGTAAGTAGACCGCCTCGCCTTCCACACTGTGAAAGCTCTGGTTGATGTCGGGCAGCTTTTCTCCTATCGCTAAATAGACCTTTTCTGTTAGGCCCTGCAAGTTGTTAAGGCTTGCGACAATCGAGGCAACAACGATTTTTGAAGCGCCCCGGGTATAATGGAGGCAACTAAGCTACCAAAGGAGAGTTATGCCAACGCCAAACAAATACCCGAAAGAGTTTA
>PFFU01000087.1:0-370 GCA_002783345.1 Candidatus Aquicultor secundus
AAGGCTTGCGATAAGGCGATTCCAGCCCGGCATATCCGCCGCCGTACTTGCACCCCTAGCCTCATCGACCAGGCGCTCTGCAACACGCTGGGCCACTCTTGTAGCCTCATCCGTCTTGCCGACGGCGCCAAACGTGTAGACGAAATTCTCCGGTGCATCCGATTCGGCGGCCCGTTCGGCCCTGATTGCACCAAGCGTATAAGCGGCGAACCCTTCTTCTAGTCGGCCTATCCTTTCCTCAAGGATACGGCTCTGGATATCGACCGGCGTACTCTCAAAAACGTTTAGCACCTGATAGCGGGCCGGATCGTCCAAGAGAACCTCATTGGGATGGCAGTATGCGGATGCGTTAAGCGCCCTTCGCGCGCTA
>PFFU01000087.1:419-1789 GCA_002783345.1 Candidatus Aquicultor secundus
CCCGAGCAGATCGAGAGGCGAAGCGACGGTACATTTTCAACAGCGATACCGGTGGCCCGCGCCGTCTGAGCTTGGAAACTCTCCGCCATAATCGTCGCGAGACAACTAAAAGCCGGTACCTTCTCCGCCTTATCCGTCATAAACAGCCAAGCGTCGCCATTGAATTTCAACAAGACATCGGTGAGCCCAAGTCCTTCGGAGTGGGTTTTGATTTGCTCTGCAAGCAGTACGTTAAAGCGGTCGTGCCGGGATCTTGATGCTTCTTGGTCGGTGCTGTTTGATTCGACCATACCCATGGAGAGGCAATAAACGAGACGTGCTTTTTTGTAAGGCTCCATCTGAACTTCCTTTCTTTCTGCGACAATTAGGATTAGACGTGCTACAACTTTCTGCAACTTCTTTGGGCGTGACTACCCAATATATTACCATAACCTCAATAGCCGCCCAAGACATAAAAGGTAGTTTGTAAAAGGTAGTTTCATTTAAAACCGGGGCTTAAAGAATCTGCTTCCAGTCCGATAACCTCTTATATACAGTTTTTGCATCTAAAAGCCTTATTAAGGCAGAAAACCATGCGTGCTCGAGGTAACTAGATGTCAATTGTGGAAGCAGAACCAATAACAAGAAAACCAGCTATACATTGTATTATTAAGACGGCCATAGTGCTTGCCGCGCTGTTGTGGCTCCTTTTAGCCTCCTTACCGGTTGCAAACGCCGGGGTCAACGAGTGGGTCGGCAATGGCCCCAGTGGCGCGATAGTTAACGCGCTCGTAGTTTCCCCCGGATATACAACAGATAAAACCCTGTTCGCGGGCACAAACGGCTCGGGAGTCTATAAATCGACAGACGGAGGGCAAAGCTGGTCGTCGAGCGGGCTTTCCGGGTCCTATATCCTCTCACTGGCCATATCCCCTAATTATGCGACCGACCATATCGTGTATGCCGGAACATACGGCGGCATCTATAAGTCCACCGACGGAGGGCAAAGCTGGTCGGTAAGTGGGCTTACGGGCAACGATGTAAGTTCTATCGCGGTCTCGCCCGGTTATACTGCAGACCATACGCTTTTTGCAGGCACCTACGGTCATGGTGTCTATAAGTCGACTGACGAGGGCCAAAGCTGGAATGCAAGCGGGCTTTCCAGCGCTTATGTGAGCGTGATCGCGCTTTCGCCCGACTTTGGCTCGGATGCCGTCGTGTTCGCCGGGACAAGCGATGGTACCGGCGTCTATAAGTCAACCAACGGCGGGTCGAACTGGACCCAGATAAATAGCGGGCTTTCGAACCCTTATATAAAATCAGTAGCGGTCTCACCCGCTTATACTACAGACCACACCGTTTTTACCGATGGCTTTAAGTCAACGGATTCC
>PFFU01000087.1:1859-6615 GCA_002783345.1 Candidatus Aquicultor secundus
CCGGGCAGAACTGGGCGCAGGTCGGCAGCGACCTCGCAAGCGCGGATATCCCATCTCTCGCGGTCTCATCCAACTTCGCACAGGATAGCATCGTGTTCGCCGGGACGTGGGGAAGCGGCGTATACGGCTGTCCCACGCTGGTCGATGCCGTCGCACCGATCGTAACCATTACCGATCCGGTAAACAGTGCGGCTGCGGTACCCAAGGAAAAAACCATCTCGGTTACATTTAGCGAAAACGTACAGGCCGGTATTGCTTATAACATTATCACGGTTAGGGATGCAAACAACGCCTCGATATCGTTAAACAAAAGCATCAGCGGCAGGGTCCTTACGCTCGATCCTGTGAGCGACTTTGCGTACGGGGGCTCTTACACGGTGATTATCCCGGCGGGCGCGGTGAAGGATACCGCAAATAACTCGTTCGCAGCCCAATATACCTTCGGCTTTACCGTATTGGATAATACCGTGCCGGCGGTAACCGCCACCGATCCGTTAAACAGCGCAACCGGCGTGGCACGGGATTCCATGATTACCGTTACGTTTAGTAAAAACATTCAGGGCGGCACGGCCTATGAAAGTATTACCGTAAAAGATTCCAAGAATACCGCGCTGCCTTTTACTAAAAGCATTAACGGCAACGTACTCACGCTTGACCCGACGACCGATACCGCCTCGGGAACCATGTACACGGTAACTATCCCGGCGGGCGCGGTGAAGGATTTTTCAAATAACCCGCTTGCCGCCCAATATACCTTTAGCTTTACTTCGCTGGCGGATCTGGTGCCCCCCACGGTTTCAAGCACCGGCCCTATAAATAACGCAACCGGTATCGCCAAGGAAGCATCCATGACGATCACATTCAGCGAAACCATTCAGGCCGGCACGGCATATAATAGCATTACGGTAAAGGACGCTAAAAATGCGGTAGTCGGTTTGACCAAAAGCATAAGCGACAAAGTGCTAACACTTGATCCAACGGCGGACTTGGCCTACTCAAGCGTCTATACAGTAACGATGCCGACTGCAGCTGTTAAGGATATGGCAAACAACAACCTTGTCGCGCAATACACGTTTAGCTTCTCCACGCAGGATGATACCGTGCCTCCGGCTGTGCCGCAGGGTCTAAAATCAACGTCGACCACGGATACGGCCCAGTTGTCGTGGAGCGCGAATAAAGAAACAAACCTCGCGGGCTATAACGTTTACAGAAAGATAAAGGGCGGCCTTACGCCAACCAAGCTTAACTCTACTACGTTAACCGCAACCCAATACCAGGACAAAACAGCCGAAGCCGCCAAAACCTACGTCTATTACGTAACCGCAGCAGATAAGCTCGGCAATGAGAGCAAGGGCTCAACAGAAGTAGAGGTCACGCTGACAGGAAGTAAAGCCCCGGGAACCTCGGGGTTCTCGGATGTGCCGGCCGACGCTTGGTACAAGGAATCTGTCTCGAAGCTCGCGGGCGCGGGGATCGCCGGCGGATATCCGGGCGGCTTGTTTAAACCAAACAAGGCCGTATCAAGGGCGGAGTTTTCAAAAATGATCTGCCTTGCTATGGGTTGGAAGCTTGAGACGGCGAGCGCGTCATCCTTTAAGGACGTGCCCACCGATGATTGGGCCCACGCATACATCGAGACCGCAAAAACCTATGGGGTAATTGCAGGGTACGAGGACGGTGGGTTCAAGCCCGGCAAAAACATCACCCGTGCGGAGATTGCAAAAATCGTAGCACGCACGCTCAACCTTTCTTCCGGGAGCAGTACGCTCAAGGATATTAAATCATCCTGGGCAAAGGATTATATCGGCGCCTGTGCAAAAACGGGTATCATCTCGGGCTACGCCGATAACACCTTCAAGCCCAACAACAGCGCGACCAGAGCGGAAGCGGCCAAGATGATGGTCGGAATACTTAATAACAAGAACTAATAACCGGATAGAGAATTAGTCTTCCTGGGTTTCCATTATCTTGCAGCTAAAAATATGTTATAGTTACAAGGTTGTAAATTATTTGCAAAATATCGGTTGTTACCAGGAAAAAGAGGTTTTTGAACGTATGCCTAACCAGTTGAGGAGAAAAGATATAAGAAACATCGCAATCATCGCGCATGTCGACCATGGCAAGACGACGCTTGTCGATGCAATGCTGAAGCAGACGGGCGTTTTCAGGCAAAACGAGGAGGTTGCCGATCGCGTTATGGATTCGAACGATCTCGAGCGCGAGCGCGGCATTACCATCTTCTCAAAAAATGCCTCCGTCACCTATAAGAACACCAAGATCAACATCGTCGATACGCCCGGACATAGCGATTTTGGGTCGGAAGTCGAGCGCATCCTGCAAACGGTCGATGGGGTATTACTGCTGGTAGATGCCTTTGAAGGCCCGATGCCGCAGACCAAGTTCGTCCTGAGAAAAGCGCTTGACCTGCACCTTAAACCCATCCTGGTAATCAACAAGGTCGACAGGCCCGATGCCAGGTCGCATGAGGTTGTAGACGAGACATTTGACCTCTTCTGCGAGCTGAACGCAACCGATGAGCAGCTTGATTTTGCCGTTGTTTATTGCTCGGCCAAGGATGGTGTGGCCTGGTATGAGATCGATGAAGAGAGCGACAGTCTAAAACCGCTGTTTGAGACGATCATCCGCCGGGTTCTGCCCCCGATAGCCAACCCGGACAAACCGCTGCAGATGCTTATCACTATGCTTGATTATGACAATTACATCGGCAGCTTAGGGCTTGGGCGTATCGTTCACGGTGAGATGAGCGTCGGCGACCAGATATACATGATGCGGCGTGACGGAACGAAGCATGCCGAAAAAATATCCGGGTTGTTTACCTATCGCGGCATGAAGCGCACCCCCACAGATACGGCTAAGGCGGGCGACATCGTCTGTGTCGCCGGGATCGACGAGATAAATGTCGGCGAGACCATCGCCTCGTTCGAATCACCCGAGGCGTTGCCTTTTGTAAATATCGACGAACCGACCATATCTGTTATGATCGGCCCAAATACCAGCCCATTCATCGGAAAAGACGGCGGTAAGTTCTTAACGAGCCGCCATATACGCGAGCGTCTTTTACGGGAAGCCAAGGTAAACGTCGGGCTTCGCGTTGAGGAAATCGATAACGAGGATATGCTGAAAGTCTCAGGTCGCGGCGAGCTGCACCTCTCCATCCTGGTCGAGACCATGCGCCGTGAGGGTCATGAACTCGAGGTATCGAAACCTAAGGTTATCTTTAAAGAAGTAGACGGCAAGCTTCTCGAGCCGATAGAATATCTGGTTATCGATGTCGATAAGGACTTCCATGGGTACGTCATCGAGGAGATGGGCAAACGCAAGGCCGAGATGAAAAACTTTGAGGAGACCGATTCGGGCAGCGTGCGGATGGAGTTCGTTATCCCCTCCCGCTCGCTCATTGGGTTTAGAAGCGAGTTTCTGACCATGACGCGCGGCACCGGCACCCTTTATAGCAACTTCTACGAGTATGAGTACTTCAAGGGCGAAATACCGACGCGCGATAAGGGCGTGCTGATTTGCCATGAAGGCGGTAAAGCGGTAAAGTATGCGCTCAACGGCCTCCAGGACCGCGGTCAAATCTTTATCCCGCCAAACATCGATGTCTACGAGGGCATGATTATCGGTGAGAATAACAAGGGCGTCGATCTGACGGTTAATGCCATCAAAGAAAAGAAGCTTACCAACATGCGTTCATCGGGAGCCGATGACGCGCTGAGACTTACGCCTCATAAGGAGCTAACCCTTGAGCAGGCGCTGGAATTTATCGAGGACGACGAACTCGTCGAGATTACTCCCAAAGCGATTCGCATTCGCAAGAAACTACTGGACGAGAACTCACGCAAGAAAGCCAGGAATAATGCGTAGTGCGCCCCTCCGCTCTCCCAGAGAAAATGAGAGTGCGTAGGACACATCCGGTTTACAATGCAGCTTTCCGGCGCTTCGTACCAATAAGGCCCTCTATCAGGTCAAACGCATCGTAGATGTCCTTAACGGCGATATCCGCCGAGTCTTTTACCTGTTGAAGGGAGCTTTCAAACGTGATTGAGGAGCCGGCGATTTGCAACATCGGGATATCGTTAAGCGCATCCCCTACCGCCACGATTTCCTCGCTTGTGTAGCCGATGCTGTTTAGGTACCTTACGAACACCGCTTTATCCAGGCCTCTCGGCATAACATCGACCGCGTCCCAGTGCGGGAGCACATAGAGGTCAAAAAGCCTGTGGTCTTCGACAAACCGGACCGCCTGCCGGTACACATCTTCAACCGATAAGCCCGGTTTTACAAACGCGGTAACACCGGTTTGATTCGGTGGAAACCAGACATTGTCCCTGAACATATGCCAGAGGCCGCTTTTAATATAATCAAGGCTTTTGCGGGCCTCCTCGGAGACGGGATAAACGATTTCGATCTTTTCCTGGGGACGAAATATAACCGCACCGTTTTCGCCTCCGACCAGCGGATTTGGGATGCCTAAGCCCTCGGCGAGGCCAAAAAGGTATACAGCGCCCTTGCCGGATACGAGCGAAACCTGCACGTCGTATTCGACAAGCCCGTGCATCCTCGCGACTACACCCAGCTCAACCGGTTGATCCGGGGCTCTAAGCGTACCGTCAACGTCAAAAATGACAACCTTAATCATAATCCTCCTTGATATCCTCTTTTATATTTATTCCAAACCACGCAGATTTTAGGCGTCGAGCCTTTTCTTAGGACAGCCAGGGTCATAAACAGGGTT
>PFFU01000087.1:6653-20300 GCA_002783345.1 Candidatus Aquicultor secundus
AGCCTGGCCAAGTGAATAACGGTTACGATAGCAGCAAAAATCGCTAACAGGTAAATGATATTTGCAAGAACAGGAGTAAGTGCGAATACTCCTACAATTTGAAACAAGGCCAAGATAATTGCTACAACAAGCACAGCATAGATGATGGTCCACAGCGGAGCGATCTTCTTCATTGCCATTATCTTCACCTCCTACATTATATATCTACCCAGGTTTTACCAGGTTTAACCATTTAGTGCCCTTATATTGGTTAGAGTTTTAATGGCTGCTTTACTAGGACTGTCGCTTATGGCTCCGGCGGCCCTTTATTTCTTGTCCTCGATATAAACCCGCTTCATGATATCGCCCACCTGGATGCTTTTCACGACGTCCATACCCTCTGTTACCCGGCCGAATATAGTGTATTTGCCGTCAAGATCGGGCAGGGTGCCCAGGCAAATGTAGAACTGGCTGCCGGCGCTATCGGGGTCGTCGGAGCGGGCCATGGCCACGGTGCCCTCCGCGTGGTGTAAGTCATTAAACTCCGCTTTAATCGTGTAGCCCGGCCCACCTTGCCCATCGTTATTCGGATCACCGTCTTTGCTTAAGGGGTCTCCGCCCTGGATAACAAAGCCCGGCTCGACCCTGTGCCATTTAATTCCGTTGTAGAAACCGGAATTTGCGAGCTTTATGAAGTTCTGCACTGTGTTCGGTGCTTTATCTGTGTAGAAGCTAAAAACGATTCTTCCCTTATTTGTTTCGATAACCGCTTGTGCCTTAGCGGTTACCGGAACCGTGCCGGCAACGGTTATGCCGGTCGAAGGCGCGTTTGCTGAAGACGCATCTTTTTGCTGAGCCGCCTCGGATGTAGTGGTCTCACTAACCCCATAATCTTGCGTGGATGTATCCCTTGCCTTGTTGAAGTAGATAAGCGCAACGACAATGACTGCAAAAATGGCAAAAAAGATAACGGCTTGTTTAAAAATCTTACCCATAAAAACCTCCGTAATAATAAAACCGAATCAACTTTTGAGGGTTACTTGACCAGCGGATACGGCCACTTGTCCGGGCCCCTTCGATATGACCGGCCGCAAACTCATCCGGCTCCCTCACATCGATAATCTGCATTGTTTTTTCGTTATCAAGAAGTTGTTTGGCGCGGCGGACTCGACGGGCAGCCCTCTTTTAATACCTTTCAATTCTTGAACCTCCTGAATCATGTCTAACGCCCGCGAAACATACCGGTTAACATAAGCCAAAACCCTTAGCAACATATCTATTTCTCTACTCTAGATAAAAAAACGAATCCCCGCCACTATTGACGAAGGTTTTTTTGAATACATTCACTATCCGTGGCTTTGAAGTTACTAAGCCTTTCTATTGTCTAGACGCAATGGTATTGTAGAGAGAGATTTTTGGCCACTTAAGATGCGGGGACTGGCCTTGGAGTTCGAGGATTCAACTCAAGACAAAGTTAATAAGAATTCTTCAAAACGGAGTGGTACCGCCTGTCCGCGAAACAACGTCTATCTGATCTTAGCTTTTGTAGCTTTGACGCTTATTTCACTGTTTTTACGATTCAAGATTTTGCCCATTTTGACGGGCGATCCCACCCTCACGTTGACTGCAGATTCCGACTCATCGAGCTACCTCAGGTTGTTCGATCTGATTATCCATAACTTTCCGAAGATGCCGACCGGCATGGATTTCTATTCTAACTATCCCTGGGGTTTTAAGCCCGACATTCCACCTATCTGGCCCTATTTACTTGCGGTTATCTCGCTGCCGGTATCTAAAATCCTGAGCCTGAATCCCCAGGAAGTGGCCGGGTTGCTGGTGGTGCTCCTCGGTACGGCTGCGGCGATCCCCATCTATTTTCTCGCCAAAGAACTGTTCGGGAAAAAGGTCGGGTTAACAACGGCTGCTGTTGCGCTGGTTCATCCGTTCTTCATACTCTTAAGCAGTGCGGCAATCGACCATATCACCGCAGATATCTTCCTTGTACCATCGGCTCTCGCCTTATTTCTCGTCTCCAAAAGATATTATTCTGAGGGCCGTAATTGGAAATTTGCGATCCTGGCCGTCCTTGGAGGCGCGTGCGTAGCTCTCTCGATCATGATGTCGCTTACGCTCATCCTTGTTCTTTCGATGACGCTGCTCCCTGTAGTGCCCGCGCTTTTTCTGCTCTCAAAAGAAAAGATTAAACCCGTACTTGCCGCAATAGGAGTGCAGTTTGCAACCGCCACCCTGGTTCTCGGTTTGCTTGCCGTGATAACGCCATGGTTTTCAAGCTCGTTCACATTTGAAGCGCTCTCTTATCTGCATATAGCCGTGTTTGCCGCTATCGCGATGTTTGGCGGAATCAGCTACCTTGCGCTAAGAACAAACGCCAAGCAGATTACTTACCGGTCGGTTATGGGGTGTGCCATCATTGCAGTACTAGCTCTCGTCGTTGGCGTTCCTAATTTCCGCGAGATTGTTGTCAGCGGGTACTACAGAAGCATCGGCAGCTACCCTCTCGGCAAAAATACCATTGAGTTGGCCTCCGTCTTTGACAGAGGTATAGATTGGCTTTTCTTTTACTATTCCTATTTTGTGGTCGTCATTCCAATAACCATCGTTTACCTGGCTGTTAAAGATATAAAAGAGCGAAGAGAGCGAAGAAACCGTAAGACAAGTTTTGAACATATTTTCTTTTACACGATGCTCTTCGCATTAGGGTTTTATACCTTGCAAGCGCTTCATTATTACAGCCCGTACTTCTCGATTTTCGCAGTTATTGCATATGGGCTCGGTATCTCGGTAAGCGCAGATTTCGTGTGCGAGAGGCTAAAAAGCACACGCGCATCGTTCATGGGCAGGAACCTCCTAACAGCGATCGGCGCAGTTGCAGCGATTGTTGTTATGGTGTTTACGATTAAAGACACGCCGCCCACAGCATCTAACGCCAACCTGGCAGGTCTGGCCCAATATATGAGAACTTCCACGGATGTGCCGGGGGATTTTTACGATTACGCCAAGAAACCAAGCTATAGCGTTATGTGTAGTTGGGCCGATGCCTGTAAGCTTCAGTACTTGAGCCAGAGGGCTATGGTCTCTTCGGCGAACCAGGAGATCGGCATCAAGGGCATCATCGCCTCTGAACGGTTTTATCAGGCGACAAGCGAGGATGAAGCGCTTGCCATGCTAAGAAGCCTCGACGTTAAATATGTGGTGGCGGGTGGTCGGCTTACGGTATGGCATGGCGATATTTCTAAGATAGGCATATCGGGGGCAAACCCGGATAAAACGGTGAGGGTACTAAAAGGCGACGAATTGCCCGCCAACAAAGTGGGACAACTCATGGCGGCCAGGATGGTATGGAGTAGCGCGCGCCTGGCATCGTCTGGGGTAACATCCCCCTTGCACCATTTTAGGCTGCTTTATATAAGCTACTATGATTCAGAAAAACCTCCGCTCCTGCTATATGAAATAGTTAAAGGCGCCCGCGTAGTTGTTAAAGCTAAGCCTAATAGCCCGGTTGCTATCAGCACAAATATTAGCTTTAATACGAGGCGTTTTACTGCCTGGCATGATTCAGGGACAACCAATGAACACGGCGTATTCTCTACAATCGTCCCCTCGTCTTCGTCCCTCGTCTTTCAACTAAACCGCTAAGCTGCCTCGGGACGAGCACCGGCAACCTTAATTAACCCCAGGGATCGCAGTATCGTTGCCGTATCAACATACGTCGTATGATTGACGATCTTTCCATTGCTGACTCTAAAAACAAGGCAGGAATCAAAATCAATTTTGTTGCCGGTAGGCTCATAATCCAGAAAACGCCCCTCATGCGTTCCGGTTTCATTAAATTCAAGGATAGCGATATTGCCATCAACATGAAGATTATTAATCTTCATCTGAGCGTCGGGAAATCCATCGGTAAGGTCTTCTAACCTGGCCTGGATGTATTCCCATCCTTTAAGAGCTTTTTTGACCGGCCCCTGATATAGGATGGCATCTTGAGCATACATGGATTTCAAGCGGTCTATATCTCTGGCATTCCATACATCAACCCATTGCTCGATCATCGTGTAGATATCGCTCTTTTTCATAAATCCCCCTTCCAAGGCTTTAAGCATTTTATCACATAGCGAGGCAAATTTTCGGTGGAAGTTGACCGTGTTCTTCATAGATTTCGTGTTCCTAATCATCTGTAATTCTATAATCAAAACGCAAGCTTAAGTTTTGTTGCGATTGAATTCAATTTCTTGTCAAATGTCCAGATGGGAGTTTTTGTTAAGAGCGTCGATGCAAGCAAATGCACGTCTATATACCCTAAACCTACGCCCATAAGACGATAATTTTCGATAAAACGCATTACTTCATCATGTTTTGCTTGCGTTGCCTTAGGAAGTGCATTGAGAAGCGACAGAATTTCTGCTCTATTCTTAATATTTCCGCAAGCAAGTTCACCAATAATAAACTTATGACAAATGACCTCACTGTTGTTCAGCAATATCTCAAGGTCAGAATTTCCCTGGCGCAAATGCGCTACCCAAACTGAAGTGTCAACTAAAACCATTTTATTTGCTCGCTAATCGTCTGCGCGGTACCATATTTAAGTTTTTTTCAGTCCCACCTAACTTTGCGAGCCTTTTGCTGCTTTCCCTCGCAATTAATGCTTCTAGTCCCAGTTTGACTAAGGACGTTTTTTCCTTAATGCCGGTTATTTCTTCTGCTTTTGCCAGTAGTTCATCATCAATGTTTAGTGTAGTTCTCATAACCCTGCTCCTAGTATTCATAATAATATGCATCATTATGCATCTTATAGATGCATACATCAAGTAGATTTATTTATGAAATTACTCTGAGTTGCAAAACAACACCAAGCAGATTAAGAAGTTAGAATCCTGGGAGGGTTCAAAATTTCGGCTAAAGAATCTTGGCTGTCCTAAGTGGACGGTATTTGTCCGGTTGAAAACAACAAGTTTATCCGGCAGCTACCCTTGGGATAAGTTTCAAGAACGCCAGGCCGATGTTTTTGCGGCTTACCTTTTGATGCCAAGGATGAATAATTCTAGTGTTCAGGAGATTGTAAATAGATTCTCGGTAACGGAAAAGTTCGCGAACTTTCGCTTAAAGCTTTTGGAAGCGTTTAAACAATAGAGAGAAACGAAGAACAGCAAGATTGTTCATTTTTGTAAGAATCCTGTTGATTAAAGTCGATTATGAGGTAAAATAATATCAGTATTACTAAGTATTAACACATGGAGGTGATTATGGTGGGTAGAACAACAAAAGTTTTATCCTTTTCCCTCTCTCCCGAGATGGCGGAAGAAATTGAAGTTTTAGCAAAAAAAGAGCGCCGCTCAAAGAGCGAACTTTTGCGTGAAATGGTTCATGTCTATAAAGAGCGCCAGGCCGAAGAGGAATGGCAGGATTTATTTGCGTTTGGAGAAAAGACAGCAAAACGCTTTGGCATCAAAAACGAGGATGAGCTGTTCAAGATTCTTAACGGGACCGCATAATGCTAAGAGTAGTCTTTGATTCCAACGTCTACATATCGGCGCTTCTTTTTGATGGCCCTCCCAGGCAGATTTTAGCGCTGGCTGAGAAGCATAAGGTCATTTTGATTACATCCAATGACATCATCAATGAAACGGCTAGCAAGCTTCGAGAGAAGTTTTCCTGGCCTGAACATAAAATTCAGCAATTCGTGCGGCAAACAAGCAGATTAGCCGAGCTCTATAACCCAAAGGTAAAGCTTTCAGTTGTGAAGGACGAACCTGATAACCGATTGCTTGAATGTGCTGTTGCCGGGAACGCGCACATAATTATATCCGGTGATAATCACCTTTTAAGGCTTAAAGCATATGAAAATATCCCTATTCAAAAGCCAAAATATCTAACATATCTTATGGAGCAAAAGGACTAAAGATATGAACGCCTTTTACGCTTTACAAAAAAGAGCAAGAACGAATTGCCAAAGAGATAGCTGACGCTGAAGACAAGCTAGCAAACCTTGACGCAAAGGATTCTAGAGCCGAGAAAGTTTTTTTGACCAGGTCGTGTTGTTTTATCTTCGAGTTCGAATAAGACGTTTGGCTGGGGCGGAAGGATTCGAACCTTCGAATGCGGGTGCCAAAGACCCGTGCCTTACCGCTTGGCTACGCCCCACTATTTTTATTATCGTCGGTCGTTAAGTCTGAGTTCTGCATCATAAAAATAATAGCTACGCCGGTAGCTATCGCTTTTATGGATGGTTCTCGCGATTTGCAGGCCAAGTCGACTTCGCTTGGTGCTTCGCGCGATGAAAAATATATCATAATGGGCGGGAAATGTCCACCTAAGGGCGGGCGGTGGCCGACAAAATTAAGGAGGCCGATTGGCTCGGCCTCCGTCGGTTTTAATCCTTTAACGTCCCAGTCTCAATCTTTAATTAGCCGCACCAGTTGTTACTTGTGCCTCGCGGTTGCTGTCCATGGACTCGAGGGCCAAGACCAGCTGCAGGGCTTTGGCTGCGACCATGACCTGGCCGTCGTCCGGCTCTTTTGTGGTGACGAATTTCTGCAACGTCTGGCCGCCGAAAAGCATGATCTTGGTCAAGATGAACTTGGGCCATCTCATCAACTGGCGGAACAGCTCGAGCGACATCGTCAGCGCAAATATCGAGTACACCCCGGAGAACACCAGATTGACGTTGCTTTCCGGCGATGGAAAGTAGAGCGATGTCAGGACCATGATGATGAACACGAGGTTCGTGCCGCACCTCGGATGTATCCTGGAACAGCTCTGGATCTGTGCCGCATCGTTCAGGTCTTTATCCTGCTCGAATGCGTTAACAGCCTTGTGCTCAGCGCCGTGATATGTCCAAATCCTGCCCGTCATCCCCTTACTGATCGTCCAGAGTGCTATCGTCAGGTAGAAAAACTGAGACAGAGCGTTCACCAGTAAGCTCGACCCGACATATGCCCTGACCACCATCGAAAGGGGTAGTGTAATGGCGATGTAGATTCCTACCCAGAGAAGCAGACGGCGGTTTGCGGCCGCCGGGTTTTTCCGGTAGGTCTGGAAGCCGAACTTTACCATCTCGATGAACGAAACCACCGATCGGATAAAGAACACGTTCCAGCGCGGATGGTGGCCGAGCCACGAGGTAACCGAGCCAAACTCTGATGAGCCGTCCTCTCTTACAAGTGCCCAGTATTTTTTTGTCCTCATTAAAACGCCATCGCCAAACGCCTGGCCGCCGACCCTTATATTACTCAATAATCTCACCTATCGTTTAAAAAAAACACGCTGTTCTCAAGTATAGCTGCATATCCGGACACCGACAAGATGCAATGGGTCGCCCGGCAGGCAGGCCATATGGGCCCGTATCAGCTATTTTTATGAAAAAATATCTCTAAGCTTAAGTTTGCCGGAGCGTATTTAGTCGCATAACAATAATAGGGCGGGTTATCTGCAATAAACGGCGATCTTCGCGAACGTTCACGACACGTGGTTAAGCATCAGGAATTAAGGATTAGCTTCTACTATGGAAAAGAAAAACTCAAGACAACAATCACATAAGAGACCGAGCCCGACGGATCTCACCGTCGCGTACGAGTTTGAGCGAGACGACACCACGCTCACCGTGCGCCTGGCCGGTGAAGCCGACCTGTCGGGAAGCTCAAAACTCAGGCGCGCGTTATCGCGGAGGCTCAATGGGGTCGACAAAGTGGTCTTCGATTTAAGCGAACTCGAGTTTGCCGATAGCTACTTTCTGAGGCTTCTCATCGTGCTGAGAAAACGCCTGGGCGGGGTGTCGTCGGTTAAAGTTGAAAACGCACATCCCAACATACGAAGAATCTTCGAAATTACCGGGCTTGATAAGCTCTTTATGCAGGACGAATAGCACATACATCCTCTCGATGCCTGCTTGCCGGCCGAGCTACCCCACCCCTAAGTAACAACTGATTGAAGAATTATTTAAAAATCTCTTCGTTACTAGGTTTAGAAGGATTATTTTCGGGAAAAAATACGGCGGAACCATAAAACTAAATTAACTATTGGCAATACCCAACCAGACATAGAAAGGATTGATCCAGAGATGAAAGGTTCTATCGTTCGCGGCATATCATTCAGCGGCAACAACGGAAAAACTTTAGAAGAAGTCCTCGCTGGACCAAAACGCGTCACGGAGTTGGCGTTTTGTCAGCGCTGTGGATGCAGGTTGTCCCTCTATAGAGAACCTGAAGATTCATTGTGTTGCAGCTGCCAGAGGGCATTAAACCCGATGTTTCATAGACAAACGGCGTAATTCTGCACCGCGTAATTGAATTAGGATAAACTTAAGATTAGGATACTTTATCCCATACCTTTAACGAGGAAGTTTACGCGCTCGGCGATGGTAACGCAGTGGTCTGCAATCCGCTCAAGGTAGCGGCCGACAAAGGCCGATTTTATGGCGCAACTGATTTCGTGGTCGCCGCCGTAATCAAAAAGCTTCCCGAAAAGCTCTATATACATGTCGTCTATCTTGTCGTCCTGATCTTCCACGCTCTCGGCGAGACTTACGTCGTATTTCGTAAACGCTTGCAGGGCGTCATCGATCATGAGTGAGACGGCATTACCCATCCTGGTTAGGACATCCGAGGCCACCAAGGGCTTGCCTTCGTTTACCGCCGGAGAGGCTTTAGCGATGTTTAGTGCCAAATCTCCCATTCGCTCGAGGTCACTGATGATCCTGATACTGCAGGCTATAAGCCGTAGATCACGTGCTACGGGCTGCTGGGTGGCGAGCATCATAAAGCAATTGGTCTCGATTTCATTGAATATCTGATCGACTTTATCATCACCGACAATTACCTTAGTTACGAGGGACGGGTCGGTATCGGTAATCGTCACGATAGCGCCCTTGACCGCGTCCTCGACGAGACATCCCATCTGTAACACTGATTTATGTAAGACTTCTAGCTCCTCGTGAAAGGTTCTTCTCACTGCCCAAGTACTCCCTTTTAGCCAAAGCGTCCCGTAATATAGTCCTCCGTTTTTTTATTTGTAGGACGGGTGAATATGGTGGACGTGTCGCCGAATTCAACAAGCTTGCCCGGTGCGCCGGTCTCTTCAACCAGGAAAAAGGCCGTATAATCGGAAACGCGCGCAGCCTGTTGCATGTTATGGGTTACCATCACAATTGTGTAATCTAATTTCAGGGTATCGATAAGATCTTCAATCTTTTGCGTTGATATTGGGTCGAGGGCCGAGCATGGCTCGTCCATAAGAAGAAGCTCGGGCTTAATTGTGAGCGCCCTTGCGATGCAGAGGCGCTGCTGCTGCCCGCCCGAGAGCTGAAACGCCGATTTATGCAGCGTTGTTTTTACCTCGTCCCAAAGCGCCGCTTTCTTGAGGCTTTCCTCAACGATATCATCAAGCTGGTTTTTTCTCTTCGTGCCGTGTATTTTCGGGCCGAGCGCCAGGTTTTCATAAATGCTTTTCGGAAACGGGTTCGGCTTCTGGAACACCATGCCGACGCGCTTGCGAAGCTGCACCGGGTCGGTGCCGTTTTTGTAAATATCGATGCCGTCGATGAGCACTTCGCCCTCTACGCGGGTGCTCATCGTTATCTCGTTCGTCCTGTTTATGATACGAAGAACCGTCGATTTACCGCAACCGGACGGGCCGATGAACGCCGTCACCCGATTTTTCGGCAGTTTAAACGACACGTTATCAATTGCTTTAAACGAGCCATAGAAAAACGAAACGTTTTTAAACTCGACTTTGGTTTTTTCTTGCATATTCTTGGTCACCCTCGCGCATGCTCTACTACTCCGACATCTGCGCGCCTAAATTATGACTCATTATCAGTTATTTCTACATTGATTTCAACATTGTAAGCAACTATCCCGCATATTGCTATTGCTTGGGCCTTAAGAGTTACTAACTGCGAACACTCTTTATCAACTATATTTAATTATAGTCCTAACGCAAAAGTGGTGAAAGTTTTGTAACAACGCTGTTAAGTATTTGGTAAATGTTGCAGAACAGCGCGAAGTGCCTTACTTTAGTATCAAGAGGGGGATGTGAATTAATTTATGGCCCAGATTCTCGTTATCGAGGACGATTTGTTAATCAGAGAAACCGTGGAGTACAGCCTGAAAGGCGCCGGCTTCACTGTGGCGACCGCTGAAAACGGGGTCCAGGGCCTTGAAGAGATGAGCGAGCATACGCCCGACCTCGTCCTGCTCGACCTGCTGCTGCCCGGCATGGACGGCTTTGAGATCTGCAAAAAAATTCGTGAATCCGACGAGAACGTGCCGATTATTATGATCACCGCCCTCGAAGACCAGCGCAGCAAACTTAAAGGGTTCAGCGTCGGGGCCGACGATTACATCACCAAACCGTTTAGCATCGAAGAGCTGGTCGCCCGCATACGCGCAAATTTGAAGCGGACCCTTAAGAAAACCACCGAATCATCCGTCATCGAAATAGGGGATCTCACGCTTGATATGGTAAAACATACCATTGAGGTCGGCGGCAAAGAGGTCAAACTGCGCCTGAAAGAGTTCCAGCTTTTAACCGTTCTTGCATCCGGGCCCGGTGTCTTATTCACCCGCCAGGACCTTGCCGAGCGCGTGTGGGGATACGAGTTTTATGCGTCAAGCCGCACGATTGACGTACACATACGGCGCATCCGCAATAAAATAGAAGAGCACTCCCGCTTCTCCTATATCCAAACAGTCCACGGCCTCGGCTATAAATTCCAGGCCGAGGAGAAAATCCCATGCGCATAGGAAAAAAACTTGCCATTAGTTATGGGTTGCTTGCAGTACTTACCGCTCTGATCACCGGCTTTATATTGCGGGCCTTGATCGGCAACGCGGAGATTCTTGTAATCGTAGTCGGCGTGGCGCTCCTGGTGGTCTTGATGAGCTACTGGCTCTCGCGCTCCTTAACCAGCCCCTTAAGCCGGATGACGATTATGGCAGAGCGCATGGCGAGCGACGATCTCGAACACAGGCTCCCCGTTGAAAGAAGCGACGAGATCGGTGAGTTATCAAAGTCGCTTAACGACCTTGCGGCAAATCTTAAGGGAAGGATCGATGAGCTGCGCTCTGAAAAAACCAAAGCCGATCTCATCTTGGATAATATGGCCGAAGGCATCCTTCTCATCAACGGCAATAGCGAGGTTATCCTGACCAACCCCACTATTGAACGAATTTTTCAAGTCAGAACCGACAACATTGTCGGCTATCCGGTACTTCATTCAGTTAGAAGCTTTGATCTCGACCGCGCCGTTCAGGAATCCGTGGTATCCGGCAAGGAAGTCGTGGACGAGATCGACCTGCAGGCGCCGTTTCGACGGCTTCGAATCCGCGTCATGCCGATTAAAAGCAGCACCGGCGAGAGGCAAACCCTTGCCGTAATCAGGGATATCACCAGACAGAAACAGGTCGAGAAACTGAGAAAAGACTTTGTCGCCAACATTTCTCACGAGCTAAAAACACCGTTAACGGGCTTAAAACTCCTCTCTGAAACGCTGCTGCGCAGTATCGATACCGACCCGGCTTCGAGCAGAATATTTATCAAGCGGCTGGATAAAGAGCTTAGCACTCTGATCAACATGGTATTGGAACTCATCGATCTATCAAAGCTCGAAACGCAGCAGGAGGCGATCGAAACAGTGCCGACCGATCTTGGAGAGCTTGTCAATGAGGTCGGCTTAAGCTTCTCCCAGCTTGCCGCGAGCAAAGGGCTTTCCCTCAACCTGAGCATCCCCGAGAACGTGCCGTTGGTCACAGGCGACAACGAACAGTTACTAACGCTTATACGAAATCTGGTGGACAACGCGATCAGGTACACTATGTCTGGCGGTAAGATCGACGTAAAACTCGAGCCGGTTGGTTCGCATATCGACCTCATCGTTCAGGATAATGGTATCGGTCTTGCAAAACGCGAGATCTCCAGGATTTTCGAGCGCTTCTACCGTGCGGATAAAGCGAGAAGCCGGGAGACCGGCGGGACCGGCCTGGGTCTTTCGATTGTCAAGCATATCGCCGAAAACCATAACGCGACAATCGAAGTCGACAGTTCTCTTGGCATCGGCAGCACATTCATAGTTAACTTTCCGCTAGATAAAGAATCTTCCAAACATAGTTAACCCCCCTATGCTAGACTGTGTTGCTTCCTGGGCAAACGAAAACCAGACTTATGTCTAGGCCTCTTTCGTTTCCAGACATACGGGTCGAGTTAACAATTATTTTACAAAATGGTTACATCTTTTTCACCACGAGCAGTCTCCTTCATTCTATCCTTAGGATAGGCCATTTTGAGGACACGGGCCCAAATCAAAGTGAGCCACATATCCTTTAGGAGGTTTAAATGGTATTATTTTCCCGTTTCTCTAAGAAAACAAAGTTGGTAGTAATCGCAGCTTTTGCCCTCGTAGTCGCTATTGCGATAGTTGGATGCGGTTCGAGCGGCGATACAAGCAACAGCAACACTGGTAGTTCAGAGAAGGGCTCCAATGCAAGTCTTTCCGGAAACGTCAAAATCGACGGTTCAAGCACGGTGTTTCCAATCAGCGAGGCCATGGCAGAGAATTTCATGAAAGCAAACCCTGGCGTTAACGTTACCGTCGGGTCGTCTGGAACAGGCGGCGGATTTAAAAAGTTCATAGCAGGCGAGACCGACATAAGCGATGCTTCAAGGCCGATTAAAGACAAGGAAAAGGCCGATGCAAAGAAAAACGGTCTTGAGTACATCGAAATTCCTGTCGCTTATGATGGTATCTCACTAGTTACCAATAAGGACAACACCTGGGCGAAATCAATCACGACTGCCGAGCTTAAGAAGATATGGGAGCCGGGTAGCAAGATTTCGACCTGGAAACAGGTTAATCCCGCATGGCCAGATACCAAGCTCTCCCTCTATGGTCCGAGCAGCGCACATGGAACGTTTGATTACTTTACCGATGAGATCAATGGTGGGGAAGGAGCAATCCGCACCGATTATCAGGTCAGTGAAGACTACAATGTAATGGTTCAGGGTGTCGAGGGCGACAAGGGTGGCCTTGCGTTCCTTGGATATGCCTACTATAAGCAGAATGAAAACAAGTTAAACATTCTTGCGGTTGATGGTGGCACAGGGCCGGTTGAACCGACCGAAGAAAGCATTAAAGACGGCTCGTACAAGCCGCTCGCTCGTCCGATTTTCATCTATGTGAGCAAGAAGGCACTCGAGCGTCCCGAAGTCAAAGCGTTTATTCAATACTACCTGACTGACGGAACTAAGCTCGTCTCAGATGTAGGATACATACCGCTAAACTCAGCTGATTACGATAAAAGCCTTAAGCTCGTCGAGTAATTGGGAGTTGTGCACAAAGTCGAATAAATAGAATCCATGTGGATAGCATCAGTAGCCGGTAATCCGGCGCTGATGCTATCGCCGTTGATTTTATAAAGGGTGATGGGATTGAACATGACAGAAGAAACAAGTAGCCTCGCTCCCGAAATCGTCCCCGACGACGCAACAGAATTAGTTCTCGGGGTCGCAGAGAAAAAGTTCAAATGGCGTGATATAAAAGAGAAACTGATTTATGCTCTTCTTTTTGGTTCGGTCTTGATCTCAGTGTTAACGACGATCGGGATTATCTTATCGTTGTTTACTGAAACATTCTCCTTTTTTAAAGAAGTCCCGATAAGC
>PFFU01000087.1:20325-20666 GCA_002783345.1 Candidatus Aquicultor secundus
ATGCGAGCCCGACCGTCAGAAGAATCGTAAAACCGCTGCTTGAGATTCTCGCGGGAATCCCCACAGTTGTATACGGATATTTCGCGCTGACTTTTGTTACCCCGCTATTAAAAAACTTCCTGCCCGGCCTGCCCACGTTCAACGCGCTCAGCGCCAGTATCGTGGTAGGTATCATGATCATCCCGATGGTCTCTTCCCTCAGTGAGGACGCACTTATTTCCGTGCCTAAAACGCTGAAGGAGGCCGGTTTCGCGCTTGGGGCGACCCGCTACGAAGTTGCGACAAAGATCGTACTGCCAGCCGGGCTTTCCGGGGTAATCGCCTCGTTTATACTGGCGATT
>PFFU01000169.1:0-2176 GCA_002783345.1 Candidatus Aquicultor secundus
CCCCAGACGTTGCTTAAGAGCTGGTCGCGGGTATAGACTCGCCCTCTGTTGGTTATAAGGCAGCGCAGAAGCTCGTACTCTTTATAGGTGAGGTCGAGAGGCATGCCGTCTATCGCCACTTCGTAGCTGTCGAAATTGATAACCATCCCATCAAGGGATAGGATGTTGTCGGATGAAGACATAGCGGTTGCGGACTCAAAGTTGCCGCGACGCATTTGTGCAAGTTTAAGCCTGAGGTTTAGCTCTGAGACTTCGTACGGATAGAGCAAGACATCATCGACCCTTGAGAGGAGCGCATCGTATTCGCTCCCAGCGTCGTTGATGATGACCAGAACGATGTTGCTAAGGCTGTTTTCGATCAGCTTTTCCAGGTCGCGGTAATCGAGGACAATAATGTCTGACCCCTCGGTGTTTGCGGGTATAACCCGGTAACCGAGGGTTGCCAAATCAATAAGAAGTTTCTCTTTTAGTGTAATGTCTTGCGTTATTACAGATGCTGTTTTCAATAACTTCGCCTCTCGGGAGGGACGTTCTTAATTTGCGCAATTTACTTGAGTAAATTGCGCAAATTAAGAACGTCCCTCTCATAAACCTAGTATGCGTATAAATTGCCGTACGGCCTGTGCGATACGGCTTTGATTTTTATGAAATCGCCTTTCAGTATCTCGGCTGCGTCCAGACCTACCTCTTCGGCAAATTCGCCGACGTACTTCTTAATGGTTTCGCGATCTTTATTGTCCGGATCGAGAACCGCAACCTCTTTTCCAAGCTGGTAGTCCTCGAGTTTGCCGCGGACATAGATAACGCCGCCGTGCATGCCGGTTGCGAAGTA
The DNA here is from genome assembly GCA_002783345.1 of Candidatus Aquicultor secundus. Taxonomy (GTDB): domain Bacteria; phylum Actinomycetota; class Aquicultoria; order Aquicultorales; family Aquicultoraceae; genus Aquicultor_A; species Aquicultor_A secundus. Next base: position 833 of record PFFU01000169.1, read on the forward strand.
GTTGCCGGCGATCCGGTCTTTGCCGTTGTGGCCGACGTTAAGGCCGAGTAAAATCACCGTGCCTCCGGCCATATACTCGCCGAAGAAATCGCCCGCCATGCCCCCCACGACCATTACGGGTATTTTATCTTTATATTCCTTCATGTGGATGCCGACACGGTAGCCGACGTCGCCTTTTACGAAAAGCTTGCCGCCGCGCATACCGTAGCCGAGAACGTCACCCGCATCGCCGTGGATAACGATCTTGCCCTCATTCATAGTATTGGCCACATGGTCCTGCGCGTTTGCGTAAACTTGTATTGTCGGGCCGTTCATAAACGCACCGAGATCCGCCCCAGGCACGCCATCTATGGTGATGTTGACCGGGACGTCGATCGCGTCGCCGATATAGCGCTGCCCGTTAACATTTACTAATTTTATTTCGATCTCACCGTTTTTGACGGCTTCCCTGATCTGTTCGTTAAGCTCACGATAGTGCAATCCCTTGGCGTCTATAACGAATTCTTTTGTGCTTACCGTCATTACGATACACCCAGCCTTTCTTTCCTCAGTTCAACCGGGAAGTCGATGTACCCAAAATCGTTGGCCAACAGGCGGTCGCGCATATTGCTGACATCGATCCGGTCGCGGATAAGGCCGGTGATAAGGCCCGCCCTATCGATATTGCCAACCATGACCGCGCCGACTACCATGCTTCCCCGTAAAACGATCTTGCGATAGGTGTCGCCCTCGACACTTGAGAGAACTTCGAGGTCGTCGGACTCGGTATTTGAAAGCCCTGCGGTAACCACCGGCACTCCAAACAGTTCAATCGAGTTTACGGCCAGGCCGCCTTTGAACTCACGGTCGACCCCGGCCATGTTGAATCCGGCGATTTTGCCCTGGATGTAGGCGTTCGGCCAGATCGGCATAACGCGTTTGCCGCCGTTTAAGTAATCGGGGCCTTCTGTGACATCGCCTGCGGCGTAGATATCCGGCAGATTTGTCCTCATATGGTCGTCGACGATGATGCCGCGATTTACCTCAACACCGCTTTCTTTTGCAAAGCCGGCATTGGGGATAACGCCGATGGCGACGATAACCGCGTCGCAGTCGAGCGCCTCGCCGCTTTTCAGCTTTACGCCGTTGACCAGGCCCATATTGTCACCCAGTATCTCTTCAACAGTATCTTCGGTGATGATATTTACTCCCGCTTTTTCAAGCGCGCCTTGAACGATTGCGCCCGCATCGGTATCCAAAACGGCCGCCATAACGCGGTTGGCAAGCTCGACGACCGTGACTTTTACGCCTCGGTGGTGCAGGCTCTCGGCCGCTTTGAGCCCAATCAGACCGGCCCCGATTACA
>PFFU01000169.1:2234-2429 GCA_002783345.1 Candidatus Aquicultor secundus
GCTTGACCGATTTCTTGGCCGGGTCGATTGCGGTAACCCTTTTACCGAGCATTGCGGTTACCCCGTTTTTCTCATAAAAGCCGGGGTCGCGATAGCCCATCATGTCCTCTTTTACCTGGCCGGCGAGGTACTCAGAGATCAGCGGGCGCGAATAAACCGAATACGGTTCATCCGAAATAACGGTTATCCTGATTT
>PFFU01000169.1:2472-2667 GCA_002783345.1 Candidatus Aquicultor secundus
CACCGAATTGCCGATAATTACGTAGCTCACTTTATCTCCTACCTCTCCTCATAAACTAACGCCTCGTTCGGACACATCTCGACGCAGGCGGGTGTTTCACGGTCCGGGCACAAATCGCACTTGGCGATTTTTCTTCTTTCAAGGTCGCGCTGCGGCGCCCCGTGCGGGCAGACCAGCACGCACGTCCAGCATCCG
>PFFU01000169.1:2705-5626 GCA_002783345.1 Candidatus Aquicultor secundus
CTTAATTATATTTTTGGACTTGGAATGCTCCGTGCGACAATACACCTCGCACAAACGGCATCCTATACAAACCTCTTCCTTCGCGTAAACCCTTTTCATCTAATCCTCCACCTTTATGCCATCGGCGATCCGGCAACCTGGATTCCGAGAACATCCATCTCTTCTTTGCTGAGAGCAATGCCTCTCAAGTGCAGCCTGTTACCGCGCAGCGACTCGATTGCGTTAATGCCCATACCACCGAGCATCTCGGATACCTCGTGCGACCAGCCGCGTACCAGGTTGTACAGGCGCTGTGCCGCGATTTCCGGGTTAAGACGCTTCTCGAGATGCGGGTCTTGCGTCGCGATACCCCAGTTACACTTGCCCGTGTAGCACTTCTGGCAGACGTGGCATCCCATCGCGACCAGTGCCGCCGTGCCGATATAGACGGCGTCGGCTCCGAGTGCGATGGCCTTGATGACATCGGCCGAGTTCCTGAAACCGCCCGCCGCTATGACGGATGCCTTGTTGCGGATTCCTTCCTCGCGAAGCCTCGTATCCACCGCAGCGATTGCAAGCTCGATCGGGATACCGACGTTGTCGCGGATCATCGTAGGCGCCGCGCCTGTACCGCCACGGAAGCCGTCGATTGCGATAATATCGGCGCCCGCGCGGGCGATACCGCTGGCGATAGCCGCCACGTTATGAACGGCCGATATCTTAACCGATATCGGTTTTGTATATTCGGTCGCCTCTTTGAGGCTGTAGATAAGCTGGCTCAGGTCCTCGATCGAGTAAATATCATGGTGAGGGGCCGGCGATAAAGCGTCCGAGCCGACCGGAATCATTCGGGTCTCGCTCACCCGGCGGCCGACTTTCTCGCCCGGCAGATGGCCGCCGATACCCGGCTTGGCTCCCTGCCCGATTTTGATCTCGATCGCCGCAGCGGCATCGAGGTACTCGCTGTGAACGCCAAACCGACCGGACGCGACCTGCACGATCGTGTTCGGTCCGTACTGATAAAGGCTCTTGCTGAGACCGCCCTCACCGGTGTTCCAGTAAGTGCCTAGCTCTTTGGAAGCCATCGCAAGCGCGACGGTCGCGTTGTGGCTGATGGCGCCGAACGACATTGCCGAGAACAGAATCGGCGTCTTCATCACCAGGTTTGGTGCGATTTTGGTCTCGATGACCGGCTCGCCGTTAACCATCTTAATCTGAACGTTGTCCGGCTTGCTCCCCAAATATGTGCGAAGCTCCATCGGCTCACGCAACGGGTCGATTGATGGGTTCGTGACCTGGCTTGCGTTAAGCAGGATGTGATCCCAGTAAATCGGATACGGTTTTGGGTTACCCATACCGGTTAGAAGCACTCCGCCGGTCTCCGCCTGTTTCCAGATGTATTTCTGGGTCTCGGCGGTCCAGTTGGCGTTATCTTTAACAAACGGCTTATTGTCTCTTATATAAAGTGCGTTGGTCGGGCAAAGGCTCACGCAGCGCTGGCACGCGACACACTTCTCGTCCTCGCTGTAGACCTCGCCCTCCTCGTCAAACTTATGCGCTTCAAACGCACACTGGCGGACGCACACTCCGCAATTAATGCACTTGTCCTTGTCCCGCTCTATTATTACTTCGGGTAGCTGGTATGTCTTCATTTAAGCCACCGTCTCCTTAACCTTAGCCTTAGCCTTAACCTTTGCCTTGCTGTTATTGTTAACCGGATTTTTAAGCCGGCCGATAACCGGCTCGCCGGCCTTCGGGTTCCAGACTCTATCGAGTTCGGGCGATATCTCGCGAATCGCCGCCTCCTCGCTCGCGATGTAGAGCATGTCGTCTTTTCTCGCGGCGATCATCGGGCGAAGCTTCACGCGGTCTGCCAGGCCGATCATGCCGTTGGTGTGACCGACGATGAACGCGAACGGCCCGTTGAGCAAGATGCTGCCGTAGACCATCCTAAGCTTCTCATAGACGTCCGCCATCGGGTCGCCCTTCTCTTTCATGCGATCGATCTCATCCCAGAACGGCGCGCTGAGCACCTTGCATGCGATCTCGACCGGCAGTTTATGTTTTCTTAACAGGAGGTCGAACGCATACGCACCCACCTCTGTGTCGGTAAGCATCGTGCATTTGTAGCCGAACATCTCAAGGTAGCGCTTATTGATACCGTATGAGGAGATCTCGCCGTTGTGCACCAGCGCCCAGTCAAGGATCGTAAACGGATGTGCGCCTCCCCACCAACCGGGAGTGTTGGTCGGGAACCTGCCGTGACCGATCCAGGTATAGGCTTCATACTCGTCGAGACGATAGAACCTGCCCACGTCTTCCGGAAAGCCCACCGCTTTAAAAGCTCCCATGTTCTTGCCCGACGAGAAGATAAACGCACCCTCGACTTTCTCGTTGATGTGCATAACCGCGTCGATTACAAAATCCTCTTCACACGTATCGGTAGTGCACCTATCCGCTTTCGGGGTCACAAAATAGCGCCAGAGCAGCGGGCTTTTTCCAATCCCGGGGGTCTTTCTCGTTGGGATAGTTTCTTCGCTGTCGATTTCAAAGCGCTCATCAAGCAACACATCCGTGGCCTCTTTGGCCCTTATGTCGTCGTACATGATGTGCAGCGCATAAAACTCTTTTTTATGCGGATAGATACCATACGCGGCAAATCCGCCACCGAGACCGTTTGCGCGATCATGCAGAACTTCCATTGCGCGGATAATCGGCTCCCCGCTCATCAACCTGCCGTCTTCGCTCATCATACCGGCCAGACCGCATCCAGATATGTTCCTGCGGTAATTTCCGCGGTACTTCCTACCTTCCAAAACCAGCACCTCCCGTTGCACGCTATCACAAAAAAACACCAACAACCTTTCGGTCAGTTGGCGCCATTGCCTTTGTTTTCAGTTGTGTAACCATTATATTAACTTCATGTTACGGTGTCAAACTTT
>PFFU01000183.1:0-3502 GCA_002783345.1 Candidatus Aquicultor secundus
CACCCCATTAACCTATTCATCTACCCTGAAAATAACTATTTTTGTCCTCTGGTGGTGCCACTTTTAGTGGCATGGATGTCTATTCAACAATTCACTATTCACCCAAAACGGTTTCTGCTACCTGCTTAAGCGAGAGTTGCTTATCCATGCTCCACTTCTGGAGCTGCTTGAACGCATCGGCTTCGTTGAGCCCGTGCTCTTTCATGAGCACCCCTTTAGCCCGCTCCACTATCTTACGCGCTTCAAGCCGCTCTTCAAGGCCTTTAACCTGGCCCCCAAGCTCTTTCATCTCAAGAAAACGGCTTCGCGCTACTTCGATCGCGGGCATCAAATCGGATTTATCGAAGGGTTTTACCAGATACGCCATCGCACCTGCTTTAATCGCCTCTTCAACCAGGGATTTCTGGCTGTAAGCGGTAAGCATGACCACGGGGCAAATACCCGCCGCCGTTATTGCCCGCGCCGCTTCAATACCGTTCATCCCGGGCATTTTAATATCGAGGATGGCCAGGTCGGGGTGTAAGGTTTCAGCAAGTTCAAGCGCCGTTTCTCCATCCCAGGCCTCACCCACAACCGCATGGCCGAGTTCGACCAGCATCTCTTTTAAATCGAGCCTGATTATCGCTTCGTCTTCGGCTATCAGTATCCTCAACCGCGCCATGCCTACTCCTTCACCAACCCACCCTTACTGCTCTTACTGCTCTTACTGCTCTTACTATACATCCTGCGAAACCTGTTCTACCGACACTTTTATTGTGACTTTGGTGCCGTTCTCGCTTTGCATGTCCCAGGTTCCGCCAAGCTCATCCGTTACCAGTGTGTGCACTATCTGCAAGCCTAAATTGCTATTCTTGCCGATATCAAAGCCCTCCGGCAACCCTATGCCGTCATCGTTGACGGCCATCGTAAGCGTTTTGCCTCGCCTCTCAAGCAAGATGATGATTTTTCCGCTATCGCGCCCCTCAAAGGCATGCTCGACGGCGTTTTGTACAAGCTCGGTTAAGACAAGCGCAAGCGCCGTCGCCATCGGAGATGGGATTTGCCCGCCCGCGCCCCTGGTCATGATGGTTATCTTTTTATCCGGGTGCACCAGGCTGCTCTGGATCATCCCGGTTATGTTACCCGCGATCTCTTTAAAATCAAGCGTGCCGCTGCCGCTTTGCGAGAGTATTTCATGGACGACCGCAATGCTCGAGATGCGCCCGACGCTCTCCAGCAGCGCTTGGCGTGCCTCCGGCGTTTCCATCCTGCGCGATTGCAGCCGCAGAAGACTCGCTATCGTCTGCAGGTTGTTTTTCACCCGGTGGTGGATCTCCCTGATCGTCGCCTCTTTTATCTTAAGCTGCTGCTCGCGAGCCCGCACATCCGTGACGTCACGGACAATCGCAATTATACCTTTGACATGGTCTTTTTCAATCAGCGGGATAGCCCGCTTGATAACCGTCATGTTCTTCTCGGTCACCTCGCGCCGTACCGCTTTTCTATCCTCAAGCGCACTTAAGATCGGCGTCTCATCCAGCCCGATCTCATAAATAGATTTGCCCACGAGCGCGTCAACGCCCAGGCGCCGGTAGATCATAACCGCATTCGGGGTGGCATAGGTGATAATCCCGTTGAAGTCCACGCGCAGCAGCCCATCACCCGCTTCCTTTGAAGACGGAAAAGTAATCCCCACATCCACGCCGGCCTCGATCATCTCGATCAGGTCATCCGCCGACGCCACATACATCTGCTCCATCTCGCTCGGGCGCCAGTCCTCCGGAGAACGCCGTTCGCTCGTTATAACCGCGATAACCCTCCCAGAGTCCCTAATCGGGATGGCGTAAATCGTGAGAGCCGCGCCGTTAAACTCACCGTACCGTTCCTCGACGCGCACGCCGCCGGTAAACGCCTTTGTTATAGCTTCCGGGGGATGTTCGAAGACCTGCCCGACGATGTTATCGGGACGTACGGATATCGAGGTATTCGGCTTAACCGCCGCCACGGCCACAATACCGGCCTCAGACGGGCAGTACATAACGATATCCGAGTAACTTAAATCGGCAATGAGTTGGATGTTTTTCCCCACCGCTTCGATCTTTTTTATCTGCCGATCGCTTAAGCCCGCGACCTTAAGAAACGGATTTGCCAATTGCAAATGACTTCCTCCACATAGGGCTAAACAGAGCCCCTTTACCTTTATGATTCTAGCATTTTAACCGCGTTTTTGCACGTCCGCGCGCCGTTGAGCGCCAAACCACCGCTTGCCCTACATACCGTCACCCACCAGGCGTTTATCATTGCACATCGGTGATTAAATCATTATACTTGCAGGCATGTGTCAATTTAGAGTCTGGTTGCTGCGAGGTACAAGTGTTTATAGCTAGATCGGCCGATCCGAAGAACCACGTCAAAGCACTTTATGTAGGAATATTTATAACCGTTGTCGCATCGCTGTACCTTTTCGGCGCGAAGGTTATCGCCCAGTCACCCACGCACCAAAGCATGGCCGCCCGGAGCATGCAACACACGTTACACCGGTACTCGGCCATCCGCGAGAAACCAACATCGACAACGAGCGATACGGTAAATGATACGGTAAATACAGCAACCGCTCTTGCAATGAATGTTAACCATAACACCGAGGTAGCACGGGGCTCGTCGCGCAAGGCCGCCGCCTTATCCAACACAACAAAAGTTCAGCCGCCCAAACCATCCTATCACGTTGGTCAAACACGTGGTTTTAGTGTTTACGGCAACACGGGCGGCAAAGAAAGAACGTTTAAGGCCAAGCTGCTGGCGAACGGGAACCATACATATATCTGGGTGGATACCGCCCAGTATATTCCAAAGGCGACCCTATCGAACCTGCTTATGCGATTCGATAAACGTATCTACTCACGCGATATCGATTATTTCAGCAATGCATCCGGGCGCGACCGCGCAAAGTATGTAAACATCCTAATCACCGACCTTAACGGTCTGGACGGCTACTTCGACGCAAACGACCTTTCGGGACAAAACCAGATGAAGCTCATCTATCTGGACGGCGGGCTCATTAAAAACTCGCCAAACGAGGCGTACAACACACTCGCCCACGAGTTCGAGCACCTGCTGTTCTACTTAAGCGACGGCGCCGACGTCGAGTGGCTCGACGAGGGCATGGCCGTCTACGCCGAATACATCAACGGCAGCTTCCCGGCCACCTACGTCGATGATTACCTGCGCGACCCAAACATCAACCCGGCAACCGGCTTCACCACCAACAGCAACAACTCCTACGGCGCCGCCTTCCTCTTCGTCGCCTACGCCGCCAACCAGGTCACCCAATCCCACAACCCCATCCCAAAATTCACCCGCTCCCTCATCGAAAACTCCCCCAAAGGCCTAAACGGCGTAAACATCGTCCTCCACCGCTACATCAAAAACCGCTACAAAGACTCCTACGGCGAGATCTACAAACCCCAACAACTCGTCAAATACGGCACCAAACTGCAAAATAACGCCCCGTAGCCACCCGGAG
>PFFU01000183.1:3520-8332 GCA_002783345.1 Candidatus Aquicultor secundus
GGTGGATTGCACCTGCTACACGGTGTATACCCTTGCGCCTTTGCATCAGAGAGACTAATGGGAATATCGCTTCGGCTTAAGTATTGGCAGCCTGCACTATGATACTTCTCACCAGTTCTTGTGATATGAACAATGACATCTGACCCAGACGATTGCTGATTATCTTGAGGTGCAACTGCAGTTGGAGGTGCATAGCCTGGTGGTTGGCATACTTTACATGCCCTATATCCTTTGGCTTGGGCGTCTTCAGCTGAGCTAAACCATATGAGATTTTCTGGATTGATTCGATCTACGTAGCTGCAACTTGGATAGTGGTAGACATTTGATTTGACGCTTCCAGCGAATTCGCCTGCAGGTGCTGCTGTAGTGTTTGGTGTTTGTGGTGCGGTAGTTGCGGTAGACAGTGCGTTAGTTGTTGGGGACATATTGGTTTGCTTAAAAGGCTTCTCTGTCGAAATGGAACCTTGAGATAAGTCTGGTTGCTGTCGGTCCAATGAGCATGAAGCCAAGGCTATCAGTGCAACAAATACGATAGCAGCAGTTGCAATAATCGTTGCTGCTTTAGGCCAAGTGATTTTCTTCCATACTTGCCATGCGCCCATAATAGGCCACAAAAGGATTGCAATAATAATTCCCCACCAGGTCTTATACCATACTCTCTGTTGAAGATCGCCTTTGGGCACAAGTTGCTTATCGTTATCCACAGCATACCCCTCCTTATTAGCCTAGCGATAGAAGTAACTATAATATACCCATTACTTAGACTAAACGAGAAGTATTTTGTAAATATTTAATAGTCGTAAGTATCTCGTCCTCGTTCTTAAGACCAGTTTGAAGCGTGACCAAAAACTAGTAAGCGGATTTATAGAGTTCTTTGTTCTTGCATCGCCTGGAAATTGCCTTGATAAATAAGCTCTGTTTGTATGTTGGCTAAATGCTTTATCTTCCCTCAACTTCCATTCTTGACAGAAGCAAAAAGAGGCAAGATATTAGATTTCCTTGCCTCTTTTTGCATGCTATTGCCGTAGCCACGTAAGGGAGAGCAAAATGCTCTCCCTTACAATGTCGGCAATTGACAATTAGGCTGTTAATGCATAGAACGAGCAATTGGCATCAGAACATTAAGGCCAATGTTGTCGCCATATATCTCATACTCTGTGCCATTTTCAAACCAAGCAACGACGCCTGGTATTGGCACCTCGCCGTGACTCATTAATGTTTGTGTGCCAGGTTCCCTTGCTATACCCTTAGCATCATTAACATCAACGAGCCTTAGGTTCGGTTCAATCCTAACTGTAGCATCGTAGTTGGGGGCAGGCTGTTTATTTGGAATAATCCATATCTGGATGCCGTTTTCGTAAAGGATGCCGATTCCTTTTTGCTCGGGCGTTGGCGCATCCAAAACATAGACCTCTTTAGGGTTACCTGCAACAGCAGGATTTGGCAGTTTTGGCACTACAGAGATTTGAGATACTGCATCATTTAGCGTTTGTACTTGCTGGCCAAACAGACTCATCGGCGGTTTTATGAATTTAGCATCGTTGTTTTGTTTAGTTACAACCGTGCCATTTTTCTTCTGAACCTGATTGGCTGGTGATTTACCCACAGCAGTTGATAATATGCCACCCGTCTGTATGGTAAAAACAAGCATTCCAACTGCTAGCAATGAAGTTATCGCAATTAATGGCGAGTAGCGCTTGCGTAGATTCATTCTTTCCATGAAAACCATCCTCCTCTAGCTCTATGCGAGCTTTCATTTATTTTTGGCAAACCCGAATTTTATCCGTTATCTACCAGCGCTTTGTGATTTGCAGTATCTGGATAGATTCTGTAACCTGGGTCATTATCGCTTTCAGCTGTGACGTTATTCCAATATTTCCAGGTCACATTGCCCTCTCTAAACTGCAACTCTTTAAAGTCGCCATAATTGCTGTCGCCAGTATATTTGCGTTCACTGCCTACTCTTGGCCAACCATAAGTCCAACCGGCGTTAGCCCATTCGTACATAAAAGCTCCGTTAATATACGCTCTCCACTCGTCGGTGCCAGCCACGCTTTCAACTTTAAGGCCAGCATTTTGGCCTGCAGCCATGGCACCGAGCGCTACTTCATGGTAGGCGCCATAATTCATCCACACAGTAAAGCCTTGTGGATTGCTCTGTCCGTAGCGACGATACCAACCACACTCAACGCCTGTATTTCCAAGGTAGTTTACATAAACAGAGTTTACATGCTCACCATCCGGCGATTGAAGTGTCGGGTTGCTCATTACGTAGTTGTAACTATAGCAACCATAACCATAGGTGTTGCCGCCACCAGTGTTGGTTGATTTACCAGTAACACCGTACGCTAGCGCGAAAGCGTTTGTTGGTAATACGATCATTATTAGTAGACTCAATGCAAGAATACGCCAGTACAGGTTTCTCATAACATAAACCTCCTGTTAATTGAACTTTTCTATATAAAAGGTAGCGCTACCTATCAACTACGACAGCTCATTAGGTACTATTAAAAGACATCATAGAAACTGAACCTTAATGCGGTGTTAAATACTTTGTACTGATACGCCTAGTTAGTAAATAAAGCGAATAATAATTCAACTTGTTGCCTAGAATCCTCCGGATCTTTTTATATTGCAGCTTTGGGACTCACATTACAGATAAGTATACTTTCATTGCTATTGTCCAGATTTTTTAACGCATCGAGCGTGCAATCGGAAGTAACCGGTTAAGGCCAATCTTGCCAGTATCATCTCCCTGGATGGTATATTCAATCCCTTGTTCATACCAAATAATTATAGCTGGCTTTAGCACCCGATCCTTGCCCTGCGATACCTTCCTGGGTTCAGCACAGAAACTCTTTATTCCATTTATATCAACTGGCTTAAGATCTGGGGTCTGTTTTATCACAGCATCAAAATCATACCATTTGCCTTTTGGACGAATGATAACGCTAATGCCGCTTTTGTAAACAACTCTGATTCCCTTCTCTTGAAGTGTTGGTGCATCAAGAATATATATCTCGTTGGGTTCATCAATAGCATTAGCATCCGGTAGTTTTGGCTTTACTGCAATTTGTGATACTGCTTCACTAAAAGACTGTGCTCTTTTGCCAGGAGAATCCGTCGGCGGCTGAACGAACCTAGAGTCATTAAGGTCCTGTTTATGAATAACCTTTGTATTTGATTTTTTGCTTTCTTCTTTGTTTATTACTGGTTTCGCTGGTTTGGGCGTTAGAATGCCAGATTGTAAAGCGGCGACTGATAAGACAATCACCGCTAAAGACGACGCAATCTTTAGTGCCGCATGGACTCTGTGTGATTTCTTCTGCTTAAGGGTCTTCCGTTCCCTTTGTACTTTTATTGATTGTAATTTCGTTGTGTCATCTAACATGTCTTGGCTTCCCTCAAAAGGCCTGCTAAGAAACTCACCCTTCTGGCTATCACTATAAGCTTTTGAAAAATGCTGAGTAATAGCACCAAGCTTACCTGCCAGTTCGTTTGAAACGTCGAAGCCTCCAGGCATTTGCAGAGCTTGCTTTATGACGGTCATGCTATTCAAGGTCTTTTGACAATTAGGGCATGCTTGAACATGCTCAAGAATAGCTTTTCTCTCCCCATTTTCAAGTTCATCATCAATATATGCACTTAATAAGTCTTCAACTTGGCGACATCGCATTGTATTCCGTCCTCTATAAAGAAAGTAAGCTTCTTAATCAGATTCTTACGAGCGTTCGATATCCGTGATCGGACTGTCCCGATTGGTATGCCAACAATTTGCGCTATTTCTGCATAGGAGAGTCCTTCGATTGATTTTAAGGCGAGGCAAAGTCTTTGCTCTTCTCCTAAACTTTTAAACGCATGTTTTAGGGCTTCGTGAAATTCTTTATCAATAAATGCATTTTCAGGATTCTCCCTTGCTTGAATATCCATTTCAGCTAGAACTTCCTCATGTACGCTAAGAGCCCTTTTAGGTTTACGAAGCCAATCAATACTGCGTTTCTTAACGATATTAAAAAGCCAAGTTTTAAAACAAGCCTTACTTGAATCAAACCCATTAAGTGTCCCGAAAGCACTTACAAACACATCTTGCACGATATCTTCTGCTTCCTGTGGATCGGTAATGGTTTGCATGATGACATAATAAACTAAAGCTCGATACCTTATTACGAGCTCTTCAAACGCCTCTTGTTTGCCTGATATTGCTTGCACCACTAAGACTTCGTCTGAATACATTGTCACCTCTGCCTAAATATTCGAAGAACAGCAGAAAAAGTTCACTTTTTCTTCGAAATATTTAAAAGATTTTTCTTTGAAGCTGAACCCTGTGACGTCAATAACAATCATACGATAATCTTCTGTTAAAATACTAGTATTAATGATTGGTTACTAATTAACCAACCTCTAACATTACAAGTAATCCAATTCTTAGCGAATAAAGAAGTGTGCCAGTTGTTCGGAATTTTTTGGCTTATTGCTTTTCTAGTTCAGCTTCTCATTTGGTGCTAAATCGGAAATTTCATAATGTATTACTTAGAAGGCTTGTCTTCCCCCATGATTGAAGCTGATAGCGCTACCTATTTACTACTCTGTTCGCTGGACAGAATTTTACTTTATAATTACAATATATAAGGTCACAGGATTTACTTGCTTTCATCAAAGAAATAAAGGCGAATCCCGTGTGTCTGGTGGATAGCTTAAGGGGCTTAATTCGCATAATGCCAGCTTACATGCCGGAGTGGCGGAATAGGCAGACGCGCTGGTCTCAAAAACCAGTGAGGGTAACCTCATGCCGGTTCGATCCCGGCCTTCGGC
>PFFU01000183.1:8377-21627 GCA_002783345.1 Candidatus Aquicultor secundus
CTTAGCTTTTACACTTGTTTTACTTAGCTTTTACGCTCAGCTGATCGTTCTAATATCAACAACGTTATCCGGCTTACCCAGCCGCTCTTTACCCAATAATCCCTTATCAAGCCCTTCATCAAGCTCCTTATCAACCTGCTCGCTTATCTCATTGCTTACCTCATGATCCAGCCCCACGGCGATAACCGCGATGTCGTCGTTGAGTTTGCCGTGGGCGAAGGATTGGGCGGCCTCGACAAGCCGGTTGGGAATGGTTGCGATTTCGGGGTCGTCCAGTGCCAAGAGCGCTGCGCTTATACCGTCCTCGCCAAAGAAATCGCTGTCGTGGCGCGCTTCAAGCAGACCGTCGGTATAGAGCAAGATAACTTCCCCATTGGATAATTTTTCAGCGCTATTATCATATTCCGTATCATCGAGAACACCGATAGGCATCGAACCGATTTGCATCTGCCGCACCGAATGCTCTCTGTAATTGGCGATAATCGGCGCGGGATGTCCGGCGATCGAACAGAGGATTTCGCCGGTTGACGGATCGATTGTGATATACGCAATGGTTATGAATTGGCCCGACGCCATCTGGGATGTAAGGACGCTGTTTGCGTGCGCCAATACCTGCGCGGGCTGCTCGTATTCGTAGGCGAACGCGCGTATCGTCATTTTAGCGAGAGCGGTGGCCGTTGCCGCCTGAAGACCCTTGCCCGAGACATCACCCACAACGATGCCGATTCTGCCATTGGTAAACTCGATGAAGTCATAGAAATCGCCGCCCACCTTGGAGCGCTCGGTAGCCGCGCGGTAGAGCAGGCCAAGCTTTATGCCGTCAAGCTTATCCGGCACCGCAAGCAGGGCGTTTTGCAGCGTCTCGGCAACATCACGCTCGCGTTCGTAGAGCTTGGCGTTCTCAATCGCCACAGCGGCCTGGTTTGCAACGGCCTCAAGCAGTGCGACATCCGCGTCGCTAAACGTCTTACCGCTGGCCGAGGCGACCTGAATAACTCCTATAAGCCGATTGCCGGTAAAGAGCGGCGCTACGGCAACCGCGCTAATACCCCTTACGAGCGCCTCTTTCGATGCCCTGGGGTCGTGGCGATAATCGTTGGTAAAGGCCGATTTGCGAATCTTCAACACCGTTTCCGCAAATCCGAGGTCCTCCGGAATATCCGGCAGCCGCATCGACTGTAATGAGTTGGCTTTGTGCCGGTACTCCAGCCTGCCGTTCTCCTCGTTATAGAGCCCGATTGCGCCCATATCCGCCGCAACCAGGTCGACCGCGTTGGCAACAATCTTCTCTAAAAGTTCCTGAAGATCAAGGCCGGACGATATATCAAGGGCTACTTTATTTAAGATTCTCAAATCATCATTTGAGGCCTTAAGCTTACGCTCCGATTCGCGTGCCTCCTCGTAAAGGCGCGCGTTTTCTATCGCTACAGCCGCCTGGTTCGCCAGCGCCATCAAAAGCCCCATTTCCTTTTCAGTTATTCTATCCTGCCTGGTAAGCGGTGTATACAGCCCAATCACGCCGAGCGAGCCGCTGCCGGATATCAATGGAAGGGCGATTTCGGAGTCTATGCCGGCCTGCAAGGCCACGTCTTTAAATAGAAACTCCGACTTGGTTAGGTCTTTAATAACGGTCGGCTTCCCGGTCATCAACACCTTACCGGCCACACCCTGCCCCGGCGCCATCTTCATAACGCTCAAATCTACGCCTTCGTTCTCGCTCCAGAAATGGTCGACCTTAAGTTGCTTCTCGTGCTCATCATAGAGCGCAATCCACACAGTCCTGGCGTCAAAGTAATTTCTCAGGGCGTTTGTCACCGCGCCCTCGACAAAGGGGACGTTAAGCGCCAGATTCATCTTCTCACCCGTCTCGACCAGGCCGCTTAACTCATTTACGTACTCTTTAAGATTGATCCTCATAGTATTAAAGCTCTCGGCAAGATCCTCGATCTCATCGCCGGTCTTAATGAGCCCGATTTCCTCGTCAAAACTACCTCTGGCTATCGCCTTTGCCTTATCCGCAAGAACGGTGATAGGCTTAACTATGCGCTCACTGATCCAGAACCCCAAAAACACCGCAAGCAAGACGATAATGCTTGCGGCAACACCACTCCTCACAATGTCGGTCCTGATCGGGGCCAGAACCTGCTCAACCGGCACAAACGAGCCCGCGCTCCAGCCAAGGCTATGAATCGGAACTTGCGAGCCCATTCTATATGAGTTATCAATCGGGAAGGTCAACCCGGTCGAAGTAAACTCCTTGCCGGACGATGCGACTTTTATAAACCGCTGGGAGCCCCATTTTCGCTCGGATAACGGCTTTTTTGGATACTGGTTCTGGTAGACAAGCATTCCGTTGTTATCGGTGATATTGTAGCCGCCCCCCGGCACCTCAAAGACGAATATCTCATTAAGCCGCGTGGAATCGACGGAGGCTACCATAATACCGGCCAACCTCGACTTGCGCCAGACCCCCGTTATAATATCAAACCCCATCCCGCCGTTCTCGTGGACATGAAACGGCGTAACGAACCAGTCCCTCTCGGGGGTTAGCCTTTTAAGATCAGAACGGGGGTTATGTTTATCGTGCGTAAGCTTTAAGCCAACCAGTTTCGGGTCGGTTGATGCGTAAATCTGCCCGTCGGGACGCACGAAATCCATGCTAAAGACCGGATAGCGATTCACGATTCTCGCCATGTACTCGCTGGCCTTGCGGCGGGTGTAGTCATTCTCGGTGATAGCGATTCCTACGGCGCGCTCGGTTATTCCGACCTCTTTAATAAAGTGATCGAAGTTGCTCGAGATATCGCGCGCGAAAACAAGCCTTGATTGCAAAATATCGTGCCGCTTATCTTCATAACGATTGTAGTGAGTAAAGATGATTACGATGATCAAGGGAATCGTTATTGCGAGATAGCCGAGCAGCAGTTTTTTTCTAATACCGTTCTTAGATGTAACAGTGAACATACCATGATTATGGTTGGATACGCTGTCGAAGTCAAAGGTTTGCAACATAAAGAAGTCCCGATCTTTCGACCGGGACTTTCATATCAGTCAAGCCGTCTGCCACGACCTAGAAGCCCTCGCCAAAGCTTCTATTTATTCCGTCTTGGCTGATATACATGGTATCGGCCGCAGGCGACAATGCTTTAGCGATATTTTAAAATATTTCTGGAAATTTTTAGGATAGTTTTTGTTAGGTGGTTATGTAGCCATTACGTGCGGTTTTAACTTTAGCTTTGCATGTCGAGAACAGAGGGTTTTCCCGAGTACTCGGTGTAATAGCCAATGTTTCGGAGCCTCGTATAACGCTTCTTGACCAGCTCATTGGGGTCAATTGAGCTGAGGTCTTTTAAGGCCTTCGCAAGCTCTTTCTTTAGTCCGCGGGCGACTGAGGCCGGTCCGTGGTGGGCTCCGCCCAGGGGCTCCTTCACGATAACATCGATAATCCCAAGCTCCAGCAACTTGTCCGCATGGAGTCCCAGGACCTCCGCCGCTTTTTCGGCACCCCTGCCTTCACCTTCGCCATCCCAGAGGATACTCGCACAACCCTCGGGCGTAATAACCGAGTAGTAGGCGTTTTCCAGCATAATGATCCTATCACCAAAACCGATAGCGAGCGCGCCGCCGCTTCCGCCTTCGCCGATCACGGCAACGATTACGGGCACTTCAAGAACGCTTAGCTCAAGCAGGTCCTGCGCAATGGCCACCGCCTGCCCCCTCTCCTCGGCCTCGATGCCCGGGTAGGCGCCCTGAGTATCGACAAATGTTATAAGCGGCAACCTGAATTTATCGGCCAGTTTCATAAGGCGCAGAGCTTTTCTGTACCCCTCGGGATGGGGCATGCCGAAGTTTCGCGCGATGTTTTCCTTGGTGTTGCGCCCTTTCTGGTGTCCGATGATCATGACCTTCCGGCCGTCAAGGCGGGCAAAGCCCCCGATGATCGATTGGTCATCCCTGAACGCGCGGTCGCCGTGAAGCTCGATAAAGTCTGTAAAGATAGCCTCGATGTAGTCGCTGGTACGCGGCCTATCGGGGTGTCTGGCAATCTGCACTCTTTGCCAAGGGGTAAGGTTTTCGTAAGTCCTGATGTGCAGCTTTTCGATCTGCTTTTCCAGGTACGCAATCTCCTCGGCAATATCCGCCTTTTCGGCTGATTCCAGGTGTTTGAGCTGCTCCAGCTGCTCTTCAAGCTCGACAAGCGGGCGCTCGAAATCATACGAGAACTTTCTCATCCGACCACCCCGTTAACATCAAGGTAATCGAGCAGTCTCGAGATAGTGCGCTTCATATCCACCCTGTTCACAATCATATCGATCATGCCGTGATCGAGATTGAACTCGGCCGTCTGAAAGTTTTTCGGAAGTTTTTGCTTTATGGTTTGTTCGATAACGCGCGGGCCGGTAAAGCCGATAAACGCATTCGGCTCGGCGATTATTATATCTGCAAGGGTTGCGAAGCTTGCGGTGACACCACCCGATGTCGGGTGCGCCAGCACCGATATGTATGGTAGTCCGCGCCTGCTGTGGTGGGCGATTGCCGCGCTTGTCTTTGCCATCTGCATAAGGGATATCATGCCCTCCTGCATCCGGGCGCCGCCCGAGCTGCTTACTATTATAAGCGGGCGGTCTTCATCGGTTGCAAGCTCGGTTATTCTGGCGATTTTCTCACCTACGACAGAGCCCATACTCCCGCCGATAAATCTGAAATCCATCGCCGCGACGGCCACGTTGCGCCCATCGATCTGCGCCCTTCCGCATACCAGGGCATCGTTCATCCCCGTTTTAGCTTTTGCGGCGGATATGGAATCAGTATAAGATTTACCGGCCACAAAACATAGCGGGTCTTCGGGGCACAGGTTCGCCCATAACTCATCGAAGCTGCTGGCATCTACCAGATAGTGAACGCGCTCGTAAGCAGAGAGAGGAAAGTGGAAATCGCATTTCGGGCATACCTTGCTGTTTTTCTCCAGCTCTTTTATAAATATAGGCTCACCGCAACCCGGACACTTTTCCCAGACGCCGTCTGGTACGGCCCGTTTCTCAAGGGTTGGATTTTCCGGTAGGCGCTTGTCTTGCTTTTTAAACCATTCACCTATTGGCATATTTCTCCGCTTAGAAACACCAAATTTCTGGTGTTTCAGCCTCAAATCTTTAGTGTTAGATTCAGTATTTAGCCTCTAGAAAGTATAGCGTTTTGCGGCTTAGCTGTCCATTGCCTCCCGTATTTTCGATATGTAGGCTGCGGCCGCGTCGGTGCAGGTTTCTCTGTCGGCACCGATTAAACTTACCAGGGCGCTACCTATAATAACACCATCGGCGATATCGGCGACTTGCTTTGCTTGCTCGGGTTGTGAAATCCCGAAGCCGACGGCCAATGGCTTGTCGGTAACCTTTCTAACCCTTCCAATAAAATCGGTCAAATTTGAGGGAAGATTAGTCCTTGCCCCAGTGACACCGGTTAAAGAAACGCAGTATATGAAGCCCCGAGACATATGGGCTATCTTTTTAAGCCGTTCGTTGGTGCTGGTGGGGGCGGCGAACATGATATTTGCCAGGCCGTATTGAGCGGCGGCTTCACTCCAGGGAGAGGCCTCTTCGGGGGGCAGATCCGGGCAAATCACGCCGTCTACACCGCTTTCGGCAGCATTTCCGGCAAAGCGCTCAAGGCCATAGCGGTAGATCGCGTTGTAGTAGGTCATCACGGCAATCGGCGTCTCTATCTTTTCCCTTGCCTTTTTCACCAAGTCAAAGGCAATATCGGTGTTGACGCCCGTTGTCAGGGCCACTTCGGAGGCGGCCTGAATCGTCGGTCCGTCCGCAAGAGGGTCGGAATAAGGAATGCCGAACTCTATTAAATCGGCACCGGCCTCGGCGACCGAAATCAGAAGGCTAAGCGAGGCCTCGATATCCGGATAACCGGCCATAAGATATGGCATCAAGGCGCTTCTCTTGGTAGCTCTTAGTTGCTTAAATATCTCGTCAATGCGGTTCAATTTCGTTACCACCATTTTACAACCTCACCCCCAGCGCATCCGCGACAACTTGAACGTCTTTATCCCCGCGTCCCGAGAGGTTGATAACAATGATATCGTCTTTGGATGTTTTGTCGATCATTTTTTCCAGATAGGCGACTGCGTGTGCGCTTTCAAGCGCAGGCAGGATACCTTCCTTCTTGGAGAGCAGTTGGAATGCGGCGAGCGCCTCTTTATCGGTTATCGAACTATATTCGGCAAGGCCGTTGTCTTTAAAATAACTGTGCTCGGGGCCGACGCCGGGGTAATCAAGACCGGCGGAAATCGAGTGGGCCGGCAAAATCTGGCCGTATTCGTCCTGCAGCAGGTAGCTAAGCGAGCCGTGAAGCACGCCTTTATCCCCCTTGGTCAGCGGGGCGCCGTGCCGGCCTGTGTCAAGGCCATAACCGGCGGGTTCGATGCCGATCAGCTTGACGCCTGTTCCGACGAACGGATAGAAGATGCCCATGGCGTTGCTTCCGCCGCCGACACAGGCGATGATGTAGTCGGGCATACGCCCTTCGATCTTAAGCATCTGCTCCCTGGTCTCGTCGCCGATTATCCGCTGAAAATCGCGCACCATCATGGGATACGGGTGCGGGCCGGCAACCGAGCCGATCATATAATGGGTTGTTTCAACGTTGGTGACCCAGTCGCGGATCGCCTCGTTCATGGCATCCTTTAACGTCCTGGTTCCGCTGGTGACAGGGATAACCTCGGTTCCCAGAAGGTTCATCCTGAATACGTTGAGGGACTGGCGTCTCGTATCTTCCTCCCCCATGTAAACCTGGCACTCGAATTCAAAGAGTGCGGCGGCGGTTGCGCTTGCCACGCCGTGCTGCCCCGCCCCGGTTTCGGCGATTATGCGTTTCTTGCCCATGCGTTTTGCAAGAAGCGCCTGGCCTATCGTATTGTTGATCTTGTGGGCGCCGCCGTGGCATAAATCCTCACGCTTAAGATAGATTTTTGCCTTGCCGTAGTGCTTGGTCAGTTGCTCGGCGAAGTAAAGCAGGGTCGGCCTGCCGATATATGTTCTCTGGTAAAATTCAAGCTCGGTTTTAAATTTCGGGTCGTCCTTGTACCGCGCGTACGCAGCTTCGAGTTCCTCGAGCGCCGTCATCAAGGTTTCCGGCACGAACTTGCCGCCGAATTCACCGTAATGACCCCGCTCATCCGGTAATACATGTTGCATTCGAATTTCTCCTTTTGCCTAAAAATATGTGAGACCCATTCTCTCCTTGGCCTCATGGAGGGTTTGCCGGGCGATCTCCCTGGCCCGGTTGCTGCCTTCGATGAGAACTTTGCGGATATATTCGGGCCTTAGCGACAGGGCAAGCCTGCGGTCTCTAATCGGCCCGAGGTCGCTTATGATGTCATCGGCCAGCTTCTGCTTCATATCCGAGTAGCGGATATTTCCCTCGTCGTAGAGCTGCTTGAAATGGTCACAGGTCTCCTTTGATGAGAAAAGGCTCATGAGCTGGAACAAGTTTTTTGTACCCGGGCTCATCTCTCCCCCACCGGGACCGATGTCCGTTACCGCTTTCGCCAGCTTCTTGCGGATGACGTCCGGCGGGTCGGCAAGCGCGATATAATTGTGCGCGCCGAGGCTTTTACTCATCTTTTTCATGGGCTCGGTGAGCGACATAATTCTCGAACCCCCCGCCAGATATGCCTGCGGTTCCGGGAATATGTCCCCAGATTTAGACCCGTACTTATATCCATATTTAGATCTATATTTAGAATTAAAAGAGCGAACGATTTCCCTGGTCAACTCCAGGTGGGGGAGCTGATCCTCGCCGACGGGGACTATCGTACTTTTATAGAGGACGATATCCGCCGCCATCAAGACCGGATAGCTCAACAACCCCATATTTACCTGTGTCTTTAATTGCCTGGCTTTCTCTTTGTATGTCGGAACCCGCTCAACCCATGAAACCGGGGTTACCGAGCTCAAGAGCCAGGCCATCTCTGTATGTTCAGGGACAAAGGACTGTATTAAAAGAATGCTCTTATTAGGGTCAAGACCGGCTGCCAGGTAATCCAGCGCCGTGTCGAAGACCCGCTTGGGCATGTCTTCAGGCTTGTACGGCTCGGTTATCGCGTGATAATCGACGATGCCGAATATCCCTTCGAAGCTGTCCTGCAGTTCGATCCAGCTCTTTATCGCTCCCAGGTAGTTACCTATGTGAAGCTCGCCCGTCGGCTGGATTCCGCTGAAATAGCGCTGTCTCATTTACCCTCTCACCTGTTTACCGTTTCACCGGTTCTATCCTTCACATTCCCTTATTACCTTCATAAATTCGCGAAGTTTGCGCTTATCCTTTTTGCCGGGTTTTAGCTCAACGCCGCTGCTCACATCAACAGCAAACGGTTTTACAACCTTTATGGCAAGGGCGACGTTTTTGTGGTCAAGCCCTCCTGCCAGGATTAACGGCTTTCTGGATTCCAGGTTTCGCACCAGTTCCCAATTCAAGTGGATGCCGGTCCCCCCGTATTGCCCGCGGGCATAGGCGTCTACCAGATAGGCGACGACATTGCTTGCGGGGTCGAGCAGCGTTTCGGCTTCAAACTCGTTTTCGTGGAAGATCCAGTCTTCTATCTCTGTGTAGTTGCGCATTCTAAAACCCTTGATCACCCTCTGGTGGAATTGCTGGCAGTAGTCGCCGGTCTCTTCGCCATGAAACTGCAGGACATCGAGCTTGCAGTAGTTGGCGATCGCTTTGACTTCACGGGCCGGGTGGTTTACAAAGACGCCCACCGTCGCTATAAACGGCGGCAGTTCCGCGATAATCTCAGCCGCCTTATCGGGCTTTACTTTGCGCGGGCTTTCCGCAAAAACAAAACCCAGCGCATTAGCCCCCAGCTCCGCAGCCAGAAGCGCATCCTCCATATTCGTTATCCCACAAATCTTTACCCGCGTCACTTGCCGCCCCATCCTTTACCTGTCATTCTGAGCACCGGCAATTGTCATTCTGAGCACCGGCAATTGTCATTCTGAACGAAGTGAAGAATCTAGCGGGCACTCACGCACTTCTGTCACTGAGCTTGTCTAAGCTTTTATTCGCCCCGGTAAGAAGTCCCTGCCAAGCATTTATAAACCATCTATCTCACGCTGTTTATCTAAGCCCAGACCCTCTCACTTCAAACAAACCAACTGCACCCGAGATTCTTCAGTCGCTTTGCTCCTTCAGAATGACATCTAATCGCCGTTTGCTAATCGCTGTTTGCTAATGCTATTTGCTCCTTCAGAATGACATCTAATCGCTGTTTGCTGTTTGCTATAAGAATGACAACTAATCGCCGTTCGCCATTTGCTAATCGCTCCTTCAGAATGACATCTAATCGCTGTTTGCTAATGCTATTTGCTCCCTCAGAATGACAGCAAATAAACCGTTGTCCAAATCTACGCGCTACTCGTTATCCGGGCTGCAGGCCAGTGAAAAATCGTAATCTATTAGATCTTCTTTCAGGTAGTTATCGTATGCCGTCATATCGAAATAGCCGTTCCCGCTGAGACCAAACAGAATAACCTTTTCTTCGCCGGCCTCTTTTGCTTTAATGGCCTCATCAATCGCCTGACGGATTGCGTGAGAGCTTTCCGGCGCCGGAATAATTCCCTCTGCCCGGGCGAACTGAAGTGCCGCTTCAAACACGTGCGTTTGCCGGTACGCAGTTGCCTCGATTATACCTTTGTCGTACAGCAAGCTCACGATCGGTGAGTCGCCGTGATATCGCAAACCGCCTGCATGGATGCCGACCGGCACGAAATCATGACCGAGCGTATACATCTTTGTATACGGCGTCATCCCGGCGACATCTCCAAAATCGTACCGGTACTCGCCTTGGGTCAAGGTCGGGCAGGCCGTCGGCTCAACTGCAATCACCCTCAGATCTTTACCCGCAAACTTGTCCTGGATAAACGGAAAGACCAGACCAGCGAGATTGCTGCCGCCCCCGCAGCATCCGATTACTACATCCGGGTAATGCCCGGCCATCTCCATCTGCTTCTTGGCTTCAAGGCCGATAATCGTCTGATGCAGGAGCACGTGGTTGAGAACGCTTCCCAGGGCGTAATGCGTGTCGTCCCTCATTGCGGCCTCTTCCACCGCCTCGCTTATCGCAATACCGAGAGAGCCCGGCGAATCCGGGTCTTTTTCAAGAATCGTGCGTCCAGCCTGCGTTAGATTAGTTGGGCTCGCGTGCACCGTAGCCCCGTAAACCTCCATTAACGAGCGGCGGTAGGGTTTTTGCTGGTAGCTGACTTTAACCATGTAAACAACGCACTCCATGCCGAAAAAATTGCACGCCATAGAGAGCGCACTACCCCACTGACCCGCGCCGGTCTCGGTTGTTAATCTGTTTATACCTTCTTGCTTGTTATAATATGCCTGTGCGATGGCCGTGTTTGGCTTATGGCTGCCGGTGGCGTTTCCACCTTCGTACTTGTAATAGATTTTTGCAGGAGTATCCAGGGCTTTCTCAAGCCTGCGGGCCCTATAAAGTGTCCCCGGCCTATAAAGTTTGTAAATCTCGAGCACTTCGTCGGGAATCTCGATCCAGCGCTCGGTGCTCACTTCTTGCCCGATGAGCGCCATGGGAAAGAGGGGAGCGAGGTCGGCGGGGCCAATCGGCTCTTTTGTCGCCGGATGGAGGTAGGGATCCATGGGATAAGGAAGATCCGCCAGGATATTATACCAGGCTGTGGGAATCTCCTTTTCACTTAAGATAAACTTGTTTGTTTCCAACTAGAACACTCCTTTTCTTTGTTCACTTATAGTTGTCTAATATGTATATCTAATATATGTTTATACTATATACAACCTATATGTGTCTAATATCTATAAGCTCGGCCAGTTTCCCGGCCGGATCTTTGCTTTTGAGCAACGATTCCCCGATAAGAAGCCCCATCGCTCCGGCATCCAGAAGCCTCTTGATATCTGAGCTGCTGGAAATACCGCTTTCACTAATGACAATCCTATCATCCGGGACGAATTGCATCAAATTTATTGAGGTATTTAGATCGGTTTTCAATGTATCCAGGTTTCGATTGTTGATACCGAGAAGCCTAGCGCCGCTTGCGATCGAAACTTCTAGCTCAAGCCTGTTGTGCGACTCGAGCAAAACCTCAAGGCCAAGCTCATGGGCCAGGCTTAAGAATCGCAGGATTTGCGCATCGGTTAAGATGGACGCTATCAGCAAGATTACATCCGCGCCGTAGGCGTAGGCCTCATATATCTGGTACTCATCGACAATGAAGTCTTTTCGAAGGATGGGCAGCATAGTACAGCGCTTTACCTCAAGCAAGTCCGCCGGGCTTCCGCCGAAATATTTTTCATCCGTGAGCACGGATATGCCCGCCACGCCGCTGCTTTCATAAATCCTTGCAAGCTCGGTGAGGCTATAACCGCAGTTCATGTCACCACCGGAGGGCGAGCGTCGCTTTATTTCGGCGATGATTGGCACCTCGCGCGAGCGGATGCTTTCGATAAGGCTGCGTCGCTCGATGCCGTCACCGGGCGCCATCTCGTTAACCGGGTTGAGCTTCTTTAACGCCTCAACATAAAACCTTTTGTCCTCGACGATTTGATCCAGTATCACTTCAATTCCCCTACGCTCGGTTTAACGCCGAACTCACGAAGCGCCTGGAGTTTGGCAAGCGCCCTGCCGCTATCGATCGATTCTTTAGCCATTCGCATGCCCTCTTTAAATGAGGATGCTTTGTCGGCGGCGATTAAACCGGCCGCGGCGTTCATTAAAACAATATCTCGTTTCGGGCACTTGGCGCCTTTTAGAACTTGCAGTGTTAGCTCGGCGTTATCCTCTGCGGTACCGCCCCGCAAGTCCTCGATCGTCGCCCGTTTTACACCGCACTCCTCGGGGGTGATTTCGTAAGTCTCAACCCCGCCGTCCTTAAACTCTGAGATAACGCTTTCCCCGGTGGTGGAGAGTTCGTCAAGGCCGTCGTGTCCGTAAACGACCAAGGCGTGCTTTATGCCGAGATTTCCAAGAACCCGCGCCATAACCTCGGTCAGCTCACGGTCATAGACGCCCAGTACCTGGGCGGTTGCACCCGCAGGGTTGGTGAGAGGGCCGAGGATGTTAAACACGGTGCGCACACCGATCTCGCGCCGTGGGCCCATTGCATGCTTCATCGAACCGTGGAAGTTGGGGGCGAACATAAAACCGATTCCAATCTCTTCAATACATCGTTCCACCTCATCGGGGGCCATGTCGATCCGTACACCGAGGGCTTCAAGAACATCCGCGCTTCCGCTCTTACTTGAAACCGAGCGGTTCCCATGCTTTGCTACCGGTACTCCTGCGCCCGCCACGACAAATGCGACGGTCGTTGAGATATTAAACGTATGTTGTTGATCCCCGCCGGTACCGCAGGTATCTACGATATCGACGACATCCGGCTTTATCCTACTTGCTTTGTCCCTCATGACTTTTGCGAAACCGGATATTTCATCAACCGTCTCGCCTTTCATTCTTAGGGCGGTAATAAGCGATGCGATTTGCGCTTGCGTCGCCTCGCCGTTCATGATAACATCCATTACTCGTTCGGCTTCATCTCTTGTAAGGTCTTTGTTATCGATAACCTTTTTTATCGCTTCAACTAACATTTTATCTCCTCCTTAATCCTAGCCAACAGCGATCTTATTCAGATGGTCGGCTCCCAAAAAATTCCTCAGGATGGCCTTTCCTTCGCTTGTGAGTATCGATTCGGGGTGGAATTGCACGCCCTCTATAGGGAACTCGCGGTGCCGTAGTGCCATAATCAACCCGTCCTCGGTCTCGGCCGATACCTCGAGACAAGACGGGAGCGTTTCTTTCTCGACGATGAGCGAATGATACCTGGTAGCGGTAAACGGGTTGGGGATGCCCGAAAATATCGTCTTGCCGTCGTGGAGTATCTTCGATGTCTTACCGTGAACCAGCGTACCGGCGTGGACGACCTTGCCGCCGAACGCCTCGCCTATCGACTGGTGCCCGAGGCATACGCCAAGCACCGGGATGGTTCCGGCGGCTTCTTTTATCAGATCGATGGATATCCCCGCATCCTCGGGTCTGCCGGGCCCAGGGGAGATAACAATACGGTCGGGCTTCATCCCCATAATATCCTTGACCGTTTTTTCATCGTTCCTGAACACGACCAGCTTCTCGCCCATCTCTGCAAGGTACTGGACCAGGTTGAATGTGAATGAATCGTAGTTATCGATCATTACTATCATATGCG
>PFFU01000168.1:0-862 GCA_002783345.1 Candidatus Aquicultor secundus
CATTAAAATAGACGATATTCAAATCTTTATCCGCAACAAAAAGTGGGTCCGGTATTCCCGCCAGAAGCGATTCTGCGCTAAATGAAGTGTTTTTCTCGGCCTTCTTCCCGTCCGCTTTTTTCTTTGCCGATCTTCCTGCTAACATGATATATGCCTCCGTTTACGACCATAGTAGTGATTCTTTAACACAATCGGTTTCAGTTAGTGCCGTTTCTTATATAAACGAAAGTAACTTAACCTTTGCAGCATGCATCGACGAGTTATACAGAATAATTATCACTGATTATGGTGGTAATCGGGCAATTTCTGACGAAGTTATAATACTTTTTTACAGAATTTAGGTTAAAAATACCTTGGGGAGTATACCGGATATAATCTTAGCCGGCATCAATACTATTAACGGGTTGATCTGGCAGTTGTAAAGCTAAAGCTATAGCTGCTTGCAAAAGCGTTGCCTGCGGCATCCTTCACCGCGCTCGCGGGAACGGTGACCGTATAGGTCGTGCTCGTCGCCAGGTTTTTTGCCGGATCAAGCACAAGGACGTTGCCGCTGATGCTCTTTTTGATTTTGATCAGCCTGCCCCTGCTGTTTTTAACCGTGATATTAGCGTAGGCGCTTCCCGCCTGGATGTTCTCGCTGAAGGTCACAGTTATCGTCTTGGCAACCGCAACGGCGGTTGCGCCGTTAGCCGGATCGGTCAGCGTAACTGCCGGCGCCTGGGTATCGATAGTATAAATCTCGGTGTAAACCGGTGATTGGTTTCCTGCATCATCAATAGCGATGAATTTAAGTGTTGTTGATATACCGATGCTAAGCGGCAGCCCCGAGTACTGGTTGCTCGCTGCAGTAGGCGTACTGCCA
>PFFU01000168.1:878-14074 GCA_002783345.1 Candidatus Aquicultor secundus
CGGTTACATCCTGTGGCGCGGCCACATCAAACGCATCCACATTCACCGCCGTGCCGCTTGAACTTGCGTTTTTGTTTCCGCTAACCTCGATTTTCAATGTATGGTTGCCGAGCGCGAGACCAGATTTTGTATAGACCAACTGCTGGTAATCATCCGCCCCGTAAAGATCGACATCCTGGACGTAGCTTCCGTCGATATATACCTTGGCGATACCTGCCGAGGTACCCCTGTTGGCAATCCAGGTAACGCCGTTGCCGTAGAACGAATAGGTCACCGAGTCCCCCGTCATACCCGAATATTTGTAGGTGCCGCCGCTCGCGTAGCTTGAGCTTGCGCTAAGCCAACTGCCCGAATAAACCGCACTGCTGCTGATCTCTTCGTCGTTGTTGATGTTAGTCGTAACGGCTTTTTGCGCGTTTATGCGCCCGTAGCCGAAATAGCTATCCCTGCCGGCCGCACCAAGATCGTCGGCTGTTTCCTGAACCATCCTGGCAACCTGGCTGTTGGTTTTAGTCGGATAGCGCGAAAGAATAAGCGCAGCAAGGCCTGCAACGTGCGGGCTCGCCATCGATGTACCGGACATCCACGCATAACTTGAATTGCTCGAGTTGTAGCAGCTAAGGATATAATGTGCCGCGACGCCGTCACTATTACCACCCGGAGCTGCGACATCTACCGCTGGCCCGTAATTGGAGTAGGATGCTTTTTGGTCATCGGTAGTAGTGGCGGCAACGCCTATAACATTTGGATATCCCGCCGGATAACTTACCGCGCTGCTGTTGTCGTTGCCCGCCGCCGCAACGACCAGGCACCCCTTACCCTGAGCGTATGAGACCGCATCGGCCAGAGTAGTCGAGTAATCGGGCCCGCCAAGGCTTAAGTTTATTATTTTTGCACCGTGGTCGGCCGCATATGTAATTCCGCTGGCAACCCAGGAATCATAACCGCTTCCTTTGGAATCCAGCACTTTAACAGCTAGAATCTTAGCCCCCCAGGAGATACCGGCGATACCCTTAGCGTTATTAGTAACCGCCCCGATCGTCCCGGAGACGTGCGTGCCGTGTCCGTTGTTGTCATACGCATCGGCATCGTTATAGGCAAAGTCGTAGCCGTTGATAACTTTACCTGCTAAATCCTCGTGGTTGTAATTAACGCCGGTATCGACTACCGCGACTACGGTCTGATCGCCGGTCGTTACATCCCAGGCCTGCGGGGCGCTGATTTTAAGAAGGTCCCACTGGTAGGAAGAGTAGTAGGTATCATTTGGGACGGCGAAGGCTTGGACGCGATGGTTGGGCTCGACGTACTCCACGCCGGCCATCTTTTTGTACTTTGCAACCGCATCGCCGACACTAAGCCCGGCGGGCAGTTTTACTTCGTGTACCTTCAAATCTTTGATCTCGCCGGTTTTTTGCGCACCGACGAGCTTATGGATACCCTCAATCACTGTATTACTTAAAGACGGTTTGAACTTTACGAGCAGCTCCCCGGGGACGGTATCACCAGAACCCTGGTTGTTTACTGAGGTCTGGAGCGGCAGATCTGGCGCCGCCGAGACCGGAAGGATCGGCATGAAAGAGAAGACCATTGTGCATACAAGCACAAATGCCAAAAGTTTACGCCTGTTTCCCATTTGTTCACCCCTTAAAATACGTGCGGTAATTATGCAGTTATATAAGCTCTATTAGACTCGAATAGACTTGCGTAAGGTAAATTTTAACACAACCGAAGGCATATTTGAAGTGTGTGAACCATTACTTTTATGTATCACCAGTCCACCGATTACAACTTCATGGAAAAGCCCCTTACCCCCGAGCGCGTTGATGAAATCATAACCGCTGAAGAGAATAATGGCGATTACGAGGGATTTTGCTTCAAGATTTGTCCGCAATTCGTCGAAACTAATAAAGACGAGAAAGGATTGTGAAGCTATGCTGAATGTCGAACTTGCAAAGCCCTTTGTGGATGCCGCGTTTGGTTTTCTGCACCTGGAGGTCGGCCTACAGGTTAAAACAGAGCCGTCCGCGGCAACAACGACCCAGGGCACGTCCCAGGAGATAAACATCATCATCGGAATAACCGGATCGGTAAGCGGCCAGATGATCTACAGCATGTCGCTCAACACAGCTAAAAGCATCGCAGGCATGATGCTTGGGCGCCAGATTGATTCACTCGACCGCACGGCGCAAAGCGCGCTCTGCGAGCTTGGAAATATGATTTCAGGAATGGCAATCACGCGGTTTGACGAGGCGCACTCAAACGTTGCGCTCACACCCCCGAGCCTCGTCGCCGGAAAGAATATCTTCATCTCAATCCTTAAACTCGGCTGTATGCGGGTATCTTTAGTCAGCGAACTCGGGACTGTTGACGTGACCATCGCTCTTGAGGAGAAAGCGTTGCTTCGGCAGGCCGAAGCCGTTTAGGGTGGGTAACGAAGAAGCTCCCTGTTACAGGGCCCCCGCATCTTGAGTGACTTTCATGACGATTTCCAACGAAGTTTTTCCCTGTACGACTTTGGCGATTCCGGCATCGCGAAGCGTTCTAAACCCTTGCTTTTCCGCAACTTCCCTGATCCGGGCCGCCGCAGCTCTCGATACAATTAAATCTCTGATTTCATCATTAATCTCAAGGACCTCAAATATCGCCTCGCGACCCTTGTATCCCACACCACGGCACTCGGTGCATCCCTTTGGCCTGTAGAGCGTGATGCTGCCATCATTCGGTAGGTTAAGGCCTGACAACAACTCGGGAACCGGCTTATACGGTTCTTTGCACGACGGGCACAGCAACCTTACCAACCGCTGTGAAATTATCCCGAGGATCGATGTTGCGGCAAGAAACGGCTGGATACCCATCTCGGTAAACCTCGTTGGTGTGGAAGGGGCGTCGTTGGTGTGAATCGTCGAGAGCACGAGGTGCCCCGAAAGCGCCGAGTGGACCGCAATCTCGGCGGTCTCTTCATCGCGAATCTCACCGACCATGATGATATCCGGGTCCTGGCGCAAAACCGAGCGCAGACCGGTAGCAAAGGTCACACCCGCTTTGGGGTTGACCTGTATCTGGTTTATCATGTCGAAGGTATACTCGACCGGGTCCTCGATGGTCACGACGTTTTTCTCTACCGTCGCCAGACCACTAAGCGCCGTATATAGCGTGGTCGTCTTACCGCTTCCGGTCGGGCCGGAGACGAGGATCATACCGTACGGACTATTTACAAGGCGCCTGAATTTCTGCAGGTCTTCCCTGTCAAAACCAAGGCTTTCTTCACTGACTGAAGATGCTTTTTTCTCAAGCACCCTTAAAACAACCTTCTCGCCAAAAATCGTCGGAACAGTTGACATTCGAAAATCGATTTTCCGATCACCCGCGTAGACGGCGAACCTTCCGTCTTGCGGCGCCCTTTTCTCGGCTATGTCAAGCTCGGCTAATATCTTCAACCGGGAAACAACCGACCGGTGAATCGACTTAGGGGCCGTCGTTATCTCATGCAGAATACCATCAACCCTGATGCGAACCCGCAGCTCGTTTTCACCCATCTCGATGTGGATATCGCTCGCTTCGTCGATTAAGGCTTGCCGCAGAACCATCTCGATAAATCTCTTGGTGTCCCCATCACCGGCCTTACCTTGCGCCGGTGCGTTGCCGGCTTTTTGCCCCGCACGGCGCTGCCCTGTTTCGACACCTCTATTCGCTCCCTGCATCCAATAGTACTTATCAAGCGCCTTTTGGATGTGCTTTTCCGTGGTGATAACGGGGATAATCTGGCAGCCGGTAATGCTCTCGGCATCGTCCATGGCAAAGAGGTCAAGAGGGTCGGCCGTCGCCAGGGTTAGCAGTTTATCAATCTTAGCCACCGCTATTATCTTATATTTTCTAGCGATAGCCTCGGGGATTAATCTAACAATATCTTCGTCGACTTCCGTAAGGTCAAGGTCGATGCTCGGGATATCGAGCTGCCTACCAAGAAACTCGATGAGAGTTTCCTCGCTGACAAACCCCAGTTTACGTAAAACAATACCGAGACGCTCCCCGGTCTTTTTCTGGGTAAAAAGCGCCTCTTCAAGCTGAGATTGAGTTATAACCCCGGCTGTGACCAGCAGTTCTCCGAGCCTTATTTTTCTTACCGCCTGATGTGAAGC
Source organism: Candidatus Aquicultor secundus (assembly GCA_002783345.1). GTDB lineage: Bacteria > Actinomycetota > Aquicultoria > Aquicultorales > Aquicultoraceae > Aquicultor_A > Aquicultor_A secundus. The sequence continues at coordinate 5,018 of PFFU01000168.1, forward strand.
TTGTGGCATATTAGATACCTCGTCGTTTAGTTTCTATTTAGATTAATACCTTCATGTATCGACGAGTTTAGCTGGATTTTTAGGGCTGAGTCGCATAAAGACGATGCAAAATCCATTCAAATAATTCGGCCAATAATTGATCCAAATAATTCTGGAAAGAATCGGGTAACAAAATACCGTGCTGGTCGTATTTAAGCCGCTGAAAGGATGGTGCGCTTGATAAACCTTGAGAAACCTTCCCCTCCTTCGGAAGACCGGAGGTGGAAGATAATCGACAGGACGATGCGCAGCTACGGCTATGCGCCGCATTCCCTGATTCAAACGCTTCATACCGTTCAGGAGACGTTTGGTTTTCTGGATGAAGAGGCCATGAGATACGTGGCCGAGGCTTTGCGTGTGCCGTTAAGCCAGGTCTACGGCGTCGCTACGTTTTATCACTTCTTCACATTAAAACCGCCGGGAGAACATACCTGCACCGTCTGTACCGGAACGGCGTGTTACATCAAAGGCGCCGAGGATCTGCTGCGTGCGGTTAAGCAGGTCACCGGGGCAGACCCCGGCGAGACGAGCGGCGATAAATACGTCATCTGCAACGCCGACGAGGGCGACCCCGGCGCGTACATGGACCGCAGCGTCATGGAGAGCAATCCCCACCAGATGCTCGAGGGAATGGTCATCGGTGGATATGCGGTCGGCGCTAACCACGGCTTCATCTACGTGCGGGCCGAGTACCCGCTGGCGATAGAGCGGCTTAAAACCGCGATAAAGCAGGCCGAGAAGAAAGGGATGCTCGGGCGCAACATCGGCGGCACCACCTTTAGCTTCGATATCGAGCTGCGCTACGGCGCGGGCGCATTCGTCACCGGAGAGGAGACGGCGCTCATCGCCTCGGTCGAGGGGCAGCGCGGCCTCCCCCGTCCCCGTCCCCCGTATCCGGCCGAGCGGGGCCTGTGGGGTAAGCCGACCCTCATCAACAACGTCGAGACGTTTGCCAATATACCGCCCATCATCCGAAACGGCGGCGACTGGTTCGCCTCCATCGGCACCGAGAAAAGCAAAGGGACCAAGGTGCTCTCCCTGGTCGGCAGGATAAATAGCGTAGGCCTCATCGAGGTACCGCTCGGTATAACGCTTCGTGAGATCATCTACGACCTCGGCGGCGGCATCCCCGAGGGACGCAAGTTCAAAGCGGTGCAGACCGGTGGCCCGTCGGGCGGCTGCATCCCCGAGGAGCATCTGGATTTACCGGTCGACTACGAGTCGCTGATGCAGGCCGGCTCAATTATGGGATCGGGCGGCATGATCGTCATGGACGAGACCTCCTGTATGGTCGATGTGGCCAAATACTTTATGGATTTCTGCAAATCGGAAGCGTGCGGCAAGTGCATCCCCTGCCGGGTGGGCACCGTTCAGATGCATCATATCCTGGAGAAAATAACCAACGGTACGGCGACTACGGCCGACCTGCCGATGCTCGAAGAGCTCTGCGACCTGGCAAAACACGCCAGCCTCTGCGGTCTCGGGCAATCGGCGCCAAACCCGGTGTTGAGCACGCTGCGCTACTTCCGCGACGAGTACATTACCCATATCGAAGAGAGGCGATGCCCGGCCGGGGTGTGCAAGTTCAAAGACGCCGGCAGCTTTAGAGAAGCCGTGGAGGTGAAGCGATGAGACCGGAATCCGCTCGGCAAGAGCTACGTGTTAAGACGCTGAAGATAGATGGCCGCGACCTCGCCGGTCGTGAAGACCAGACCATTTTGAACGTGGCGCGCGAAAACCACATACGCATCCCCACCCTGTGCCAGTTCGAGGGGTTGACGAATTATGGGAGCTGTCGCCTGTGTCTGGTCGAGATAAAGGGCGTGGCGAAGCTCTTGACCTCATGCACCACCTATATCTGGGAAGGCATGGAGGTCACAACGAACTCGGAGCGATTGGTTCAGTATCGCAGGATGCTCCTCGAGCTTTTCTTTGCCGAGAGAAACCACATCTGCTCTATCTGCGTGGCGAACAGAAACTGCGCACTGCAAGGTCTCGCCTTAGAACTGGGCATCACGCATATCCGCTATCCCTACCTCTATCCGGGCCTCGGGGTCGACTCTACGCACGATAAGTTCGTCCTCGATCACAACCGCTGCATCCTATGCACCCGCTGCATCCGGGCGTGCTCGGAAATCGAGGGGGCCAATACCTTAGGCATGAAGCGGCGCGGCGTTAACGACCAGATCATTACCGACCTCGACCAGCCCTGGGGCACATCGCCAACCTGCACGAGCTGCGGCAAGTGCGTAAACGTCTGCCCGGTCGGGGCCATCTACGAGCGGGGCATGTCGATTGCCGAGGGGCGGCGCGAGCACACATTCTTGCCGCTTTTGCGGATTATGAGGGGTGAGCGCTAATGGCGAAACGGCAAACGGGGTCATCGCAGGCAGGCAAATCGCAAGCGAAAAAAGCAATGGAAAAACCGGCTGAAAAACCAAAGGTAGCGACAGTGTGGCTTGACGGCTGTTCGGGGTGTCATATGTCTCTCTTCGATATGGACGAGAGGTTGCTCGAGTTGGCTGAAAAGATGGATGTCGTATACAGCCCGCTCGTCGACACCAAGGAATATCCACAGGATGTCGATGTCGCGCTCGTCGAGGGGGCTGTCGGAAGCGAAGAGGACCGTCGCAGGCTTCTCACAATCCGCGAGCGCACGAAAACCCTCGTCTCGCTCGGCGACTGCGCGGTGACCAGCAATATCGTGGCGTACCGGAACCCGCACAAAGTCGTAGATCTCTTAAATGAAGTTTTTCTCGAAAACGCGAGCATCGGCTCGAAAATCCCCAAGGAGAGCGTCCCGGCGCTGCTGCCCTACGCCGTGCCGTTGCACGAGGTCGTGGGCGTGGACGTGTTCATACCGGGGTGCCCGCCCTCGGCGGATTTAATCCATGAAGTTATAAGCGAGCTGCTGGAGGGGCGTATGCCGGAGATCAGAAACCGGTTCGGATAGGAGGAGTAATCGGTGCAAAAGGATATCGTAATAGCGCCTGTAACCCGCATCGAGGGGCACGCGAAAATAACAATTCACCTGGATAACGAGGGGCACGTCGAGGACGCCCGCCTTCACCTTACGCAGTTTCGCGGCTTCGAGAAGTTCTGCGAGGGCCGCCCTTTCTACGAGCTGCCGTTCATCATGCAGCGCATCTGCGGCATCTGCCCGGTAAGCCACGCCACCGCCTCGTCGAAAGCCTGCGACGCCATCTTGTCGGTCAAGATCCCAGAGACCGGGCTCCTGCTGAGGCGAATCGCCAACCTCGCCCAGGTCATCCAGTCCCATGCCTTAAGCTTCTTCTACCTCTCCTCCCCCGACCTTCTTTTCGGCATGGACGCAGACCCGGCCAAGCGCAGCCTCTTCGATGTCGCCGCCGCCAACCGCCAACTCGCGCTCGACGGCATCTACCTGCGTAAATTCGGCCAGCAGGTCATCGCGCATATGGCAAGCACCGGAAAGCGCGTTCACCCCGGCTGGATAGTCCCCGGCGGCGTCGCCACGCCCCTTTCTTCGGATGCTCATAAAGAGATACGAGAGATGTTGCCCGAAGCCATGGCTGCCATACGCCGTACGCTCGACTGGTTCAAACGCTCGATGGAGAACTTTCGCGACGAAATCCGCACTTTTTCGAACTACCCCACCTATTTTGTAGGGATTGTTGGCAAGGACGGCGCGTTGGAATACACGGATGGGTTGATGCGGATCGTAAACTCAAGCGGGAAGGTTGTCGCCGACGGCATCGACCCGGTGGAGTATCAGGATTATATCGGGGAGATGGCTGAAGACTGGTCGTATATGAAATTCCCGTATTATAAGGCATCGCCGCCGCCCGACAACGCTTTTAGGGTCGGCCCGTTGGCCCGACTGAATATTGTTGATAAGGTCGATATGCCTCTGGCCGCCCAGGAGTGGACCGAGTTTCGCTCGCTTGAGCGCGGCGTTGTTTTGAGTTCGTTCCATTATCACTATGCGCGGTTGATTGAGATACTTTATTGTGTTGAGAAAATGGGCGCATTGTTGGATGAGCCGTACGTGTTGGGCAGGCGCATCAGGGCAAAAGCCGAGCCCAACTGCTCGGAGGGCGTTGGCGTCGCTGAGGCACCTAGGGGTATGTTGGTGCACCATTATAAGATTGATGATGACGGGCTTGTGACGAAAGCTAATTTGATAATCGCAACCGGGTTTAATAATGGTGCGATGAACCGTGGGGTTTTGCAGGTAGCGAAGCAATTTATTCGCGGGGCTGAGATACCTGAGGGCGCGTTAAACCGGATTGAGGCCGTTATCCGTGCCTTCGACCCGTGCCTGAGCTGCGCCAGCCACGCACTAGGGCAAATGCCGATGCGGGTGCAGCTGGTTGGGCCTGATGGGAGTGTGGTGAGCGAGGTTGGGAGGGGGTCGTAGTGTCTTTGGACTTGTACCCTAGGAATCGCTAATTTTACCATGCCGACTTCCTGTATACGGATCATTCTTCATATAGTCACTGTCCTCTACTGCTTAGGAATTCGTCAACCTCTCTTCGTTTAAATCAATTATCCTTGCGTCAGGAATCGTCCCCAGAAGCGGACTGAGGTTAGAATGACAAGTAAAATAGAAGACCTGATTAGTTTTGGTTAGCTCCTTAACCGCATCAAACGCTGCGATAAACCTATCAGGATCGAAGTTTACGAAGATATCGTCAAAAACTACCGGTAATCCATCAGCTCTTTTACTAAATTCACGAATGAAGCCAAACCTCAACGATAGGTAAAGTTGCTCTGCGGTACCCCTGCTTAGCTCCTGTATATCTTTTCTTCTGCCGTCGCTATCTTCCACATAAATTTTGGACTCATCCAACGGCGCGTAAATCCTAGAATATCTACCTTGAGTGATATGCGAGAAAAAGGATTGAGCTTCTTTGATAACCAGAGGTTGCTTTTCTTTTTCGTACCGCTCAAGTGCTTTTCTAACGATCGTCGTTGCGAGGATACGTGTAGACCACTCATCCGCAAGCATATCTAGCTTCCGCAGCTTCACCATCTTATCTATTTTTAATAGAGAGCCTTCTTCTCTTCGTTCTATGTTCTCGATATCCTTGGCGATGCTGCCTTGCTTTTTTAGAAGCTCTGCGTAATTGGCGTCGGCCTCATTAAAGGATTCCTCCAGTTGGGACTCCTTCTCGATTAAGCTTTCACGAGATGCTCCCTGCAGTTCTTCGGTAAACGCCTCATATTGCTCACCATCACCACCAACCCTTCTTATGCTCTGTTCGGATGAAAGAACCTCGTTTGATAACCTGGCATGCTCCTCCCAGTGCCTCGCGTTCTCCCTGAATTCCAGCTCAGATTCAGCAAAGCCCATGGCGAAAAGTTCGGATATCTCGCCTCTTAGACGCTCGATTTTCTCATCCAAATTTTTAATTTCAAGCGCCAGCCCTTTTCCGTCACTTGCAAGCTGTTCGAGTTCCCTGTTGTTGCTGATATTTAGCTCCACATCCTCGCCCAGCTTACTCAGCTCAACGATCACATCTATGTCTATGTCCGTGCTCTGTCGACCACAGCTTTCCATAACAGTAGAAATTTTTGCCTCGTATTCCTGAAGATAACTCCGGACTTGACTAATTCGCCCTACAAGCGTTTCAGCAGCTTTTTTCTTTTCGATACATGTTTTAACTGTTGCGAATATGTCGATTACTCCGTCGGGGCTAAGTTCTGGCTCTAGTCCTTTTTCGATAAGCCAATCCTTCCATGCCCTTATAGCACGATCGTTACGTTGCTTTAGAGCCTGAAGCTTATCATCCAAAATCTCTAATTCGCCGTCGTGCTGCTTAAACTTCAGTGCCAGCTCTTTCCCTTGGTTGTTTAGCTCATCTAACTGCAGCCGGCTTGTATCAGCCGCGCGCAATTCCGAATCTTTGTCTTCAATTTGCCGGGAATCCGGAATATCCTCGAAGCCGCATATCTGTGCATGTGTCAGAATTTCGTTTCTTGTTTTTTGCAGCTCAAACTCAAGCGCTTTTTTTCGATCTTCCGACTCTTCAGATTGCTTCCCAAGCATTTCAGATGCTTCGCCTTCAAGTCCATCACCCTTAGAAGATAACAACGTCCTGCTTACAACTACGTATACAATGGAAGACAGGATAAAACCGGCAAACCCTACGATACCCAGGATCATGCTATTAGTGGGGAGCGCTACTATCAGAAGAACGATTCCAATAGCTATAAATAAAACAGCTGGCCACAGGGGCATCTTCATCGGCGCTTCTTTCTGACGTGGCCTGAAGAGAATAAATAGCTCCCCTCTCTCCCGGAGGTTCCTAAGTTCAATCTCTTTCTCTCGTAAAATGGGACACTTTGCTCTTAGAGACTGAAGAGCCTTCCTTTGTTGGTCGAGCTTACCCTCATCTATCCACTGGTAACCGAGTGCCTCTACTCGCTTATCGAGAGATACTTTCTCGGCCTCAAGGGCCTTAATATTGCGCTCCACGTTAACAATGTCGCTTTCAGCACTGCGGATTTTCTCTTTAATATCCTCGATCTCATCAGATTTCTGCCTTACAATTTCTTTAGCGGGAATAGAGACATCAAAGCTGGAGAGTTTCTCTTCGTCCCAATCCGGCCCTATCTCCCTCAATAATTCCTTTAGGCCTTCTTCTGCTGCTTTTAGTTCGCCCTTTAGACCTGGAAGCTCATCCCTCGCCGTCGCATACTTCTCTTGCCCGCCCTGAAGCCCACAGATTTCACTTTCGGCATCGATCAATCGCTCATCGACAGCTACCAGCGATTCTCTGATTCTCATTTTTTCAAGCTTTTCCATTTTCGCAGTGCTGGCACTCTCTAGTTCATCGAGCTTTTCTAGCTTTCTTTCTAGGAGGACTACGCCATTTTCAGGAAAGCTTTCTATCGCCGGAACCTCTTGCAAGCGCTCTTTAACGTCATGTATTTTTCGCCAATCGGGCCAGGCCGTTATCAGATCCTTGGCATGGTTAAGATCGGCCCCTAACTGATGCCGACGCTGTCTTACAACTGCTACTTCTCTCTCAACCTCTTCTAGATCTCGGTGAAAATCATCAAATGCTTGCATTTCATTTTCTATCTCTTTGAGCCGCGAATTAACCTCATTAATTTTTTTAAATAGCGTATTAACTTCGGGCTTGTCAGACCTGCTGGGTTTATAGAGATTGCTGGCCTCTGCATCTAACTTACTTACAACCTCTGCAACAGAGATAGAGCCTGTCCCGGTGCCTGCGCTATAGAGCCGACCTTTAATCTCATCGTTGTTGAGCGTTTCAAAATCTTGAAGCTCACTGAGCCCAAAGGCAAAGACGTTCTCAAAGATATTTTTATTTATCGGCCCGAGCATATACGAAAGTGCCTCCATTCCACCTGTTGAGCCATCGGGCAGGGTTACTTGCACTGCATTGGAACTTCTTAAATAACGCTCGATTACATACCGTTTGTCATCACTGGTTGTTACAACCAATCTTCCACCATGGCTACCTCCTGCAAGAGGTGGATAGGGGTTTTGCCTTTGGCGTCCATCCGGAAAACCAAAGAGGATTCGTTTTATAAAAGAGAGAATGGTCGATTTCCCCGCTTCGTTCGGTCCGATAAATACAGTTAGACCTGGGGCTAGATCCCTTATCGGATAGTCGTGAAACTTTCCAAACCCATCGATATAGACCTCTTCAAACCTCATGAGGCCTCCCCTCCCATGAGGTTATCCAAACAAACCGTTTCCGCTCGCTTTAGTAGCTTAATGAGACGGTCATCATCCAGGGGTTCGAGTAATTTTCTTCCAGCCTTGGATCCAAATAATGGTTCAATGGCTTCTCTCAAATCAGCTAGCTTATCATCTCCCTGGTAGGTCTCCTCAAAAAGCTTAAAGAGGTCACCAATAAAATCTTCTCGATCCAACATAGATTCTCTATCAATCTCTGGGCCCGCGTCATTAACAAAACTCTCCACCCAGACAAATTGCTTTTCACCCTCTTCACTGGCTCTTAATTCCTCAAGAATATCGTTGAGAACGCCTTTTCTTGCAATAGAAGAGTATAGTGGCCCTCGACCAGTGAGGATAATCCTGCACAGTGCTGGTCGCCCATCAGATTCTTCGCGAATCTTTTCAATGCAGTTGTTGACCTCTAAAATTAAATCGTGTTCTGTCTGGAGTGAGCCTATGGGTAATTCTTCTATAAACCATCTTACGGAATCGACTTCGATAAACTCAGCGCTTGGATTACCAGAGCTATCAACATCCACTAAATAACATCCCCTGGGACCTACTTCTTTGGGGTTAAGGCCCTGGGGGTTGCCAGGATAAATTACCAGTGGTTTGCCATTGTTTCGAACATCTTTAGTATGCACATGGCCGAGAGCCCAATAATCGTAATTCTGCAGGGTCAAGTCTTTCCACGAGCACGGTGCGTAAGGCTCATGCCCAGCATTGGACCCCACATTGCAATGGAGCATACCGATAGTAAATAGATCCTTGTTTAGGTCTGCCTTCTGAGGGAACTTGCTCGTGAGGTTATCTGTTATCTCTTTCTTATGGAAGCTAATGCCACAGATCTGTGCGATCTCTTCGCCATCCTTCTCAACGCTGATTTCACCCACTACTTGCCCTTGATAAACATGCACGTTCTTGGGCCAGTTCAGGTTGGCCGACCATCCATTGAGCGGATCGTGGTTTCCATGCACTATATACGCATCTATCCCGGCATCAGATAAACGCTTCAAGCCATCTAGAAAGCGGAGTTGTGCTCGTAAACTTCTATCAGCACCATCATAAACATCGCCTACGACAAGGAGAAAGCTAACTTGTCGTTCAATACAAAGATCGATTATCCTGTCAAACGTCTTAAATGTTGCGTGCGTTAATTCTGAGCCTATTGCCTCACTAACCTCAGAAATTCCCTTAAAAGGGCTATCCAGATGTAAATCTGCCGTGTGTACAAAACTAAAAGCTTTCACTGTCGGCCCCTTGTTGGTACTTTTTGTTACCTCTTGTCAGCGCACTGAGCAGCACGCGCTGTCACTTAGAAG
>PFFU01000101.1 GCA_002783345.1 Candidatus Aquicultor secundus
TGTTAGTGTTCTCTAGATTTTTCGCTTCGCTCAGAATGACAATTGCCGGCGCTTAGAATGGCAATAAAATCCCCAGGGTATTGGCGTAAAAGATTGTTAAGGAGCCGGCATTGAAGGATCAAATCGTAAAGTACACGAAAAAGCTGATACAGGATAAAACAGCGATACCTGATTCAATACGCTTTTATGCGCTTGATGATGAGGTAATCGCGTCGAGAGAGGACGCGTGGAAACCGGTTTTCGAATCGGTGTTGGCGGAGCTTAATGTGGTCGGCCTCCTGCTCGCGCAACCGGCGCTGCCGTTTGCCGATTACCTCATAGCAAAAGCCGGCGGTCGGGAGCGGCGTATTTATCCCCGTGATAGCGAGACAAAGACCTTCTTGCACGATATCCCCTTTATTAGAAAAGAGGAGATCGACGAGAAGATGATAATGCCTGCTTGCTTAGTTGTCAATCACGATATCCCCTTTATTAGAAAAGAGGAGATAGACGGCGATCTGCCAAGAAAAATAGCGGCGGTTCTTCGCGGGCGTAAGGGTTTGGTTATTGAGGGGGTGGGGTTTGTATCCAGCGGCACGGTAACGCTGGAGCAGGCGTACATCATATACTCATCGATCTTCCACGCGACGTTTATTAAGTATCTTTATGACCTGCTGGAGACCGGGTTTTCGCTACCGGGCGAGAGAGAAGTGTTTTACAATTTCCGGGAGAGTCGGCCGACCGCTCCCGATGTGAACTCGCTGCGTTTTCGGCAGGGGCCGCTGATGGAGCGTTCGGAAATCCTTGACGAGATCGCCGTTGTCGGGAGATATACGGTTGAAACGGGACTCGTGGATTCGTTTTTTGGGAACATAAGTTATTTTAGCGACGGCATAGTGTATATCTCGCAAACCGGGGCATCGCTCGACGGGCTCGACGGCTTTATCGACCCCGTCCCCATGGATAATTCATCGACCTACGGAATAACGGCGTCATCCGAGTTGCCGGTGCACAGGAGGATCTACGAGACGACCGACTACCGCACGGTACTGCACGGTCACCCGAAGTTTTCGATTATCATCTCAATGCTCTGCGACAAGCGGGCGGTGTGTGAAATCGTTGATTGCGGTAAGAATTGCCCCGAAACCAGGATGTTCGGCGACATACCGATTGTAGCCGGGGAGATAGGGGTGGGTGGTATAGCAAAAAACGTGCCGCCGGTGGTACGTGAGTTCGGGCGTGCTCTTGTCTTCGGCCACGGGGCGTTTTGCGTCGGGCGCAACGATTTTAAAGAAGCATTCACAGAACTGGCAAGGATGGAGGAGGCCTGTAGTACGGGGTACTTCAGACTACTGCGGCAGAGGTTAGATGCCGTCTAACACCTTTTTCTTCTCCAGACGTACGATATCTTTAATCTGATAATACAACCACTTGACTGAATTATTCCTCTGGACGATCTCTCTTAACGTGGATGCGCGGGCGCGCTTTTCATAATCGGCCATAGTAAGGGCATCGTATATCGCGGCGGCCGTTCCCTCGATATCGAACGGGCTTACAACGAGGCTCGTGTTCCCCAGTTCCGAGGTCGCCCCGGCATTCTCAGAGAGTATAAGCACACCGTTCTTGTTGTTTAAAACCGGTCCTTCTTTGGCCACAAGGTTCATACCGTCGTAGATGGGGTTGACCAGCAGGACGTCATAGCATTTTAGCGCCGCTATCGACTCAAGATAATTGTCCTCCAGGCGCAGGTGAATAGGGGACCAGGTATCGGTTTTATAGCGGTCGTTGATCTCGTTAACGGTAGCGATTATCGAGTCAAGATAGTCGTTGTACGCTTTAATGTTCTCGCGTGTTGGGTAAAGAAGCGCAAGGAACTTTACCTTTTCTTTAAGCTCGGGATGCTTATTGAGGAGCACCTCAAACGCCCGAAAACCCCTTACGATGTTTTTCGACGGGTCGCTCCTATCCGTCCTCACTATTAAGCTTAATCCCTCGTTGTCATGCATGAACTTCGCCTCATACTCAAGCACTTTATCGCTTGCGCCTACCTCGACCAGGCTCTCATGATCGATCGAAATCGGGTAGGTTTGCACGTGAACTACATGCCCGTGAAGGGTAACGGTTTTAGCTTTCCAGTCAACGTGGCACTGAAGCAGCGTCTCGCAGCACAGCAGGAAGTTGTCCGCGTAATGCCTTGACTGAAAACCGACCATGTCGTTTGAGAGCATGCCCTCTAAAAGCTCTGTCCTCATACTCTCGGGGAGAATCCGCATATAGTCGGGCTCGGGCCAGGGGATATGCGTAAAGTGAAAGAGAAACGGTTCCTGCGAAAGCTCCCTAATATACCTCGCGGCCACAAATAGGTGGTAATCCTGGAGCATGATTATCGGGTTCCGGTGCTTGCGGCTTTCTTTAACCGCCGCTTGCGCAAATAGCTTGTTAGCGGCAACATAGCCGTTATGCCAGGCATCGTGTATCCCGGTTGAAATTGACGGATCATAGGCGAGGTTCCAGATATAATGATGGATAAACCAGAGAAGCGGATTACTTATGATGTTGTAGTACCGGTTATAGATATCTTCGGGGATATCTACCAGCTTTATCAGGCAGGAAGAGCTATCATCGGGAAGACAAACCGACGCATCATCATGCGCCAGTGATCGTTCGATATCGTTCATTGCGGCCGATATCCATGTAGCTTTGGCTTCTTTGCTGATCGCCGTCATGGCGGTAACAAGTCCGCCGCCACCCCTGCGGGTTTCAAGGTTGCCCGCGGCGTCCTGTTCGAACTCCACCGGCCCCCGGTTTGACACCAGGATGATGGACCTGTCTGCAAGGAGCTTCTTTAAATCCGGAATCTTACGGTGTTCACCGTTGCTTTGCAAAAGGTCTCCTTACCCAATAAATTACAGCCATTGCTCAGAAAATTAGTCTGCCCTTCTTATATTTTAAGGTTTTATAGGGCCGTCTGCAATTTTCCGGTTAGTAAACCGATCCAGCACCCGTATCAACAGACAGAACTACCATGCACAACTAATACCGACAACGAACCGATACAGCTAAAACCCGCGTTTAATACACCGGTTCGTAGAGATAGCTGAACAGCTCCATGTAATCAACAAGTTGCCGCGGGCTTAAGAAATTCTTCCGCACGTGCTCTTTGCCAAACACACCCATTTCATGCGCCATTTCAGGATTATTCAGCAATTGGATTAACTTTAAACCGCAATCCCTTGAGCTGTTCACAAGGTAACCGTCTTTGCCGTTTATTACCTGTAGGGGAATTCCGCCTACGTCGCCACCGATGACCGGACGCTCTTTCCATAATGCTTCGGCAACGACAAGCCCAAACCCTTCTCGCGTCGATTTTTGGACGACTACGCGCGAAGCGCGCTGGAATGCGTTGACTTCGAGGTTGCCCACGCCCTCAAGGTTGGAGAGCAGGTGAATATCCGGGTCGCCACCGGCGTGTCTGGATGTCTTCTCGTAATAGTGCCAACCCTCAGGGTCATCCGTTGCCATCGAGGCGATCATCAGGAGCTGAAGCCCCGGAATCTCTTCTTTGGCGATTCTATACGCATCGATTACGCCGAGCGGGTCTTTCCAGGGATCGAACCTCGATACCTGTGTGACAATCGGCCTGTCCTTATCTATATTATACCTTTCGAGAATACTCTCGATCGTACGTATATCGATATCCATATTTTTTGGGCTAAGCGGGTCTATCGTCGGGGGCACAATTGCGATTTTTGGTATGTCGAAGCCCTCTTTAATGTATTGCGTCATAGTAAAAACCGCAGCATCGTAGAGTTCGAGGTACGGCTTTAAAAACTCCCAAACGCTCGGTCGGGCCGCCGTCAGGTCGATGTGGCAGCGCCAGATCCACTTGCCGTTCTTTTTGCCTTTCTCCTCTAGATAGGAGATCATAGCGGCAGGTTGTGGGTCGTGTACCATAACGATATCATAGTCACCGCTAAATAGATTAGAGTTCTCTTCGTTTTGGTTGAGGTAGGTCTCTATCATCTCCGGAGTAGTCATGAGATCCATGCCCTGAAGCGCGTTATGGAACAGTTTGGTTACCGTAAAGAAATCCTCGCTGCCCGGGATAACCTGCCAATGGGCGTCAATCCCGACATCTTTCATAAGCGGTATAAGCGTATATAATAGCTCGGCCACACCACCGCCAAAAGCGGTCGAACTAAGGTTCAATATCTTGACACCGTTCAGGGCTTTACCTAACTGCCGGGCTTTTTCGATAACCTCGGCGTCTACTATTCCTTCGTAATCTTTTAGCGATTTAGTGCCGACGGGTACTGACGTTAACATGGCATCAAACTCCTCGTGTTTGTTTATTCCCATCAAAAAAGGCTTGATAACGATCCTCCAGAAAGAATTTGCTCAAGTCGAAAGGACCTTAAACGATAACTAGTAGTGATTATCGGTACCAACCAGAATCGTTTTAGCGCTTATTATGTAGCACTATATTATGTAGCACTATAGATACCAGCACTATAGATACCAGCGCTATAGATAAAGAGTTCACTATAGATAAAAGGTAGAACCGGCTTTACCAACTGTGGCTAAGAGAGATTGGGTCAGGAAGACCAGCATTAAATAGACCGCTGGTAGAGAGATTAGTCTTAGAAAGAGGGAATCAGCAATGAAAATAGCTCAGATTGCACCGATTTGGTACGCGATACCTCCGAAAGGTTACGGCGGTATTGAATACGTCGTACACTGCATTACCGAAGGACTCGTAAAAAAGGGACACGATGTCACATTGTTTGCATCCGGCGATTCGGTCACAAAGGCCAAGCTCATAAGCCCGTATAAGGTTGCTCCGACCGAGAGAATCGGCCAGACGTATCCCGACCTTATCCATGTTATGCAGGCCTATCAGATGGCCGGCGAGTTCGACATAATCCACGATCACAGTGGGCTTATCGGTCCTGTAATAGGCTCGTTTACAAATGCGCCGGTTCTTCATACGTTACATGGTCCGGCAACCGATGAGGCAAAGGTTTTCTATGGAAAGCTTAAGGACCGAATTTACTTCAACGGAATCAGCGATTACCAGAGAGAGAATTTCGGCGATCTCAATTTTGTGGGAACGATTTATAACGGCGTCGACCTTGAGAAGTACGAATATACCGACAAGAAAGAAGATTACATGTTCTTTATTGGCAGGATGAATCCCGAGAAGGGTGCTCACGTAGCGGTCGAAGTCGCTAGGAAGACCGGGAAGAAGCTTATTATGGTCTCTAAGATGACCGAGCCGCACGAGAAGGCGTATTACGAGGAAAAGGTAAAGCCTCTGCTCGCTCCAAATATCGAGCTTATGGGCGAGGTTGATACCAAGACCAAGGTCGAGATGTATAAGAAGGCGAGCTGCGTGCTCTTCCCGATACAGTGGCCCGAGCCGTTCGGCCTGGTGATGACCGAGGCTATGGCATGTGGAACGCCGGTTCTCGCAATGAGAAACGGTTCGGTCCCCGAGGTTATCGACCACGGCACGACCGGTTTTATTTGTAATACAACCGATGAGATGGTCGAGGCCGTATCGAAAGTCGATACCATCGAGCCGATTGACTGCAGACGCCATGTGGAGAAGCGTTTTAGCACCCACAAAATGGTTGACTGCTATGTAAAAGCCTACATCAAGATCCTCGAAAAAGAGAACAAGTATTACGAGCTGCCATCAGTCGCATAGACCAGGGTCCCTACCCCACACTCTCGACCCACATTTACGGTGCGGCGTTTCGCAAGAATTTTGCGGCGGCTTCAGGGATGGTGATGTCTATCCACATGCCGGTGCCCAGCTCGAAGCCTGCGGGGATTGTTAGTTTGGGGATTATAGACATATGCCAGTGGTAGGTGTCGGTCAGCCCATATCCGGGGGGGCTGGTGTGCAGGTACATGTTATACGGAGGATCGTTTAGCCCGTTGTAAAAACGCCGCAGCGTATTCCCGAATATGAAGGCGAGTTCTTCAATCTCATCATTAGAAATATCTTCGAATTTAGGCCTGTGACGCAATGGCACTATCCATGTTTCGAAGGGAAGCTTGGCGGCAAACGGAACAAACGCAAGGAAATTATCCGTTTTTTCTACAACCCTCTCATTGATAGCCAGCTCTTGTGAAATAATTTTGCAGTAAATACAGTGCCCGTTTTCGTTGTAATACTCGGCGGCCCCGTGCAGCTGGGCTGCGGGAAGCTCGGGAAGTACCGGAGCGACGAACAGTTGGGAATGGGAGTGCTCGAGCGATGCCCCAGCCGACTTGCCGTGGTTGATAATAATCTGGATATAGCGGGCGTAGGGTTGATTCTTATGGTAATTATATCTAAGCTTATATGCCCTTAGCACCTCGGCTACCTGGTGTGTTGGGTATGTAGCAAGGCTCAATTCATGTTGGGGGCCGTGGATGATCACCTCGTGCGCCCCGTATGCCTTTCTGCTCAAATAGAGGCCGTTTATCGTTTCGTCGTGGTTTTCTGGTGTAAAGACGGGGAATTTGTTCGGCACTACCCGGATCGTCCAGTCCGGCGAGTCGGGCGGTAGTTCACCCGGTCGAAACGCCAGGGTTTCAGGCGGGGTCATGGACTCATTGCCGTACTCGAACGGGCAGACCCGAGGTGAAGAGCCGCCGTCTCTTTTCACGAAATCATCCGGGCGTTTTGCTCGTTCTTTTGCTACAACGACCCAGCGTTTTGTAACGGGGTCCTGTCTTAACTCGGGCATTGTGTCTCCTTGGCATGGGCTCAAAAAGAGATATCAAAGAAAGCATACTATAAACTCCCCGATGAAGTTTGTTTCTCCGTCTACCAAAAATAAAAAGTTTAAAAGTCCACAACCTAAAAGGTAAGCCAAAAGTTTCAAAAACTCAAATTTCTTGTTTAACAACCAACAGTTAAGGGTAATACAAACGTTAATTATTAAATTACCGCTTATAAGCTATAACAAGAAGTCTTTAAATCAGTGTTTAATCAGCGAGGTTTACAGGGGGCGTATTGGGTGTTTGCCAGCGACCATAATTCGACCACAGAAGAGTTAGCAGCTTTAGAAAAAGAGTTTGGCGAAGACAGTAAGGCATGGCAAAGAATCTACGCGAACATGGTTCAAAATAGCTTTGAAGCAGGTAAGAACCTTCAAGAAGTGTTAGCCTCCGTACTTGAATCAATCATAATGCTCTCTAAGGCGAGCGCCGGCATTATGCTGCTACAAAGTGATGATGCACAAAGCCTGGTCGAGATTGCAAGCAATGGCTTCAGGTTCGATGAACCCGTAGTTTTTAAGAAAAGCGCAAATATTGGGAAAGAGCTGGAAGAATATCTTTCGGCTGACATAAAGCACGCTGATGGCAAGTTCGCTATCAGCGGTCTGGGATCGAGAGGGCCGGAGGTAGGGGTACTTGCCGTTTATTTCGCGGATCCATCTAAACAGGTACCGGAGGCACAGAAGCTGCTCGAGCTTTTAAAGGTTCACATCGCAGATGGTATAAATCGGACACGGGCGTTTGATACCGCAAAGCACCGCGACGTTCTCTTTAAAGCAAGCCTGATGCAGCTGGGTAAGGCTATGGGTACCACGCTGGATATTAAGAAGCTCACACGCCAGATTACCCACGTTGCGATGACGATTGTAGAAGCCGATCTTTGCGATATTCTTCTTCTTAAGGAAGGCTCGCTCGAATTTCAGGTTGCTTCCGGGTTTAACAAGATACTTAAGGGGTTTGGAAACGTACCGCTTAAAAAAGATCCCGCTGCGGGAATTGTCGAGCGCGGCAGGCCGATGGTTATAAAAAATATAAGGTCGAAGAGCAGGTTTCATGAGCGTCCCTGGCTTAACCGCGAGCAGTTCAAAGCATACATCGGGGTGCCGATTAAGCAGGATGATAAGGTAATCGGTGTCTTAGAGGCTTTTAGCAGGAGCACTTCAGAGTTCGACAACAGCGATCTTAAAATATTGCAATCGCTTGCCGGGCCGGTAGCGGCTGCATTGCGCAATATTAAATTCTTTGTGGAGACAAAGAAAAAAGCTGAAGAACTGAGAATACTGCACACGCATACCTCGAGAATTGTTGCCGTTACCGATATCGATAAGATGATGAAAGAGATCGTAGACGCCGCAAGGTCGGCGGTGGGTTGTTTGATGTCCGCGGCGGCGCTTTATAACCCGGAAACCGGGTGCTTTGAGCAGCGAACATCCAACATCGACCCCATCCTTGGTGAACCGGTATTGACCAGGACGAATGAAGAACGCGTCTCATACAACGAAGTGGCTTACGCCGAGATACTTCGCACCGGGAAACCTTTGCGCCTGGACGATATAAAGCTGCACAAGGAAAGCGGAATAGAGAGAACCGAGGACCTGCCGCTAAGAGGTTTTCTGGGGGTTCCGCTTATCGATCAAAATAAGAACCCGTGCGGTCTGGTTATGGTGAGTTTTAAAAAAGACGGAGGAGTATTTACCGAGACGGACGAGGAAGTTCTCTCGACGCTCGCAAACCAAGCATCGATCGCTATCCAGAACGCACGCCTCTACAGCCAGCTTGAATACACGGCGAGAGGTTTACGAAACCTCTTTACCGTAAGCCAGAAGATCAGCTCATCCCATGATTGCAACAAGATCCAGAGGTTGGTTATCAAGGCGGTCTCGGGTTTCTTTGGCGTAAAGTCGGCGTGTATAGCGCTTTATGATGATGACATCGGTGAGCTAAGGATCTCAAAGTGCTTGATTAATGGTGTCGAGCGGTTCCATCATGAAGTTCTTGTCATTGATGAGGGAAAGAAGCAAAGCCTGGTTGAGGATAAAAAACCGGTGCTTATTGCATCATGTGAGCTGCTTAAGGGGCTGAATTTGGGCAAAGAACTACTGATTGAGGATTTCAAGTCGTTTTTAGCGGTACCGCTGGTTGTTAAAAACAAGGTAATAGGTATTCTCGGCCTCTCCACTAATTGGATGGGGGATGAGGCCCAGTTTGTCGATGAGCTTGAGCTGCTACAGATCTTTGCCAGCCAGGTAGCGATCGCAATTGACAACTCGCGCTTGTATGAAGAGGCGCTCTATAAGGCCAAGAACCTATCGGCCGCGCTTGATTTTTCAAAGCTTATTGCAAGCGAAATCGACCTGAGCAAGATATTTAAACGAATCGGTCAGGTTATCAAGAAAGTATTTGAGATAAAACGCGGCTGTATTTTCTTAAGCGACAGGTCTGGTAAAAAACTTGACAACGTGTACAGATGGGGAATCGATAAGGATACCTTTAAGACCGACGAGATCTACACCGACGAGAATCACCCGGTTGCTATGGCCTACAGAAGCCGGTCGCAAATCGTCATAGATGACCTATTGAGTTATGACTACCCGAACAACAAACAGATTGACACTGATGAGGAATTTAAATCTGCGGCAATTGTCCCGCTCATAGTGAAAGGAAAGGTTCGCGGCGTTATCTCTTTGTTCTCGGTTGAGCCGAACTTCTTCACAAAAGAGCGCCTGTCGATAATCAGCATTTTTACTAACCAATTTGCGGTTGCCATCAGGAATAACCAGCTTTACTCGAGGGTAGTCGAGGAAGAAATCGCCCGGCATGAAGCCGAACTCTCCGTCGAGCTTCTCGAAGAGAAGGCGAAGAGTTCAATCGTTATCGAGCGGACGGGCGAAGGCATTTTCATGGTCGATCCCGAGTTACGGATCGAGCTATTTAACCCGGCACTTGAGACGATGACCGGACGTAAAGCGGATAAGGTAATCGGAAAGAAATGCAATGAGGTATTTAAAGACATATTTGTTGACGGCAACGTTTGCAGCAAGTGCCCGATGCATGATCGTAGCAGGACGCGGTCTGAGAGAATAAAAGCAAATATTCGCCGTAATAAAACCGGTGAGATGCGTTTTGTTGAGGTAAATCATTCGATGATAGATTACGGTGATAAAAAAGGAATTGTCGGCACAGTCAGGGATATAACCAAAGATCACGAACTTGAGATTTATTACCACGACTTAAGAATTGCAACCGAGGTCCAGAAAAACATCCTGCCCCATAGCAAGCCTGCGACAGCTGGTCTGGATATCGGCTTCATGTGCCAACCGGCAAAACAAATCGGTGGCGATTACTTCGATTTCATTCCGCTCGATAATGACAAAATCGGTATAGCGATCGGCGATGTGGCCGGTAAAAGCTTGTCTGCGGCGCTTCTTGTTTCGATGCACAAGTATATTCTGCGCGCGGCGGTTGCCAACACCGATTCGGTTATATCACCGCTCAGGGCGCTCAACCAGATTATATGGGAGGATACATCGCCGGAGGTTTTCGTGACGACGATTTACGGCGTCTATAACTACACCACCTCGACCTTTATATATGCGAATGCGGGGCACTTGCCACCGCTGTTCTGCTCGGGAGGGCAGGCAAAGTACCTGTGGTCGCCACAAACGCCACTTGGGATTCAGCAAAGCTTGTCTATCGAGCAACAGCAGGTGCGGTTGGATAAAGGCGATATGCTCGTTCTGCTCAGCGATGGCGTGACCGATATACGAAACAACAAGGGAGACTGCTTTGGGCTTGAGCGACTGCGTAGGTTCGTTAAGAGAAACGCCGATCTTAGCGCTCAGGAACTCGCAGATCGCATCTATAAGCACACGGTTCGCTTCTCGGCCGGCGAGCTTGATGATGATTTTACGATTGTGGTGCTTAAATGTACCAAAAATGGTGAGAAAACGGACGTTAAAGAAATGGTTGTTATCAACAAACCGATTGCGGTCAACGACGTAAGAAGATTTGTTGCCGAGGAGCTTAAAGCTACTGGATTCGATAAGCCTGGTTCGTCGGATGTGCTCGTTGCGGTGTGCGAAGCGGTCACCAATTCCGTCCTGCACGGGCAATCACCGGATGGTGAAGACAACAATATCCGGGTGGGATGTTTCATCGAGGACTCCTTCTTTAAGGTAGCAATTTCAGACAGCGGTATCGGCTACAATCCCAACCTGTCCGCATGGCGGCCGCCCGATCTGGTACGAGATAGGGGCCGCGGCATATATCTCATGCAGCGGCTTATGGACGACGTTAAATTTGTAGCCAGGGACCGCGGCGTTACCATCATCCTTTCCAGAAAACTACCGGACTCTTGTGATGAAAATCGCTGGATGTAGCAAGAACCCCTTTTATAACCCGCCGATTTTGGGTATATAGTGCTAAGTCGGATACCTAGCCAGCTGTGCTTCTAAACCAGGGGCGTGAACCAATTGAAAATTAACCTTAGTTCGATCGAAGAATTTATGGACGATGGGTATATTCATGCGAAAATTACCGAACACGAGTCGGGAGGAAACGGTTTGGGATGTTCCTCTTCTGATTACACGGTTTTACTGCCGTTGATAGGAGGAAAAACAAGCATAGAGGCCGTAGAGTTCGCCTCGACAATTCTTACTGGAAAAAAAGCGAGGCTTGTAGTCCTCGGGATAGTGGAGGTTGCGGGAGAAGCGTCTTTAAGCACGGGGGCTTTGCCTGCGCGGGATTACCGCCGGCTGCTCGAAGCGAATGATATGCAAGATATTATGCATGATATAGTTGATGGTGGGCAAAGGATCGAACTAAGTAACCTCGTTAAGGTTTCTCGGAACATATGGCAGACGATCAAAGACACCCTTGAGGGCGATAACTACAATCTTATGATTGTACCGTGGTCGCATGAGAACCATACGAATCCCCATTACGACATCCTCCTTAACGAGCTTATTACCGAATCGCCCGTTGATGTGATCATCGTCAAGCCGGGGATTGCTCACCATTACAAGAGGGTTCTCGTGTGTCTGCAAGGTGGGCCGGATACAGATTTGGTTATGGAAACAGCGCTGTCGGTAGCGGGCAACCGTGGCGCAGAGCTTACAATTGTCCATATGCGCAAGCGGAGTAACTACGGTGAAGAAATGGATCTGGCTTCATCAATAGATGTAAACGCCGGCGACCACGATCTCATAGTAGCGGCCGCTCCCGCTACAGGGTCGAACGGATATAGCGCCGATCGGGTTGTCGCATCAATTTTAGAGAATACTACAGCAACCGTAATAATTACAAAAGCATCTACGGCACCAGAGAGGATATCGCCACCCCCTGAATTTCTGCCTCGTAAGAAGAATGGAGGCGGTAAAAACGGTAGCAATGGCAGCAATGGGAAGATTATGTTGCCGATCTCAGATATTGTAGATAAGTGGTTCGCCGAAAACACGTTTCACGCGGATGACTTTTCGGATATCGAAAAGTTGGTCGAAGCCAAGCGCAAGCAAGGTTTAACGATAAGTTTAGGGTTGCCCACCCTGAACGAGGAGCAGACGATCGGCATCATCATCGAAACAATAAAGACTAATTTGTGCGATCGGTATCCCCTCATCGACGAGATCGCAGTTGTTGATAGCGATTCTATAGATTCTACGGTTCAAATAGCGGGAAGCCTTGGCGTGAAAGTCTTGCAGGAAAGCGATATATTGCCCGAGTGGGGCTCGCATTTGGGAAAAGGTGGGGCGCTCTGGAAAAGCCTCTGTGCGCTTAAGGGGGACATAATAGCCTGGATAGATACCGATATAAAGAATATCCACCCCCGATTCGTCTACGGGTTGGTCGGCCCGCTCATAAAATATCCCGACATAAAATACGTAAAGGGCTTTTACAGGCGACCCGTTAAGATCGGCGATCAGCTTATCGAAACCGGCGGCGGCCGGGTAACCGAGCTGACCGCACGCCCGCTGCTTAACCTATTTTTCCCCGAGTTATCCGGTTTTGTCCAGCCGCTCTCGGGCGAGTATGCGGGCCGACGCGAAATCCTTGAGCAGATAGGTTTTCACAACGGTTACGGCGTCGAGACCGGTTTATTGCTAAATATTCTCGAACAATTCGGCCTCGACGTCATGGGTCAGGTGGACCTGGTAGAGCGTATTCATCGCAACCAATCGCTGGAGAGCCTCAGTAAAATGTCCTTTGCGATAATCCAGGTGATTATCGATAAGTTAGAGCAGCGCCATCGTGTTGAATTGCTCAACGAGATCAATAAAACAATGAAACTGATTAAACATGAACCCGACCAGTTTTACCTGGATGCGAAGTCGATCGAGGAAACCATGAAGCCCCCCATACTCACTGTGCCGGAATACCGTGAGAAATTCATCCAGCTTGAGATTGAAAATATGGACCGGGCGGTTTAATGTAGCATGTAAAGGTTTTTTGGGTAATAGTTATCATGAAATTCCGAAAGTTAAGAATATTTGGTATAATAACAACGCGTTAAGAATTAGCGCGAAACAAAAAACGGGGCGTAGCGCAGTTTGGTAGCGCACACGGCTGGGGGCCGTGT
>PFFU01000032.1 GCA_002783345.1 Candidatus Aquicultor secundus
CAATAGATTCAAAACCATGCCACATTATTTGGCATGCTCATAGTTCTTACCTTACAATAATTATCGGTTTAAAGCTTTTTTTGGCGATTAGATTTTAAGATCGAGCATACAGAGCCTGCGCTGTAAGTTTGGCTGAAACTCTTGGTTAACAACAAGGCGCCGGTGGATCTGACCTCATTACCGCATGTATAAGACTTCTTGCGTTTGCAATCGGTGTTCTAAGGCTAACGCTACACGAGGGAGCCAGAATATCTACCCCGCTTATCAGGCTTTGCATGCCGGCTCTGAAGACGGCATTCGGCTCTTCGCGTTCAAGCAATGCCGTGTTTACATTTCCCATGATAGCTTTGCATTTTGCCAGCACTTTAATTGCTTTTACATCAACGGTTGAATCAAACCCTATCGCCTCAGCCGAAATACTTGATAGTGCATCCCCAAACCTTGCAATATCGCCACAGAAATCGCCGCAGAAATAAATGATTGATTGAGCGCCGAAGGCGTCTCGAAAATGCTCTGCCATCTCATTTGCGTACGGCAGCACAAATTCCTCAAAATCGGTGCGATCTATCGCCTTAAACGTTGCTGCTGTCTCGCTGACGCACACGATATCGGCTCCCGCCTCAAGCATGGCATAGCCGAATCTGATGAGGTTTTCTACCGCAAACTTTAAAAGGTTATGTGCCGAATCTTTATTATTTTGGACCGCATCAGCAAAGATAGCCGATTCAACGAGTAAAGTTGCAAGAGTCACCGGCCCTACTAGATTGGCGATTATGGGAACGCCCGAGACCTTCCGCTTTATTATCTTTATTGCCTCAATGCAGACCTTTGTTCGACCGGAATTTATATCGATCGGGGATAAACTGCCTAAATCATCTATGTTTTCGATGGCATACGCAACAACTCTCGGCCTATCTTCTTTTGTGCCAAGATCAACAGTTGCGCCCATTGCTTCAGCTTCAACCGTTGTGCAAAAAGGGATACCGATGTTTTCTGCACTTGTTAGCCGGTTGGCCGCCATTGCCAGTTTTGCCATCTTTTCTGCATCACTGTGGGCTTCCGGCAAGTAACAATCCGTCTTTTCCATAACCTCGATAGTACCCATGCTCATTGTGCCACCTGGGCTTATAAAGGTACGCCTGTCGGTTGGTTCTCTTTTTAAAATGCTAATCAGTCGCTCTTTTTGACTTAAAACAATTTGCTCCACAACAAAACCCCCAAATCTGCGAACCCACGATGTTCTTCATTCAGGTCCCCATCATGCCTTGCATAAACTTAATTTTGTCGGCAAGGGTCATCCCTTATAATGGCTAACAAGTCATTTACCTTCGCCATTGTTTTCGCCTACCGGGGTAGCCCTTTCAAATCGATTCGCGATTTGGCTACAGTTTTCAACGGCCTCCCAGACCGCCATATCACTAAGTCAATAGTAGGTGTATGCGCCGTGCCGCTCGGCACGGGCCAAACCGTGTTTGCGCAACACGCTAAGATGGTGCGAGACCAACGGCTGCGACATCCCGGTCGCTTCGACAATTGCCGATACGGATTGGCAATTCATTGTCAACGCCTTGATGATTCGAAGCCGGTTAGTATCGGAAAGCGTTCTGAAGATTTTAGCAAGCATTTCAATGTTAATATCCATAAGTAACTCCTTTGATATAAACGAGTGTTTATATAAATGCTAGTTTATATCCAGATGATGCACGCGTCAACCTTTATTTCACTTCTTGAAGGATTATTATTGCGGCTGCAGAGCATAAGCACAAAAAGACGAGGGGTTTACCTTATAAATGCCTTCGCACCTCAACAGCAGTTTCACCAGCAAGCTCCTTTAGCTCGGCGATGAGGCCGCCGTGAGGGAAGACGTTGAACTCGGGGGAGAATTCGAGGGTAACGGGCTTGCCTCCGTTTTGTACCTTTAGATATACGGAGACCGGCCCGGGATGGGCCGTTAGAAGTTCTTTAAGTCGGCTGATAAATGTCGCCGTCATCGCCGCCTTTGAAACAGTCAGCACCAGGACGGAGTTTTCAACCGCCTTAAAGCCGTTGGATTTTCCATTAGCACTTCCCTTGCCCTTGCCGTTACCATTTCCGCTTCCATTCACCCTGGCCTTGCGCTTGCCGTTTCCATTGCCTTTGTCCTCGGTATCGAACTCTTTTATCTCCATCGCCAGGGCTTTTACCTCGTCCTCTTTTACGTCGAGGCGGCCCTTGATGACGACCATCTTATCGACTTCGATCAACGTCTTATATTTCTCAGCGGTCCCAGGGAAAACCACGACCTCAACTGAGCCATCCAGGTCTTCGAGCTCGATAAAGAGCATGATGTCGCCCTTCTTGGTATTTATCTTTTTGATCTTGGTAATAATGCCGCCGATCCAGCCGATGGTTCCGTCTTTTTGCTCTTTCAGCTCAACGGTCGAGAACTCGGTTTGGTTTGCCAGCGCATCGGCCAGGCCCAGGAGCGGGTGGTCGGACACGTAAAGCCCGAGCATCTCTTTTTCGTATGCGAGAAGCTCGTGCTTTTCAAACTCGGGCACTAACTCGTCGATCGGGTCCTTAACATCCTCGTTTGCGCCCCCGTCGCCATCCCCCATATCAAAAATGGTAAACTGCCCCGCCGCCTTGTCTTTTTGGCTGCGAATGCCCATATCCACGGCCTTCTCGAAGGTCAGCAAAAGCTGCTTGCGGCTTACGTTGCACGAGTCAAACGCGCCACCTTTTATAAGGCTCTCTATAGTGCGCTTATTCAGCACACCCATGCCAACACGTCTGCAGAAGTCGTAAATCGACTTAAACTGGCCGCCGTGCTCGCGCTCGCTGATAATGCCCTCAATCGCACCCTCGCCGACGTTTCGCACCGCCGAAAGGCCGAACCGGATCGAGCTGCCGACAACCGTGAAGTCGCGGTAGCTCTCGTTAACATCCGGCGGTAGAATTTCTACGTTCATCCGCCTGCACTCGTTGATATA
>PFFU01000002.1:0-4645 GCA_002783345.1 Candidatus Aquicultor secundus
CCACTGCCAAGCCCATAGCGGACTTTCACCGCCAAGCTATCGCCCATGCCGGGCGCACACAAAGAAAAAACGGGGGCTACAAAAGCCCCCGTTTTTTTATAGCGCTAAAGTCTAATTTACCTGGTGCTTGCAAGATGGTATAATATTGGGGCCAATGCTAGCCGGTAATATTAAGCTTTTCGTGGCTCATCTATGTAATTAAAAGCTTGCTTCTGTTTACCTAAAGTAACATGATTTGGATCCGGGCCTCATTTGCCGGCTTCGAATCATGAAATCATCAGCGATGAGAGTTTTTAAGTTGAAAAAAAGCGCGAAGAAAAGCAGGACGATTGTTAACGGCCTAAGCCCAATAGAAGTAGAAATCATGCAGGTTATCTGGAGAGATGGGAAAGTGACGGTAAGAGCCGTCCATGAGGAACTTCTAGAGAACGGATACATTCCCTATACGACCATTATGGCCGCGATGAACAACCTTTCCCTAAAAGGGATTTTGAAACAGAACAGGGAAAACAAAGCGTATGTCTACTCCGCCGCTATAAGCAATACCAAGGTGGCAAACCAAATAATAGATAGTGTGATTGATAGAATCCTGGGAGGGTCTAAGAATCCTATCTTGCGACACCTGCTAAAGATCAAGGACGAGGCCGAGTTGGAAGAGCTTCTTAAGCTCAAGGAAAAGCTGTAGTCCTAAATTCGTTTTTGCATTCGCTCGGTCGTCTCTTGAGCGTTACCGGTTATGGCTTAAGGTTCTTTACGGCGTTCATATCGAGCTTTTTGACAACTTCGACTATCAGGTTTACGGCGTTTTCAAAATCGTTATGGTCCATGATTGAAACGTGGCTATGGATATAGCGGGTTGGAACGCCGATAACAAGACTCGGTACTCCTGTGCCGTGTAGATGTATTCTGCCTGCATCGGTACCTCCCCTGACTCCCGCCTGGAATTGGTGCGGGATATTGTTTTCTTCTGCTGTTGTTACAGCCAGATCACGTAATTTAGTGTTTGGAATCAAGCTGCCATCAAGAACTACGATAGAAGGTCCCTTCCCTAGTTTAGCCTGGGCTTCGTTCTCACCCACGCCCGGGGTATCGCCGGCAATTGAAACCTCGGCTGCGATCGCCACATCGGGGTTTATAAGAGCAGCGCTGCTTTTAGCGCCCCGTAATCCTACTTCCTCCTGAACGGTACCGACGCCAAAAACGCTGTTGGGGTGATCGATATCCGTTAGCCTCTTGACGACTTCCATAAAAACAGCGCAACCGACGCGATTATCCAGGGCTTTTCCCATAAGCATGTTGTCTTTTTTCATGCGGGTGAACGGGCTTTCGGGGACGATGGGGTCGCCCGGCTTTATGCCCATGTCTTTAACATCCGCATCGCTTGAGGCGCCGATATCGATGAACATGTCCTTCATCTCAACGACCCTCTTTCGCTCTTCAGGGGAGAGAACGTGGGGCGGCTTTGAGCCGATTATACCTGGGACGTCCCCCTTTGTGCCTTTTACGGTAACCCGGTGGGCGAGCATGACCTGATCCCACCAGCCGCCAAGAGGTTGGAATTTTATGAATCCTTCTTTGGTGATGAACGAGACCATGAGACCGACTTCGTCCATATGGCCGGCAATCATTATTCGTGGCTGATCGCTTGTGCCTTTTTTCTGGGCGATGATGCTTCCCAGGTTGTCGACTTCGATATCGGTGATCGATTCGAGATGGCGACGGATCAGCTGTCTGACATCGCCTTCAAATCCGGACACCCCGGATGCGTTTACCAGTTCTTCTAGAAGTTTGATTGAATCGGACATTATTTTTCCTCCCGGCGGTTTTGTTTACTGGGTTACTACCCGATGATTACTATTCTTAGTATCCTTAGCATAGTTTAAAGCATAACGCTTGTATAGGTAGGGCAACTGCCCTTTCCTACCTCCTCGTCAATGCCTCATTATGCGGCGGATGATTGCTCGCTTAAGACCTGTACCATCAGCTCGAAGGCTATTTCGCTCTGTTCGATGTCGTTTTCTTTTGTGTCGAACGCAACGTGTGGTGTGAACCAGAATTTTGTCATGGGCAGGGAGATCAACAAATCGTACGCCCAGTTCTTGCTCGGCCTTCTCGCTTCGGCGAACGTCGTAGTAAAGCACCTCTTGTAGCTCGAAACCCGAGAGGCGTTTTGCGACGGTTTGCCCGATCCTGCCCATACCGACAATCCCCAGTGTTTTTCCCTTGATCTCAGTCCCCTTCGCCTGCTCCCAGACGCCGGAATAGACCTTCTCGACCAGATATGGGATATCCCTCAATGCGGAGCCAAGCAGAAAGACGGTCATCTCGGCAACGGCGTTAATGGATGAGCCCGTAGTCTCAAGGGTGATACGACGCTGCTTGATTTTGTTCATCGCCTCGTCGGTGAAGAAGGTATCGGGTTGCGTTCCCCAGAATATTATCGCCTTTAGGCACTCAGCCGCATTGATTACGGCACCGGTTACTTTCTCGCTGCCGCCGAGAATATAGCCGTCGACATTTTTTATGGCTTCTATAAGGTCTTTTTCACGTAAGTCGGCAGGTTTTCTGATAACGGCTATGTTATGATCTTCAAACTCGTGTACCGTTTTTGGGACGAGCACATCTCCAGTTACTAAAATCCGCATTGTTTCCAGCCCCCAAGAATCGTAAACCGGCTTTATATAGCTTATATGTTGCCGAGAACCGAGATCGGGAAACCCTGCGCGGATGCATTTATGGTTTTGGTGGAGTACGGGCAACCGTTACGGGTCAGGCTGTCTAAAAACCTCTTTTTGAGGAAATTTGGACAGCCTTTTTCAAAAGTTACTAAGAACTGCAAATATCTTGGGCCGTAAGCTCGGGTTTTCTAGTTTTTTAGGCCGCTTTTAATCTCATTATCAGGCCGATTTCTTCTCCTTGGACTCCCTTTCTTTTTAATCCGTTAAATATCTTAATCAGGTTATGCGCCGTACAGGAGAGACCCAGCTCAACGGAGACCATCTTCTTGCCTCGACAGAGGAACGTGGTTAGTTTTTGGTTGTACTTTAAGTTACCGATCACCGGCTCGATTTCCCATATTCGTTCCCCATGTGCGGCCTTGCCATGAGCAGAGTTGAGCTTCTCTCGCATTTCTTGCCGTAACTGCTCCAGGTGAAGGTTAATCTTGATGCGTCGTGCTTCGCCTGAAGTGCAAAGGTGCTCTCAATTATGGAGAGATCTAAACCATCAACAATGTCGTTTACCATAAAGCAAAAGTGGTCAGGAGGCAAGCATTCTTTAAACGATGGCGGCAGAAGCATAGCTTGATTTTGAATGTATGGTTTAAAGTTCATGTAAAAACATCCTAATTACTTCATACGTTATACGTATAGTTTACGCTCAGTTAAGCGTAAAAACCAGTAGTTAAGAGGATTTTAACGCAGTCTGCCATTGAATTGGGGCGTTGTTCTACATGCCCCATCTTTCCTTGAACACTATAAAGCCTTGAACACTAATAACGGGGTATTACAATATTATGCATTGTAATGCAACTCACTTTACATATTAATATTAGCGACGTATACTATCTAATAAGCCCTAGCATTCTTAAATATTCGCTAGATAACTAAACGGGCCAGCACTCGACAAACCAATAATCTCCAATATTAAATTTTATTTCTCATTATTAGCAAACCAATAAGGCAATCTTCCAATGAGAACTCTTCCCGCATATGTTTATTGCCTTGGAGTTAGACAAAGGAAACGCTCGATTCAAAAACTAAGTCAATTTATCAACATTTAGTAAGCAGTATTTCATAGAAGGAGCATTGCCTATGGTCGGATAATGGCTGCAGATTGACCAAATGAACCACCCTCTCGGAACGTCACCACAAAGATTATGTATGGTTTTAGTTATTACGTATCATACGATAAGTCAAGAGAAGGGATGCATAATGATAAAGGTTGTTCCTATTTTGAAGTTGCGAAGATTACTCCGCCCAAGTACCGTACGCTTAATAGTTTTAAGTCTTATTGTTACTGCAAATATTGCAGTAGCCGCGCCAGCATTTGCAACTCATTTATTTGATGGTGGCTCAAGATGGGTAGCAAATAATACAGGAGCCGCTGCAACCATCGAAACTGCAGTTAATCCTACTGTAGCTTCTGGCGGATCATCATCAGCCTGGCCAATGGTTGTTGGGTATTACGATGCTGACCAACAATATATACAGGTTGGTTGGTGCAAAGACTATCCCCAATCAGCACCGGTTTATTTCTGGGAATATAGTAATTATCATTCCCCGAACCAAATCCATTATATGAAATATTTGGGCACATCCACTATTGGCAGCTACAACGATTTTATGGTTGGCAGGGACAGTAGCACATGGTACGCTAAAATTAACGGAAACATTGTTGGTACAGTAGGATATAGTGCTCTTGGAATAGAAGGTTACCGCACAGATTTTCTAGGTGAGACTTTTACGCGGAGTGACCACATGCCAGGCATAACATCTAATAAGAACTCATTCGGCAGTCTTCAATACAAAGATTCAAGTTTTGTGTGGCACACCCAAACAGTGGGTAGTGTTATAAATGACGCAACGGATATCTATGCTAACAATGCCGTTGCCGGTGCTGCAAGTTTTTGGATTTGGGATAAGCG
>PFFU01000002.1:4675-17560 GCA_002783345.1 Candidatus Aquicultor secundus
AATCAGCTAGTAAGCATATAGCAGAGGCATCTAACACTGTTTCAGCGCAATCAGATTTGGAAATGTTAGCATCTGATCCAGGAATGAAAGAGCATCATTTTGAATTGAAGCAACCTGCAAAATCGGCAGACATGACAAGTAAAGAGGCAATAGATAAAGCAAAAACATATATAGCAGGTGGGTATGACAGTGAACATGCAACTGGCGTACATGCTGTATATGCGTTATTTACAGATAATGAAACACCAAAATTGCCAGAAAAGGACATCCTGCTAAAAGATCTACCGGTTTGGATTGTTACGATCGAGGGCCTCAAAATAGAGGGGCATGGTGGTGTTGCGCACAGTGGCACACCAGTGAAAGCCCAGCCTCCACTTACCCAACTGCATATTGTTATTAATGATAGTACTGGTGAAGTGCTTGAAATGTTCTCTTACAAGTAAGGCCAAGATAATAGTAAGACTTTAAAGCAAGAGGGCGATTTTAAAATCTCCCTCTTGCTTCACTTTATTTCAATAAACGATGGTAAGATATGTTGGAGTTCATAGTATAAGCGGAAGTCCCAATTATTAGGAGGATAGTTTTTAGACAGCCTGGGGTATAATGAGACCATGGCATTGGGAAAATACCGGGAGAAAAGAGAGTTTAGCGAGACACCGGAGCCTACCGGGCAACCGGGTACAACCTCGCAACAGCGCTTTGTGGTGCAGGAGCATTATGCCAGCCACCACCATTTTGACTTTCGCCTCGAACTGCCCGCCGACTTCTTTACATCAGGCGACCCGTCCGGGCCCATTGTGCTTAAAAGCTGGGCGGTACCCAAAGGGATTTCGGATGAAAAAGGGGTAAAACGGCTGGCGGTGCAAGTAGAGGATCATCCCGTGGGCTATATTGACTTTGAGGGTACGATACCCGAGGGGCAATACGGGGCCGGGACGGTTTCGATTTGGGATACGGGCACGTTTGAGATCGTCGAAAAGAAACCGAAAAGCCTTAAAATCGTCCTCCACGGGAAGCGGCTTTCGGGAGAGTTTCACCTGGTACATACTACGTTTGGCAAAGGAAACGACTGGCTTATTTTTAAATAACTTCGAGTATTCCCCCGCTTGTTGGGCCAGCGTTCGGGTAGTATAAACAACCGTAAGCATTTATGGACTGTTAGCGATTAGTTTTTAATATACTGCCAGGTCAAGGAATTTGGTAATTAATACCATGTGCCTAGTTGGTTGACTTATCGAGCCCCTAGTGGTTAAATTTTGAACCTGCATGGTACCTTTTAAAAGACATTATCGCACAACAGTTTTAATAATAGCCGTACTAGTGCTCTCTCTTCTAGCTTCAACGGCGCTCGCATCCCAGTTGGATGACAAACGCGCGCAGCTTAGAAAAGTTAAGGCCAAGGTCGAGGCAAACAAGAAGCTGCAGCATGCTGCCGTGAAAAAGCAGGCCGACGTCAAGCAGGAGATTAACCTTAACTTAAAAAAAGCCGGTCAGTTGCAGCTAGAGATTGTGAGCTTACAAGCGGATATAAGGTGGAGTACCTCTAAGAGAAAAGTCGCCGAAGCGCGACTCTTTGAGGCGCAGAAGCAGCTTAAGGCAACCCAATCCGCTCTTTCGGTTGCCGAGATGAAGCTTGCCTACAAGCGCGAAACTTATGATATGCGCATAAGCAGCATTTACAAAAACGGTCCGACGACAATCCTTCAAGTGCTGCTTAACTCTCGCGACCTGGGCGATTTGCTGATGCGTTCTTCGCTGCTTACTACCATCGCCGAGCATGATGGTAAGATGGTCGGCGATATGGAACACGCAAGAAAAGATATTGTGTCTAAACTCGATGAGGTCACGGCTCAGAAAAAGGTAATTGGCAGACAACACCTGCAATTAGTAGATGAAGAGAACCACTTGAAGGTGGTCAAGTGCAGATTGGTTGGGAAGCAGGATCTCTTCAAGAACGAGGTTAACCGGCAGAAGCAAATATTTGCCCGGGTCCAGCGTGATAAATCCAACCTGGAAAGCCAGGAAGATGTTCTTTTGTCCACGTCACAAATGGTGGCCGACCAGATTAAAACCCTGCAGAGGGGCGGGAGCATCACTACCTCGCGCGGCTATAGCAGGGCTTCATCCACCGGAGGCTACATCTGGCCTGTTTCAGCGCCGATTACCTCGCCCTTTGGCTGGCGCTTTCATCCGGTGCTCGGGTATTCGCGAATGCATACGGGGGTCGACCTTGGTTGCGGCTCGGGCACGCCGGTTCACGCCACGAAGGGCGGTACGGTCATTATGGCCGGATGGATGGGCGGCTATGGTAATGCGGTCGTAATCGATCATGGGGGCGGCATTTCCAGCCTTTACGGTCATAACGAAAGTCTTGACGTGAGCGAGGGCCAGCACGTGGACCAGGGCCAAATTATATCGCATTCGGGCTCAACGGGGATGTCGACCGGACCTCACCTGCATTTTGAAGTAAGGGTAAACGGGAACCCTCAAAACCCGCTCAATTTCCTTCCGTAGGTAACGGCGCAGCCTACCGATTACGCCGATTTTTTGTCATCGAGTAGCTCATCGCAGATTTTCTGGGTTCCTGGGCGAGTTTCTTGATTTGGCGTCGCCTGATTTCTCGATTTAACGGTTTCTCCTCTTGCAGCTTTGTATTCCCTTCCATCCAGCCCTCGGCAAAGTACCGGTTTTTAAAGGTAAAACCCGTTTTCCAGAGCAGATACCCAAGTAATCATATCTGGCTTCTGCACTTAGTGGCCGCAGTGGCCGCAGCCGCTGGTTGTTGCGATGGTGCCGCTGAGGTAGGCGATTACGGCTGCGTCGGGGCTTGTCTCGAGCGTCATGACGGGGTCGATGCCTGCGCTTTGCAAGGCGTGAACCATACCGCCGCCCATGCCGTTTGTTATAACTGCCGTGCAGTCGGATATTGAGCCGACAAGGCCGCCGTGGCCCGCATTGTGCACTGAATGATGGTGATGCTCGTCGTTACCGTGGTGGTGCTCATGGCGATCGTTGGGGCCGTGAACCGGTGTTACCTGGCGTATTTGCCTGGATACGATCGTGGCGCCCTCGACCTCATAGATAAATAATTTGCTGACATGGCCGAGATGGCCGCATACCGACACTTCGTCGGCTGTTGATACTGCGATTTTCATCGTAAAACCTCCTGATGTTTTTATAGATAGCTAGAGATTTGATAGGGAGCCCCTTATTTTGTTAATTGTTTCCCTGTTTAAAGAATAGTATATCCACTGTTTGTCCTTCCTCGATTTAACGAGGTCAGCTTCTTTTAACACGTTAAGGTGATGGGAGATTGTCGACGGAGAAAGCGGTATGCTCTCGATAATTTTACAAACGCTGAGTTCTCCATGCCCGTTAGAAACATCGTTTCCCCCGTCTTTTTCGGAGTTACTCAACAAAGACAGTATTTCCAATCTAGCAGGATTTGCCAGCGCTTTGAAATAGTTCTTTAACATACTTCCCTCCGGCATGGCCCGATATAGCAAGCCCTTACCCTTAATGCTTAAAAGCGATTATCATGTATAGGTTAATTAATAATATACCCGGTAGGGTATGTTGTCAATATCTGCGGGGACAGTGGCCGGAAGCCAAAGTTGGTAAGAATTACATGAAGAATACTTAGTAGATAAAACCCAGCTTTAAGAGGTTCCAAGGCGATATTAGTATAGGCATCCGATCGTATCACTGTCCGGCTCATCTGAAAGGCTAAGCATATCGAGGTCATATGCTTTTGATACCGCCTGCGCCCTGTCTGCGGCATCCAGCTTTTTAAGGATTACCCTGACGTGGGTTTTGACCGTATCGTAGCTTATTCCCAGTTCTGCGGATATGCGTTTATTTGTAAATCCTTCAGCAATCATTTTTAGGACTTGCAGTTGCCTGACCGAAAGCTTTATCTCCTTATAGACATCACTCTCATCAAGCAAAGCGTCGGCTATTTGCTGACTGATATATGTGCCGTCCTCATATACCCTTCTCAAGGCAAGTCTGATTTCATCAAGCTGACAATCCCACCTGAGTAGGCCTTCTACTTGTAGTCCAAGAAGCGCTCTCTGTATCTCGACCAATTTACCAACTACAAATGCAAGGATTTTTATCGACGGATCGATCTGCCGGGCTTTTCTAACAAGATCAGGGCCGGAGATATTGGGTTTTATAAAGCTAACGATAAGCACATCGGGCCGTTGCTCGGATATGATGCGCAGTGCGTCATCACATGATGACGTCTGCCCTATAATGAGTACATCCGGTTCGGAAGACAGGGCCGACTTAAAAGCCTCCCGCACTATCGGATACCGATGAACCGTAAGAACTTTAATTAAAGAAACCATCTCCTTATTTTGTCAGATTTTTATCGTGAAGGTTAAATCTACGTTAACATAAAAAAATAAATGAGGAGGTCACCCCCCTCATTTTTATCTAATTATTGCTTGCATCTTGAATATTTGCAAGATGCATACCGCTAAATATAACCCCTTTTCAAGACTACTGAAGCCGGTCACGCATACCCCACATAGCTATAGAGGTATCCTATCTGCCAACGGTAGCTGCTTTTATATTAACATATATTACCACTATTGCAGACAATAGAAAACTTGACCTTGTAGATTAACTAGACTTTGGCCGGTTCCGTGATCCCCGTGAGGTAAGCCGCAGCTTCTTCGGCCGCCTTTGTGCCTGAGTTTATACAATCGGGTATGCCGACGCCGCGATACGAACCGCCGGCCAGGAACATGCCGGGGTGTGCGGATGCGCGCTCTTTTATCTTTTTCAGGCGATCGAGGTGTCCGAGGGTGTATTGGGGCATGGCGTTCGGCCACCGGAATATCCAGGTTTCGGCCGGTTCGGCATCGATACCCATAACTTTTTTAAGCTCCGCTTTTACCACAAACTCCAGCTCGTCATCGGGTAGGAATGCGTTTTCCTGGGAACGTGCGCCGCCCAGGACCACGCGGATCATAGCGTAATCGTTATTGGGGATACGCCCGCTCCACTTGGTGGAACTCCAGGTGCAGCCTTTGACTTTGTATCCTTCCCCGAGCGGAACCAAAAACCCGAAACCTTTGAAATCGTGCTTTATGTCTTTTCTGCGGTAGGCAAGAGAAATGGTCGCCGACGACGCCTGCGGGATTTCGTTCAAAACGCCGGCCAGCTGCGTATCGATGTTTTCGACAAGCGTTGCCGCATCGTTTGATGGGGAAGCAAAGACTACCGCATCCGCCACGATAGTCGTGCCATCGGTCATCTGCAGCTTGTATGCGGTGAAGCCATCTTCGCCCTTTACTTCGTCAATCCCGGCAACTTCGGCGTTTACGAGTATCTTATCTTTATCTGCGGCTTTGTAGAGTTCATCGATGATATCCTGCATACCGCCCTTCATTGACATATGAAGCGTGCGCTTAGGGCCCGCCGGGGCGCCCGGTTTAGCCCCCTGGGGAGCGGCCTTAAGCCTGGCCTTCATAGCTGCGATCATACCTTTGGTTATGCTGCCGTATTTCTGCTCCATATCCAGAAGGATGGGGAAGGTGGCTGCAAGGCTCATCGTTTCGGGATCGCTTGAGTAGATGCCGGCGACCAGCGGATCGGCAAGCCTATCCAGGCACTCTTTGCCAAGACGCCTGCGAACATAGCTTGCCAGCGTCTCATCGCCCGGTTCTTTCTTGGGGATGAAAAAGTCCATGGCCATGCGGATCTTGCCCGGCCAGGAAAAGAGATCGGTGGTTATAAACGGCATGACTTTGGTCGGGACGATCATCATGACGCCGTCCGGCAGCTCGCGCAGCCTGTTCTTTACGAGAATGTAGGTTTTTTTCACCTCGTCGTTACTCACGATGAATTTGTCTTCGCAGCCGAGTTTCTTTGCAAGCTCGAAAATCGAGGGCTTGGTTGAGATGAAGGAGTCGGGGCCGCCTTCGACTACAAACCCGTTAGCAGTGCGCTCGGTGTGGATTTTCCCGCCGAGGCGAGGGCTTTTCTCGAGCAGAACGTAGTCGATATCCGCCCCGCCGTCGATAGCCCGCTTAACGGCATAGGCCGCAGAGAGCCCGGTTATACCTCCACCTATGATTGCCACCTTTTTCATGCTTTCCACCTTCTTGTGTTAGCTGTCAGCTTTCAGCGGTCAGCCATCAGCTAAAATCTATACATCACGCTACGTACTACTATTTAACGCTTCCAGCACCATGGATGCCAGCGCCTCTATGAATTTGGGCGAATCGTTAAGCGCGTCGGAGCGCTCGTAGTTTAATCCCAGCTTCTCGGCCTGCCCTTTATGAAGAATATCGAGGTCCCAGAGGGTCTCGACGTGATCGGCTGCAAATCCGACGGGAACGACGAGCACGTCCTTATGCCCACCGGCGAGTATTTCTTCATAGACCTCTTCCACCACCGGCCCCAGCCAAGCCCCGGGGATGCTCCCCTTGCTTTGAAATGCAAGCTTCCAGGAAAGCGGACCGGTTTTTTTAAGAACCTCATCGATTGTCGCCTTGATTTCCTCGACATACGGATCGCCGGATTCGATGTAGGCTACGGGGAGGCTGTGTGCGCTAAAGATAACCTGGATACCGGATTGTCGTTCGCGCGGGAACCTTTCGAGGGCTAAAGTGATCTTCTCGGCAACCGCCTCGATAAAGACCGGGTGATTGTACATGCCGCCGATTATCTCTATTGAAATATCGAGGTTTTTCTCGGAGACCACGCGATCGATCTCCTCGCCGTACGCCCCCGTGCTGACCCTCGAGTGGTGCGGGGACATGCTGATCGCAAAGGCGCGGCGTATGCCGTCGGCCGCCATTTGCGTAATCGTATCCTCGATAAACGGGTGCCAATAGCGCATTCCAACGCACGTCTTAAACGATACGGACCCATCGCTTAGCTCGTTAAGTTTAGACTCAAGGGCATCGGCCTGGCGTTTTGTGATTTCGGGAAGCGGGGATTTTCCTCCGATGAGACGGTACTTATCCTTGGCCCTTACCACTATCTCGGGCGTGGGTTTTCTTCCCTTCATGAGTTTTTCCATGAACGACTCGACCGCATCGAGGCAGTCCGGCCCCCCGAAGGCCATCAGCATAACGCCGATTGTTTCTTTACCGGATTGGTTAGAAGACACCTTGATCTCTCCTTTAAGATAGTGCCATCTTCCTCGCTTGCTATTTGGCATTTATCAGATGTCATTCTGAGCGAAGCGAAGAATCTAGATCGCACTCACAGATTCTATCACTGGGCTTGTCTAAGCTTTGATATACCGTCCTAAGAAGCATCTACAAGCTTTTATCAACCATCTATCTCACTCAGGTTATCTAAGCTTAGACCCTCCTGCTATAAAAAAAGCACTGCGCCCAAGATTCTTCAGTCGCTTCGCTCCTTCAGAATGACAGGCAGCGCTGCTTATCTTTTGATTAAGGGATTAAGGATTAAGGGGACGTTGTTTCCTGTGGGTCCTAACTCGACGAGTTAGGACCCACAGGAAACAACGTCCCCCAATACTATCTCTTACTTAGTTTATGCACCGCGTCGACCAGGGCTTTGGCGTGTTCTACGGGGGTATCCTTGTGGATGCCGTGGCCTAAGTTGAATATATGACCGGGACGTCCGCCCGCGCGGTTAAGAATATCTTGTACGCGCTCCTCGATACATTCCGTTGGACCGAACAGGGTCATCGGGTCGAGGTTTCCCTGTATTGCCTTGTCGTAGCCGATTCTCTGCCATGCGACATCAAGGTTGATCCTCCAATCGACACCGATCACGTCGCCGCCGGCCGCCGCAACAAGTTCTAGCAGCGTTGAGGCATTGTTCGCAAAATGTATCCTTGGTACGCCGTCGCCCGCAAGGTTGTCCATAACCCGTTTGCTGTACGGCATAACGAATTTTTCATAGTCTACCGGTCCAAGCGCGCCGACCCAGGAATCGAACATCTGAACCGCCTGTGCGCCCGCCTGTATCTGCATCCGCAGGTAGCGGGTGACGATCTCGGCAAGTTTCTCCATTAGGCCGTGCCATGCCTCCGGCGCCTCGTACATCATGGCTTTGGCGTAGCGGTAGTCGCGCGAGCCGGAGCCCTCGACTATGTAGCTGGCGATGGTAAACGGTGCTCCGGAAAATCCGATAAGGGGGACGCGGCCTTCAAGTTCGCGCCGCACTATCTTGATCGCCTCGGCAACATACGGGGTGGCTTCTTCGGCTTCGATAATCCTGATCGCATCGACATCGGCCTTGGTGCGCACGGGATTATGGATGACCGGGCCCTCGCCTTTTGCGAACTCAAGGTCAATACCCATGCCTTCCAGGGGGAGAAGAATGTCGGCGAAGATAATCGCCGCGTCGACGCCGAGCACATCGACCGGCTGCAGCGTTACCTCTGTAGCTACTTCGGGTGTTTTGCACATCGTGAGAAAGTCGTGTTTCGCCCTTATGTCGCGGTATTCCTTTAGGTACCGGCCCGCCTGGCGCATTAACCATACCGGTGTCGCGTCTACCGGCTCACGCCTGCATGCTTTCAAGAAACGATCGTTAAATGCCATTTTCGTGCCCCTTTCAAAGCCGCTTATAGCTGATAGCCGATCTTTCCTTCAGGAGCTTTATCTCGATGTAGTCCGGTGGTTTCATGATTGCGTAGTTCTGAAGATTACTGCTTGCTTCTCAGCCATATACTTAGTAATTCTATAATATCGAAGCTCGATATATTTTTTTTTACTTATATTTTATGCTCCCGGTTACAATACTACCATTACAGCCTGGGTATTGTATAACCTGGACTTTTTACAAAAGCATGTTATACTTAGTTTATCTAAGTATTAGGAGAAATGCAAGGTGCAGTTTCTTGATCGCAATATAGATGAAATACTGGACGGTCTCTTAAGCATATTAAGGAAATCCCGCCCGCAGCATGTGAGCAGGATTTTGGGTATCAGCCGGGCCGAGCACAACGCACTCAGGATGCTCTCTGCAAACGAGGGATGCGATATCTCTACGTTTGCGACCAGCATCGGCGTCAGCCAGCCCACAGCGACCGTCACGGTAGACCGGCTGGTTGAGGCGGGATATGCGACGCGCACCCCCTGCACCGCAGACCGCCGGGTCACCCGCCTTCACCTAACAGATAACGGCCGCGATGTGGTTGAACGGTCAAAAGAAGCGCACCGCATGATATTGACGCCTTACGTCGAGCGCCTCTCAAGGGGAGAGCAAGAAGAACTCATCCGCATTCTCAAGAAAATGAACGAAGGATAACTGCTAACATCTGGTCATGGATAAACCCGTTGCTGGCAACGATTTCGGGGACACGTATGTCGTAGGACCGGCCTTCCATCCTGGTAATCCTGGCTCCGGCCTCGGCGGCAATTAAGCCGCCGGCGGCCATATCCCAGGGCTTCAGGCCAAATTCCCAGAAGCCGTCAAAACGGCCGCAGGCAAGGGAAATCAGGTCGATTGTAGCGGCCCCCGCCCTTCGAATCCCCTGGGCGTTGAGAGAAAAGCCGGTGAAAAGTTTAATTATGCGATCGGGATCGGTCCTGAAGTTATAGGGAAAACCGGTTGCAAGAAGCGATCTATCGAGTTCGCGGGTCTCGGAGACCCGAATCGGTGCGCCGTTTAGAAACGCGCCTTTCCCCTTTTCGGCTGTAAAGAGTTCGTCAAGGTTGGGTTCGTAAACCACGCCGACGGTTATCTCTCCCCGGTATTCAAGCGCGATGGACACGCCGTAAACCGGAAAGCCGTGCGCGTAGTTGGTGGTGCCGTCAAGCGGATCGATAATCCAGAGATACTCTGATTCACCCTGCTCGATGCCCTTTTCCTCAGCTAAAATACCGTGGTCGGGGAAACGCTCTTTTATCCCGGCGATGACCAGCGCCTCGGATGCAACATCGGCTTCAGTCACAAGGTCGACCGCCCCTTTAAAGGTTATCGTATGGGATTGTTTCGCCATTCTCTTGATGAGTTGACCGGCATGAAGCGCAAGCTCGACCGCAGTATTTAAGAAGTTTCCGGAGTCTTTCGTGTTTTTAGTACTTTCCATGGTATCTCAATTTCTAATAGCGGTACCAACGGCATCGAAGACAGCCCCGTCTATGCTATCTTCGAGCTTGATATACCCTGTTTTTGCATGACGTAAAAGAGAAACCGGCAGATAAGGCTATGCTGCCGAAATCTCCATAGTTCTTTCTTCATGCCACCCATCAATCCTACTATTAGTTAAGAAAAAGGCTTTATTTACGGTCTCTTTAACATCTTTGGGTAAGTTCTCAAACTTGTCGGTGAGATTGAGATAACTGAAATCGAGGCACTCGCGGGCGATTTCCATAAACTTCGCAAGCGATTTTTCGGTGAGGCGACCGTGCTTTTTCCACTGGTAGACGTAGAGGTTATAGAAGCTCAGTATGAAATCGGCGATTCGTGCGGCGGACTGCTCAGGGCGCCAATCGCTTACGTTTGGCGATTCGAAATTCTCGTTTAAACCGGTGATATACCTGATAAAGCCCTCCTGCCGACCCAGGACGAAGTCGTCTGTCATCGACTGAATGAACGCCAGGCGGATAAGCTTTTCAAAACAGTAAAGGCCTTTGCTGTCGATCTCTGTGTTCTCGACCGCACAATGGGTTTCTTTAAAATATGATCGTATAATTGAGCCGCCGCCGGATAGCCTGATGTAGCGCTTTGCGTCGGCGAGTTCCGCAGGTGTAATATCAGATGTTCTAATAGATGTTTTGGATTTCTCTGGTCTTCCCATTTTGCCTCCCTATCG
This sequence comes from Candidatus Aquicultor secundus, assembly GCA_002783345.1. Taxonomy (GTDB): domain Bacteria; phylum Actinomycetota; class Aquicultoria; order Aquicultorales; family Aquicultoraceae; genus Aquicultor_A; species Aquicultor_A secundus. Next base: position 15,435 of record PFFU01000002.1, read on the forward strand.
CCCGGATGTGGATTTTCTTCAAAGGTTGTATCGGCAAGTGAAACCGGCACTTCAGTGGTAAGTTTAAAATTTGTCTAGGGTATCAGATGTAAGATTACAGGATGGTGCTGTCATTCACCGTTGACTGGTTCAGGGAAAAACTTATAGGCGCTATCGAGGGCGAGACCAGAGTCGCGTAGCTAAATAGTTACGACTTGGTATCTTTACCGAGGGCATCCATGACGGCCTTCCAGCGATCTTCACCCAGGCATGAGCGCGCGGACTGGCACCATTGGACGCAGGACGGGGTCTCTTTCTTCTCGACCCACTCCTTGCATTTAGGGCATCTTCTTCTCATCTCATCTGAAAATATCTCAACGGCATAACCGCAGTTGGGGCACGCATACACTCCCGCGGTTATGTTTCTCATATCAGAACCGGGGCACTTGGCAGACATTGTGATCTTCCTTTACAAAAACTTTACGGAACGTCACCGTTATATTTTTACGGCTTAAGCTTAACATAAACAGGAGTCAGGAGCTAAGAGACTTCAGCGTTCATTTCGTTTACCTCGCGGGCGCCATCCGCTAACAGCTTACCTTCGTCGGGGGCGAGTATGCTGAGGAGGCGTTGGAATTCGCCGACATGGACTCGCTCCTCGTTTGCGATATCGATAAGGACTTTCTTTGAGAGCGGATCATCCGTCGCATCGGCATGCGTCATATACAGATGAACGGCCTCCTCTTCTGCGCTAATATCCAACCGTATCGCGCGTATCAGTTCTTCTTTCGTCATTTTTCTGGGCACCATGCCGCTAAACGGATTTACAAAGTCAGGCATTGGGATGCCTCCTTTCGTTTCCTCTCAAGTTCTTATCCTTGCCGATCATGCAGGCGTTTACCTTATACTGTAGTGTTTATACCCATACCTGGGGTGCTTAAAACTAAGAAAGGTGGGTGAACATCGTCACCCACCTCATTACTTAAGGCATATACTCAAGACATTATAACTGGACCGAATAACTTAAGCGGCCTTTCTCATGCGCTCTTCAGCCGGCATCGCGCGGGATTGCATCTGGCCTACTTTGTAGAGTGAATAGATAGAGTATAAACCGGCTAACCCGACAATCGCGAATATAACGTTGGAGAATAGAGTAATTGTCGCAGTCGGTGATCCGTTTCCGCTAAAGATCGCTCTAACCAGGTCGTAGTTGAAGAATCCGACCAAACCCCAGTTAAGTGCACCGATAACGGTGATAGCAAGGGCGGTCCAATCTAGCCAGTTAAGCCTAGGTCTGTTCATTACTGCCATCGATTTCACCTCCTAAAATCGTTCACTAGTACCGGTGATAAAACCCGGCTCTAATACACCGAGCCGGATTCGCCGGTCTACGTATTTAATTTCCCCGATCTAGCGTGTTCTAACAGGATATTTTATGTAATTAAAGCGTTCGGAGAAACGTATGAACTCTTCTGGCTAAAATGCCTGGATATGGAAGGGGTTAGAGTAGGGCCGGGTGGGGTACTATTTTATAGTTCGGCGGTATAGCGACCACCTTCTTGTACTTCGTGCTCAAGCCGTGCGACTTCACGCTTGGTCTCGGCAAAGAAGGAAAGCGATACGCCGATGGCGTCGAACCCGGATTTTATGAGAAACGGCAGCACCTCCGGGCTTCTTGCGCTCTCGCCTGCAACGCACGTGAATATGCCGTTTCTTCGGGCAGCACCGGCTATCTCGCCGAGCAGATGAAGCACCGCCGGATGGTCGGGCCTGAACAGATCGGCAACCTTCTGGCTCTCGCGGTCGACGGCCAGCGTGCACATCACGAGGTCGCTCAAGCCGATACTGATAAAATCGATGCCCTCGTTGATAAAATCGCCGAGCGTAAATACAACCGCCGGGTTTTCAACAGAGATGCCGACTTGGACATCCTCATGGGGTTTCAGCCCGACTTCACGCATGATCTGCTTTGCCTTGACCAGTTCATCGACAAAACGGATAAAGGGAAGCTTAATGCCGAGGTTTCCACCGGCTTTATGAAGGGCCCGCTTCATCGCTCTGAGTTCGAGTTTAAGCATCTCGGGCTCTTCAAGCTCGCGCCCGATTCCACGCCAGCCAAAGAGGGGGTTTCGCTCCTCAACGTCTTC
>PFFU01000002.1:17592-22415 GCA_002783345.1 Candidatus Aquicultor secundus
CCGTTGGTTATGTTGTCCTCGAGATACGGCCCAAGCCCCTCTTTGATCATCTTGATAGGATGAACGCCGGATTCAAGCATGAAATAGTCGTCCCGAAGCGACGAGACGCCATCGGCAAGCGGGGCGATGCTGCGGGCTTTTTCGGGGATGAGGATCGAAACGAACACCCGCGTTTCGGTCGGCGGCACAGCGGGTATTTCTTTTACCGTAATACCAAGATCGCCCTCGTAAACCACGCCGCGAAAGCCATCGACGGTTACCACTTCATCCTCTCTAAGCTTTTCGGTAGCGTTGCCCGTTCCAAGAACGCAGGATACGCCGAACTCGCGCAGGATGTTGGCGCCATGGCTGGTGCTTCCCCCCTCATCGGTCACTACCGCGGCGGCCCGTCGCAGGTGGACGGCGAGGTCGTTGGTTATCCGGCGCGCAACGATGACGGTGTTCGGCGCAACCTCGGGTACTTCTTCCGGGCTGATCATATGGACGTACCCCGAGCCCACGGCAGGGCTTACGCCAACACCCCGCAAGAGAACGGTCTGCTCACCCACCTGGGGGAATAGCTTTTCATAGCGCTCACCAACAACAATGGGTCGTGATTGCAGAACGTAGAACCGGCCGTTGCTAAAAGCCCACTCGATATCCTGAGGGCTTCCGAACAATTGCTCAAGACGTATCCCGATCTCGGCAAGCTCGCACACCTCGCGGTCGCTGAGCTTCGGTAAGCGCAGCAATTTTTCAAAGATCGGCTTTCGCTCGCCGGTTGGGGTGATGAATTCGGTCTGCCTGCCCATCCTGCGGCTCACTATCATCTGCCGCTTACGCGAGTAAACATAGCGCTCGGGGGTTACCTCGCCCGATACGATTTCCTCGCCGAAACCGAAGATGGCGTCCACGATGATCTTGTCGGTGTCACCGGTCACGGTATCCATTGAAAACACGATGCCCGAGCGCTCGGCCGGTATCATCGCCTGGATTAACACCGCGACCCCGATCCCGGTTTGCCGGATTTGTGGGGTTTGCTTGGTTCGACGGGTTTGCCGGATTTGTTGGGTTTGTGTGGTCTGTTCGGCTTGCTGGGGCTGCTCTGTGAGCATGCCCTGTTCTTTGAGGTAAATGTGCGCCTCGGGCGTAAAAATAGAGGCCCAGCACCTGCGTACCGCATCGATCATATCTTCGAGACCATGAATGTCGGGGTACGATGAGAGTATCCCGGCAAAGCTTGCCTTCGGGGTGTCCTCGATGGTTGCCGAGCTTCGCACGATGAAACCGGCTTGCGCTTGCGGCGTTAAATCTTCGTAGATTTGTTGGAGCGCGGCTTGTATGTTGTTAGTAAGAGGCGTCGTCAAAATCGCTTCACGAAAATCGTTACATATATCTTCGAGAGTTTCGGATGGCGTCTGGGATGAGAGAAAGTCTGAGAGCAGCACAGCGATATTGGTACCGGCGCTGATATCGTCCAGAACCGTATAGAAGGCCTCGGCGGATAGGATGAGGCCATCGGGCACGCGAAAACCCGCCCGGTGCATGATCGCAACATTAAGCCCCTTGCCCCCGACCAGGGAGATTTCATCACGCTTAACCTCGTTGTAAGAATAAATAAGTTTCATAGTCATAAATCCTTTTTGCCACGCGGAGCGGTAGTTAAACTGCGTTTTATGGATCGATGTATGGTTTCGAGTTTTAGAAATCAAAAATAAACCTAAACCGTAAGGTTTTTATTCCCTTTTTGTCGGATATGCTCTTAATATTAGGTATGGCTATATGTTTGAGCTATGGGTTGCTTATCTCCTGAGTGTGGAACCTTTAGTGGTGTGGGAACATCGGACCGTTAACCGCTGTGACGTTGCCACCCGAAATGCCGGATGATTTTAACTTTGTTATGATACACTGTAGAAAAGCTCAGCCGGAAAGGTGGTATTCTGCATGTCGAAGACAATTGCGAAACTGGTTTCGCCGGATATTTCTTGTATGCATTGCGTGATGACCGTAAAGAATGGCCTGGGTCATGTGGATGGTGTGGATAGCGTAGAGGCCAACGCGGAGACTAAAGAGGTTACTGTGGAGTTCGAGGATGACAAGATCAGCCTTGACGATATTAAAGCAAAACTTGCCGAGTTGGGGTACCCAGCCCAGGGATAGGTTAGAGCGAGGGGCCCCTATCCACCTGGTATGTCAGCTTGATATCGCTTACGCGGGCGCCGGGTTCGAGAGTATCTGTCAGAACTAAGGTTGAAGCTAAGGCCACGATTACGGTTGTTCTATCTGTGATATAATACCTCACATGCAGGAACTTAAAGCAGCTTTATTTGATGTTGATGGGACGCTTCTCGATACGTCCGAGTTTATATTTCAAGCGTATGAGTACACGCTCGATAAGTTCGGGCTGGCTCCGAAGACGCGAAGCGAGATGGCCACCCTGATCGGCAAACCCCTTGAAACGTGTTACGAGTTGCTTGCGCCGGGCGTGCATATCGCAGGCATAGCAGATATAAAAGATATAAAAGATATAAGAGAGCTGGCGAAAGAGCTGGCGAAAACCCACCGGTACTTCCAAGGCGAGCACCTCGACCTCTCAAAACCATATCCGGGAACCGCTACAGCCCTTGAGGCGCTAAAAATCGCCGGGATCAAGATAGCCGCCGTTACGACACGGCAGAGGTCGTCATCGGTAAAAACGCTTGAGCTTGCGGGGATAAGCGAATTCATTGATTTTGTGGTGGCGCTTGAGGATGTAACGCACCTGAAGCCCGACCCCGAGCCGGTGCTAAAAGCACTTGCATACTTAAACGTGCAACCGGTCGATGCCATCATGACCGGGGATAGCGATGTCGATATCTTTGCGGGCAAAAACGCGGGGACGGCGACCGTTGGGGTTACCTACGGCTTTCATGGCGTGCGAATCGCGGATAGCAACCCGGATTATGTCATCGACAGTATAGGGGAGATCATCCCGGTAGTTCTGCCAGAGGTGTCCGAATGCCCCGTATCGCGTACCTGATCCGTAAAACCAGCGGCGGAATGCAAACACACATCTGCGGGCTACTCTCGGAGCTGGACCGCTCGAAGTTCGAGCCCATCGTACTCTCGCCAGCAGCGCCAAAGCTTTTTTCCTTCTTGAGCGACCTCGGGATATCCTCTTTTGAGGTCGAGATGGCGGATTCTATCTCCCCGAAAGCCGATTACCTTTCGGCGCGCTCGGTTGCCGACGTGCTGCGCCGGGTGAGACCGGATATCATCCACATGCACGGCAACAAAGCGGCGGTTGTCGGATGGATGGCTTCGTATATGCACAAGGTAAAGTACATGATTACCACGGTGCATAATTTCCCCAGTAACTTAAACCCCTCGTTGAAGTATTATGTCGTGGCCAAGCGGGTGAATAAGATGATACTCAACAGGGCGGACCGCCTGATTGCGGTATCAAGCGAGATAAGGCGCTGCCTGGAGGACGAAATTGGGATAGCGCCGCGCAAAATCGACGTGATCCCAAACGGGATCGATATGAAGTATTGGGAAGTTTATAGGGCCGAAGATAAGGACGCAGGCAACGTAAATATGGGCGATAGGGGAACTGGCGCTGACAGTAAGAAAATGCTGGGGTTACCTGAGGGTGCGGTTTTGCTTGGGGCCGTAGGGCGGCTTGTGCCGTTCAAGGGGCATGCTGTTTTGCTGCAAAGCATGGCGCGTGTGATAGCGAATCATCCCGGCGCTTATCTTATAATTATCGGGGACGGCCCGCTACGCGGTGAGCTTGAGACCCAGGCGGGCGAACTTGGGATTCTAGACCATGTAAAGTTCTTGGGATTCGTCGATGAACCGGGGCGTTACATGGCGGCGCTCGATATATTTGTTCTTCCATCGATTAAAGAACCGTTTGGGATCGTTATCCTGGAGGCAATGGCGCTCGGCCTGCCGGTGGTAGCAACACGCGGCGGCGGCGTACCAGATATTATAGAGGACAGCGTATCCGGGCTACTCGCGGAACCTGAAGACGCTGAATCGCTTGCCGATGCGATTGAGAGAATGCTTGCCGATAAGGATTTGCGGGAAAAGCTTGCCCGGCATTCTTTGCAGATGGTTACCGCAGACTTCACCATCAAATCCATGGCGGATAAGACGTTCAGGGTTTATTCCGAGCTTTTAGCAGGTAGATAACCTCGACCCTATTGCCCGGTAAAAGCCGAAATTCCCTCACCGAAGAGCGCGCCCACTGTCGCACCCATCACGATCATCGGGAATTTCACATCTATGCGTGATTGGTTAGAACATAACGTGCTTATAAAATATCCTTTTTGCCAGCTCGGCCCCTGCGATATAGAGGACAAGGATACCTCCCAGGACCGGCAAGAACACCGGGGGTATAGCTGTAAATGAGAAGAGCTTTGAGAGGGAGGTGAAGGGAAGTAGTATCGTTACACCGAAGACGAGCAACGTGGCCGCGGCCAGATACTTGCTCGGCCTGCTGGCAAAGAACGGCTTTCTCGTGCGGATTACGAGGACGATGAGCGATGCCGAGACAACCGATTCAATAAACCAACCGGTCCTGAACTCGGTCGGCCCGGCGTGCAGGATGAAGAGGAGCGCCCCAAATGTAAGGTAGTCAAACACAGAGCTTAAAAGACCGAACGTCAGCATAAACTTGCGGATGAAATCGATATTCCAGCGCCTGGGACGGTCGATCAGTTCGCGGTCGACAAGATCCGTCGAGATGGTCGTTTCGGGAAAATCGGTCAGAAGATTGGTAAGTAAAATCTGCGTCGGCAAAAGCGGCAAGAATGGTAAAAACAATGAAGCCCCGGCCATGCTGAACATGTTGCCAAAGT
>PFFU01000150.1 GCA_002783345.1 Candidatus Aquicultor secundus
CCGGGGAGCAATATGAAAGATTATGGTTACTGAGGCTTTATAGAGCCAAAATATCGGGTTGGAATAATTCAAACCCTCGGATAAGACGTAATTCGAACCACAAGGCAATAGCTTTGACAAGCCATTTTTTGTTTTGGAAAAAAGTTTGAAACCGATCCCTTGGTTTGCCGAAATTCTTTAAGTTGGCCGCACTGTCTAAAACAATAGATACAGGTCTATTATTTTAGACAGATATTTTTTAACCCCTCATGGCTCAGCGAAAGCTCTTCTCCCGGTTTTATGTATAACAGAAGGGGACTTGCCATATCTGCCTTAAAAACCTTTGTAATATATCCCGATTAGTATAAAGTATATTATGAAAGTGTCCATAAATAGGAACCTACGTGTTATGAAAAAGACGATTTTATCAAAAAAAGACTTGGAAATACTGGGAGAGACGATCTCTCGGCATGGCTATATCGTGAGCTTTGACGATTTACGGGTGCTGCTTAAAGATATCTCTTACAATGCGCTTAAGAAAAGGATTAGACTTTTAGTTCAAAGAGGCTGGCTGATTCGCATCAAGCGAGGGGTTTATGCTGTTGCCAGTCTTGAATCTCATAGCTTTTCGAACATCCCGCCCTTAGCAATATCTCGAGTCTTTGTTCCTGATTCTTACGTGTCGTTTGAGTTCGCTTTAAATTATCATGGGCACTTTGACCAGCTTCCCGATACAGTAACAGCAGTATCAACTTCAAACCCCAAAACATACCGTTTCCAAAACCTTGAATATCGGTTTGTTAAAGCCAAACCCGAAATGATGACCGGATACGTAGAGATAACAATTGATGGCCAGAAAGCTAGAGTGGCAGAAATTGAAAAGGCTTTACTTGATTTTCTACACTTTAGAAAGGATAGCTACACTGTTGATTTGGTGCTGGAGAAGTTAAAAGAAGCGGGCACTGATCTTGATTCCAAAAAACTAGCCGACCATGCAAAGCTTTATCCGATAACGGTTCAGAGAAGAATGGGCTTCCTTTTAGACATCGCCGGTATTGATTCTAATAAGCTCTATGAGAACATAAAAAATACGCCTGGGTTTGCCAAGCTCACCAAAAATTCGACTATATTTAACGCCAAATGGAGGCTCTACTTTGAAGATAGATTTGTTAAGTAGGGCTCAGCTCTTCATTGCCAACAAGAATAACTTTAAACAAGACTCCCATAAATTGCCTGCACTTAACTTTAGGGAAGGGTTTTAGACATGCAAATATCTATCAACGACTTGGAAAGTTTGATAGATCCGACAATCCTTCAAAGAGGCAAGGATTATTTTAGGCGCGGTCTAGTGGCAGAGCTGGAAGAGGTTGAAGAAGATAGATGGTCGGCTTTGGTTGAGGGCACACAAACCTATGAGGTTAGAGTTAAGCTTAAAGGCGACAGGATAGCGGAATCTTTGTGCGATTGTCCTTATGATTTTGGTCCTGTCTGTAAACACGAAGTAGCTGTGTACTTGGCTATTGGTAAAATTCTTGCGGGCGAGGATTTACCGGAGAAAAAGAAAAAACCCAGTCAGAGACAAGCCAAGCGGAAAACCGTTGCCGATAAGATAATCGGAATTGTGAAAAAACTAACCGAAGAAGAAATGCGGGAGATTATCTTAGAATATGCTTTGAATGATCGGGAGTTTAGGAACACACTTCTTGCTCGAAATTTGCTTAAGAAGGGTGAAGCTGGTGAGAATAAAAAGGAAGACTACAAGCGGATTATGAGGGATTCCTTGCGCTTAGGGATGGACCGCCACGGCTTTATAGGTTATTGGAGCAGCAGCCGAGCCATTAGAGGAATTGAAGAGCTGGTTTATGAAGCTGACAAGATGTTAGAACAACAAAAACCGGAAAGAGCCCTTCCAATTTATCAGGCGGCCATTGAAGAAACAGTTCCGGCCCTGCAATATGCCGATGATTCCAACGGCGATTTGGGTGGGGTTATTGAGTTATCGTTTGAAAAATTAAACGAGTGTGCCGAAGATATTGCAGACAAAAACGTTCGCAAAGACTTGTTTGAATACGCTCTTAAAGCTGCTAAGGACAAAATTTATGATGGTTGGTCTGATTGGCAATGGGAGTGGCTAGGAATCGCTTCAAAATTAATCGGCAACCTTGAAGAAAAGAAAAAATTACTTCAGAAGATAGATGAATTGGCCGCGGCTAGCCAGATAGAAGATTCATATTCCAGCAAATATGACCGGGAAAGGGCTGCCGAGCTTAAGTTAGAAATCTTAAAGAAGTGGGACCAGGAAAAGGTCTCTCAATTTATCGCCGATAATTTAGAACACACGCCGATTCGGCGCATTGCCCTTGAAGATGCCATCGTCCAAAAGGATTATAAGAAGGCTAAGGAGCTGGCCAAGGCGGGCATGGAGCTTGATGCCAAACGCGGTTATCCGGGCTTGGTCCATGAGTGGCTTAACTCGCTTCTAAGGATTGCCGAGCTTGAAAACGATGCAGAAGCCGTTAGAAAGTATAGTAAAGAGTTATTCTTCAAGGGTCATCACGAATTTAAATACTACGATAAGCTCAAAAGTACTTATTCTCAAGAAGAATGGCTGGGTGTAGCTGATAGGCTAATTAAGGAATTGATTGAGTCTCGAAACTGTGATACCTACATAATGGGCGAGATCTTTATTAGAGAAGAGAAATGGCCGGAACTTTTAGGTTTAATGAAGAGCAACCCGTCCGAGCATACGCTGGATTCATTTGGGAAATATCTAGAGGACCGTTTCCCGGACGATCTAATCGAAATTCATGAACTAGTGATAAGAGACATACTTAAGAGGACTTCGGGCCGTGCTGTCTATCAAAATGCTTGTCGGAGGCTTAGGCGAATGAAGAAGATGGGTGCCGGGGAAAGAGTCCTAAAAATGGTTGAAGAATTTAGGCGTACTTATAAAAATCGCCGAGCTCTTTTGGAAGAGCTAGAGGAGTTCTGAGTTACATTTCTATTTAAGAAGATGATTGTGAGTTGCTTAACCATCGCGCTATAGGGGACATATTTATGGAACAATTTATTACAAACCGAGAAGAATTAATTGATGATTGGAAAGCTGCTGCAAGCCATATCAAAGCTGAATTTGGCATCGAGAAAGCTATTGGGTATTTTGTAGGGGAGAAATTCTATAATCTTACAGAAGAAGTCAAGCGTTTACAAAGAGACAACAAAGATGATTCCAAAATCGTAAATAACCTTGAACGATTATTGTTTAGGTGTTCGCAAGAAATTATGGCAACATTCACGGAGCAGGAGCTAAATGACTACTTCAGATCAAATCCAAGGTTTGGTGCACTGGGCCATGTATTGAACGAAGATGGACATAGGTTATTTGTAGAAAAGGGGGCAGTAGAACATACGATTGACACCGAAATCGAAGATGCCCTAATTATGGGGGAAATGAAGAAATATTTAAAAGTTAATCCATAGCTACGGGATGCAATCGCAGATTACCCAGATGCTTGTCTTAACGACAACACTTGATTTTTCGAAAGCCGATAAGAGTCTATGCAATCAAACTGAGCAGTTGCCGCTAAGAATCCACATAAAATGTGTGTTATATCACTAAACATATCTTCTCCACTGGTTCGAATAGCGACCGATCCGGGGAGCTAAATGGAAGATTATGGCTTTGTAAAGCCATAATCTTTTTCTTCGTGCGCCCGGCAGGGCGCACGTACTTGAGGGTGAAAGTCCCTTGCAGGCCCGACAGGGGGAACTGCTAGCTAAACGGCAAGGGTGTCTACCGTGAGGTAGAATCTGAAGGAAGCCGAAGGCAAAACACTGGCCCGACGAACAGAAACCGCATAAGAGGCGCACATGTTGGATAAGAAGGCGAATTGAACCGCCCCGGGTATAATGGCTCTTATGCTTGGTATAACAGCGGCCTCTACGGTTATTATGAGAGAAACACCCTTTGTATGCGCGTTGAAAATTGGACCACGGGCACAGAGCAAATTAATAGTCCCTGGACCAACGCGTATTCTCAGGCCTATGCGCGAGCAAACTTCAATTTTGGCTTTGAATGGCTCTTATCCTGTATAATATATGACAGACCCGAGAATGTTTGGGTTAAAGTTAAGTACGATGGCACTGTATCCTGGAGCCCCAGTAGAAATTAAGATTGCCACTACCGTCACGCATCAAAAGACAGACGTGCAAGCGGAAGAAGTGATTCGATGGAAAGATTGCCAAAGTATGTGCTCATTATCGTAGATATAACAGTGCTATTAATAATGCTATTTATAGCATTTGTTATAGTGTTGAATGTGGGGGGAGAAATAGGACTACGATAGTGAATAAAAAGAATTGAGAATAGGGGCAATCGCCAGTATGGTGGATGCCCCTATTTTTATTCTCATTCTGTAGTGTTGATAATTTGTATGACCTGACCCCAAAAACTGTACAACCGGCGCCTGAAAAGATTTGCACTTCATCCTCGCTAAGCAATCAAACTGACAATATCTGTTAGAAGTTTGAATAAGCGCGAATCCGGGGTTGAATTTTTAGGGTGCACTATAACCCATTAGAAAAACCGCTTTGTAGAGCGGTTTTTCTGCTTTCCGGGTATTGTTGTGGGGTACAGTTATGGACTGGACAATCTATACCTAATAACCCAAGCGCATTATAGCTTTGACGTACTTTAGCGATAAGAGATATAATCCAACCAATCACAAAGCGCAAGAATGGAAGCTGGGCATAGCTATGAAGACAAGACTGACGCCATATTACATCGAACTCGTTTACGACGCGTGTCTCAAATCGTTTTGGAGAAAACGAGCCCTTTCAAAATTCCTGCGTCAGTGTGGTATATATGATTCGTTTTTTGCAACCTGGGAGGCAGGCGAATCCAAACGTGATTTTCTCGACCGCCTATTTAATGAACTCCCCAAGAATGATAAAGGTAGAAGCGGTCTTATGAAAATATCAGTATGCTTAATGGAGCAAAGGAGTTTCCCAGGCCTGCAGAACTGGGAGGACTCTGCTCTGAAGATCAAAGATGCGCATGATGCTGTCTCAAAGCTTCGGATACACCACGACCGTCAGGAGGAAGAGATCCAATCTGAAGAGGAGAAGAGATTAGCTCGGGAGAATTTTCGACAACGTCAAGAAGAGGTTGGCCGGTCACAACGGACAATACAGCAATTAAGTGACGGTTTGAATGAACCGGGAAAGGCACTTGGGACACAACAAGCTGGCTACGACTTTCAATCATGGTTTTTCAACCTCTTGGATTTTTCGGAAATCACCAACCGTAAGCCTTATGTTCACGAGGGGAGACAGATCGACGGGTCACTAACGTTGGTTGAAACAACATATCTTGTTGAACTCAAATTCACGGCGTCTCAAGCTGATGTGACAGACATAGATACGTTCTATAAGAAAGTCACCACCTAAAACAAAAAGAACTCAGAAAACCGCTCAGCAGAGATTCTATCATGGAGAACTTACAGATCGCCGAAGAAGCCAGAGTAACCGGTGCTGAGAATCTTTATTATAGAGAAGAGATTGCTTTGAATGAGACAAAGAAGGCGCTGGATGGTCTTCTTGATCGTCTTTAGACAAGATACTCTCATAACTTGACATGATTCCGCTGCGTCAACGAATTCAAGCTTTATGTTTTTTGCCTGATTGAGATAAGGGTATAAAACAAAATTGTTGACAAACGCAACTGAGTTGCATTAATATTCGTCTATGAACAAGAGCTGTTTTGATGAGCTAATTGAAGAATTGAGGGGTAAAGGCTTTCGTATTACAACGCTGCGAAAAGCCATTATCGAGGAGCTCGACGTGGCAAGGAAACCGCTTTCAGCCGCCGAGATTGCCGAGCTTCTAAAGCGCCGCAACCTAGAGCCGCATAAGACTTCAGTCTACCGTGAGCTCGGTTTTATGCTTGAGCAGGGTATTATCAACAAGCTGCCGTTTGGCGAGAAACAGGACCGGTTTGAGATAGCGGCGATGGATCACCACCACCATGCTGTTTGTCAAAGCTGCGGCGAAGTTGAAGATATCGATTGCACGGACGATATCCGCAGAATCGAAGAAATGCTTGGCGCACAAGATTTTAAAGTGAATTATCACCTAATCGAGTTTTTTGGTCTTTGCAAGAACTGCAGATAAGGGTAGATGGGATGGGAAGGTCGAAGAAATGAACCGGCGCTTTGTTATTGGGGTGATCGTCTTAATCGCCGCAGTTATCGGCCTCAGTTATGCCTTTGTAAACAAGCAAGGTGCAGGGCAAAAGAACATCGGGGTAGTGGCAAGTTTCTATCCTCTTGCCGAGTTTGTTCGCCAGGTTGGCGGTGGTAAGGTGACGGTTACTAATATAACCCCGGTTGGAGCCGAGCCCCATGACTTTGAGCCTTCACCCCAGGATATAGTAACGATGAAACAAGCTAAGGTGTTTATCTACACAGGTGTCGGGTTTGAGCCCTGGGCTGGCAAGGTTGTGCCGGATCTTACAGGAGTAACGGTTATTAATGCGAGCAAGGGAATCCCGCTCTTGTCAGCTACTCCGGAAGAAGGGCGGATAAATCCGCATAAGGCCGATCCGCATTTTTATCTTGATCCGGTCTTAGATCAAAAAGTCATCAAAACCATAGCCAACAAATTAGCCGAAATCGATCCGGCAAACAAAGCGTTTTACGACAAGAACGCAGCAGCATATATCGATAAGCTTGAAAAACTAGATAGCAAATATAGGGCCGGTCTCATTAGCTGCAATAGCCGGGATGTAGTCACTTCACATGCGGCTTTTGCCTACCTTGCAAAGCGTTACAATCTCACACAGATTGCAATTGCCGGGCTTTCTGAAGAAGAGCCTTCCCCGGCGCGTCTTGCCGAGATTACCCGGTTTGTAAAGGAGCACCACATTAAGTACATCTTCTTTGAAAAGCTGGTGAGTCCTCGTCTCTCAAAAACTATCGCCGGCGAAGTTGGGGCAAAAACACTCGTACTGAATCCAATTGAAGGGTTAACACCCGATGATCAGAAAGCGGGTAAGAACTTTATTAGCCTGATGCAGGAGAATCTTAAGAATTTGCGGATTGCGCTTGAATGCAAATAGGAAGTATGAAAATGGCAGAACCGGTTATTGAACTTGACGACATATCATTTAAATATAACGGTGAACCCGCCTTAAGCGGTATCAGCTTTACCGTTGAAGCGGGTGAATACGATGGCATTATCGGCCCCAACGGTAGCGGCAAGACGACGCTTCTCAGGATTATCCTCGGGCTCTTAACGCCAAGCTCGGGACGAGTGAGGCTCTTCGGCAAGAATATCCGTGAGTTTCAGGATTGGCCAAGAATCGGTTATCTACCACAGAGGGCAACGCAAGCCGACGTTAGATTTCCCGTTACCGTCAGTGAGGTAGTAGGCCAGGGCCGCATTGCCAAGGCGGGGCTGTTCCGAAGATTTACAGCATCCGATGCGGCGGCCATTCAGAGGGCCATGGAGCTTGCTGATATTCTTCCTTTGAAAGATCGCGTCATCGCTGATCTATCGGGGGGCGAGCGCCAGCGTGTCTTCATTGCAAGGGCCCTTGCAAGCGAGCCCGACGTACTTCTTCTTGATGAGCCCGTCACGGGGGTTGACGTGGCCTCGCAGGGTAAGTTTTATCGGTTCTTAAAGAAGCTTAATACAGAGCACGGTTTGACGATTCTTTTTGTCTCTCACGACATCGAAGTTTTAGCGCACGAAGCAACGAGGCTTATCTGTATCAATAGACGCCTTGTTTGTGCTGGACCGGCAAGCCTTGTCTTCGGAGAAAACCGGAACCTGCTTAAAGAGCTCTATGGTGAAAACGTTGGAGCAGATTTTAGAATCAGGGGAGGATAACATGCTTGCGATTTTTCAATATGATTTTATGATAAGGGCTTTTGTCGTTGGCATCACTGTCGGCGTTATCGCTCCCGTTATTGGTCTGTTTTTGATTGTGAAGCGTTACTCGCTCTTTGCCGATACGCTCTCACATGTCTCGTTACTCGGTGTCGCCATTGGACTTATCGCTAATACGCAGCCGGTTATTACGGCGGTTGTTTTTGCGGTGCTAGGTGCCATCGGCATCGATAAGGTCCAGGAGAGAACCAAGATTTTCGGCGAATCGGTCTTGGCCTTGTTCTTATCGGGCAGCCTTGCCGTTGCGACGGTGCTTATAAGCATTTCGGGGGGATTTAACGTCAATCTCTTAAACTTCCTGTTTGGGAGTATTACGACGGTTGAGCCAACGGACCTTTACTTTATCACGGCGCTCGGGGCAACGGTACTCATCACAGTATTTCTTTTGTATAAAGAACTCTTCTTTATCTCATACGACGAAGAGGCAGCGCGGATAAGCGGGCTTCCCGTCGGTGTGCTCGGGACTATCTTAATTGTCCTGGCTGCCGTTACTGTCTCTCTTTCGATCCGCATTGTAGGTGTTCTTCTTATCGGCGCGCTCATGGTGATTCCCGGGATCACGGCGATGCAGTTTAAGCAAAGCTTCAGGACAACGATGATCTACGCGATTGGCCTATCGGTACTCTCGGTAATCTTAGGCCTTTTTCTCTCGTTTTATGTTGGGATTGCAAGCGGGGGAAGCATAGTGGTTATCGCGCTGATCCTCTTTTTGCTCGCTATCATAGCAAGATGATGTATCATTGTTTTATTGCCTTTACTAAGGAGCCTGCAATTGAGAAGGTCGGGTATTAGCTTAAAGCTAGCTATCATCTATCTCATTATTGCCATCCCGTTAATTGCATTAATGATCACAATCTATTCGAGCTGGTATCAAGCAAGGACGGAAAGAACCTCACTGCAGTTGGCTGAAATAGCCAGATCGACCGATACTTCGTTTACGCTCTTTATTGACGGAATGATCAAGTCAATGAGGCTTGTAGGCTTAAATATAGTTAATAATAAATTATCTGCGCAAGAAACCTCATCAGCCCTTAGTGAGCTTCTTGCTATTTATCCGATAGATAATGCTGTTTTTGCTGACCCATCCGGCACAATAGTCGCTGCAACTGATAGCCATTTAGTCGGCCAGAGTCTAGCTAAACACCCCGCTTTCTCGGCGATTATTGCAGGCAACGAATCTAAGGGGATAGAGCCTGTTGAACGGGTTGTTAGCCCGGTTGGTTTTCATATTGCCAAAGCTATTAGGGATAGCAGCGGCACTATACAAGGAATTGTTAGCTGCTATGTTGACATTACGAGATTGGGCAGTGCGCTACCGATTAGAACCACCGCAGGAGCAACAAATATAGTTGACTCAAACGGCACTCTTGTTTTTCAAAGCGAGTTTCAAAAGCTTGTCCTGACGGATCCGTTCTGGGGCAAATATGGTTTTGTAAAGACCGCTCTTTCAGGAAAAAACGCGGTAAGTACCGATTTTGTGTTCCCGGCAACCGGCAGGGTTAGGATAATAGCAGAAGTACCGATAAGCGAATTTGGCTGGGCTGCCGGCTCTTCCGTTGACGCTGCTCAAGTCTTAGACCCTATCAGGCGAGATATTATTAATTCCGCTCTGGTTGCCACTGCTATATTGATTATTGCCCTTATTGTAAGCATCCTTATTGTGCGAAGGGTCATTAGCTCTCTTTCTTATCTTGCAGAGAGGGCTCGTGCCGTAGGCGAAGGTCATTTTGATGAGCCGGTCTTAATTGCAACGGGCGATGAGATCGAAGATGTCGCTCACTCACTTGATGAAGCAAGGCTTAATCTTAAGCAGGCGGTAGAGAATCTTAGCGAATCAAATAAGAGAATCCAGTTGCTTCTTCAATCAACTGACGAAGGTATCTATGGGGTCGACACGAAGGAACACTGCACCTTTATTAACAAGGCTGCATCTGAAATGCTTGGCTATAAGCCTGAAGAAATACTGGGCGAAAATGTGCACGAATTGATTCACAATAAACATAGCGATGGTTCACCTTATCCCGAAGCGGAGTGCCCCATCTACCGAGCTTACCAGACCGGGCAAGGCGTAAGAATTGATACCGAGGTGTTTTGGCGAAATGACGGGACCTTATTCCCGGTCGAGTACTCATCGTACCCAATTATTGAAGAAGGGGTTATTGAGGGAGCAGTTGTAACCTTTACCGATATTACAGAGCGCAAACAAGCACAGGAGTTAAGTGATGCCTTAAATAGTATAAATGCCGCTATAACTTCTACCCTTGATTTTAATGAAATAATGCAAATAGTTGTCATAGAGGCTTCTAAGGCTATCGGCTGTGAGACGGCTGGGATAACCCTCTATGAGGATGGCAACTGGGTAGCAAGGTATATCTATGGATTTCCAGAAGAAAAACTTGGAAGCAGGTATACGAACGAAGAGGTCCCGCATGCGGTGCTAGCCGCCAGAACCCGAAAACCAGTTATTGTAAACGATGCTTTCAATGATTCTAGGGTCAACCGTGAAGTTCAAAAGAGCCTCGGTATCCGTTCGGTTATGGTTATACCCCTAATGGCAAGGAAAGAGGGCATCGGGGCGCTCTTTTTTAACTACCGCACGTCTATTCATACTTTTACCGATGCTCAGGTTGATTTTGCCAACAAGCTTGGTCCATCGATATCGCTTTCGCTGGAAAACGCCCGTCTTTATAGAGCGGAGCAAAATATAGCCAACACCCTTCAAGAGGCACTGCTTTCAATACCTCAAAGGGTAGGGGGTATAGAATTCGGACACCTCTATCGTTCTGCGACCGAGGCTGCCATAGTAGGGGGCGATTTTTACGATCTCTTTGAACTCGAGCAGGGAAGAGTCGGGACAGTAATAGGAGATGTCTCCGGAAAAGGAATAGGGGCTGCAAGCTTAACGGCTCTTGTTCGAAATACGCTAAGAGCCTATGCTCTTGAAGGGCATTCCCCGGCGTTGGTTATGGCAAAAACTAACGATGCGGTGGCGGGCGCATCTTCTCCAAAATCACCATTTATAACGGTATTTTTTGGGATACTAGATGTAGAAACCGGACACCTTACTTACTGTAGTGCAGGCCATCCCCCGGCATTAATTAAAAGGAGAACCGGTAAAGCAGAACTTCTTGTTACGAACTCCCCCTTCATAGGAGCATTTGTCGGCCTTAGCTATATTGATGACGAGATAACTCTGGATAAAGGCGACAGCTTAATCCTGTATACGGACGGTGTAATTGAAGCAAGGTGTGACGGTGAGTTCTTTGGTGAGGAAAGGCTGGTAAGATTCATTGAAGAATTAGGGCCGGTGTCGGCCAGAGATCTTCCGCAAGCAGTTTTCAATGAGATTATGGGTTGCACCCACGGAAAGCTGTCAGATGATCTGGCGATACTCTCTGTCGGCCTTGAGGCAAGTAAACGGTAAGGTTTTTATGGGATTATCTTTATGCGCGATCGCTTATTGAAACGGAAAGGCCTTTGACCAAGACAAATCTCCCCACCGGCACAATCTCGCAGGGAAACGAATCTATAAATGCGTGCACTTTGCATAACCCGCCGGAAAGATAAATCTTATCGGGCCGCTTGCAGAAACTATACGTATTCTGCGCAATCCCACGGATAAGGGCCGATACGGCGGTTTCCGGCAGTAGTCCTTCGGCGATTAGGTCGAAGACGGCCCCGGTGCCGAGTATCCCGCAGGTAATTCCAATATCCATGTCGCTTGCCTGTAGCTCGTTGAGATTGACGGAAAGATGTTTTAAGAGCAGTTCAATCGTGAAGCCTGCCATAGCGCCGCAAATCGTGTTCCAATCGCCGTCATAAAACCTGCCGCCCCGAATGCGAACGTACTTAATATCACGGCTCCCGACGTCGAGGACAACAAAATCATCCTCATCAATAATGCTCTGGGCGCCGCGGGAGAGCGCAACAAGCTCGTTGATCGTGCGACGGGCATACAAACCCGCGTTATGTCCGGTTCCGACATCGACCGTAACCCCGCTTTTCGCCAGCTCTGATGACGGTACGATTTCGATTTTGTCGCCCCGTTTAATTTTCGAATATGAGGTTCCGAAGTCACCAAGTGTTAGCTCCATGGCTTTATTCCGGCGGATAGTTCCAGAAACGCCTCTAGTTTTGCCCGGGTTGAAGCCGACAACTTCTCATCCATATCGACATAAAGCCCGTTGTGTTTGGTGGCAAGGTATCGGGCAAGACTGCTTTTTTGGCAGAAGCTTTGTGTAAAGAATACGGTGGGCAAGGTGTCGGGAATCCGCATCTCGTAGTCGAGGCTCCAAGGTACGCGTGCCTCAACAGAGCGGGTCCAGCCGAGCACCTTGGTCTCTCGCGGAAACAGCTTAAGTAAACTAAAATCATTTGGCGGAACACCCCAGAACCCGACCCTAAACTGCTTATCCGAGAGTACGGTATATTCCCTTGCGGGTTGATGCCCTTTTACGGCCAGACCTTTGGCGATATAGCTATCCATAATCATTGCAAGCTTATCCGCCAGCGGCAGGTCGCTATCCGATAAAGGGGCCGGGTTTGGCGTCGAGGCTTTATCTTGTTGTTTGCTCCGGATAACCGTGAGGCCAAGCTCACGCTCAAGCAGCGTGCATACAAGTCTCGCGCCGTCGCACTTAGCTTCTCCGACTTCGGCGATTATGCAATCGATTGTGTCGCGGTGATGCATTGTGTTGCTTACTACTGTTCTTAGTATTGCGCAATAAATCTTTGGGATATATCGCTCGGCGAGCGACAACGGCGCATCCGAGCCGATGTCGAGATCGATGAAATCCCTGCCTGCATACCGAGCTAAAAGTTCGTAGTCGGGCGTGCCGATAATGGCGATCTTCTTTATGGTGCTCATGCGACCTCTGATATCTCTGACATCTCCGATATCGGGGATAGCTTAAGCGCTTTTGTGGCGTAAATCAGAGGAATCGAGACTACGGTAACCGCCATCTTCACTATGTATTGTCCTTTCATGAGGGCGAAGAGCGGCAGTCCGCCGCCGGCAAATGCCAATGTAATAAAGATGACCGTATCGATACCAAGACCAAATGTATTTGAGACAAGAACGCGGGCCCATTTGTTTTTTGCACCGAACCTCTGGCGCC
>PFFU01000149.1:0-568 GCA_002783345.1 Candidatus Aquicultor secundus
CTTGATTATATACCGTCGCATGCAAACTTTATCCTGGTAGATATAGGTATTGACGATCGCATGATGTCGCTTGAGCTGATGAAGCGGGGTATCATTGTCAGATCCGGAGATATATTCGGCTACCCTAAGTATTTCAGGGTAACCGTCGGCACGCCGGAGGAAAACAAGAGGTTCATCGGCGAGCTTGAGGCACTTCTAAAAGTTATTAAAGATCAAAATGATCACGTAAAAGGAGCACTGGTATGATGGATAACAAAATCATTAAATTATTCAATTCACCATCAGGAAGGTGCTGGCTCTATTACTACTTCTTTTAATATCGAAGGCAGGTCTGCTTTCACGCTAGGAAGTCAAAATCCAAAAATCTTTATAGACCTATTTTGATGTTAATTTAGTTCAATAAGCAACGAGAGAGTAATTGAGGAGTGATGTATCATGATGATAGTTATGCGCGAAGGCGCTACTGAGCAACAGGTAGAGCACGTGGTCGAGAGCATCCAAAAGGCGGGGGCCGAGGTCCATTTATCCAAAGGCGAGTTTCGTACCGTCATCGGCGTCATCGGCGACA
>PFFU01000149.1:606-2795 GCA_002783345.1 Candidatus Aquicultor secundus
CATCGGCGTCATCGGCGACAAAGAAGCCGTTGCCGCGCTTCCGCTAGAGGGCTTTGAGGGTGTTGAAAATGTCATCCAGATTATGAAACCCTACAAGTTCGTGAGTCGCGAGTTCCGCCACGAGCCCACCCTTATCACTATAGGCGATGTTGTCATCGGAGAAGGATACTTTAACGTGATGGCCGGGCCGTGCTCTGTGGAATCGAGAGAGCAGATGCGTGACACCGCGCGGGCCGTCAAGTCGTCCGGCGCCACCGTGCTCAGGGGTGGGGCGTTTAAGCCGAGGACATCACCGTACAGTTTCCAGGGGCTGGGCGTCGACGGATTGAAAATGCTGGCAGAGACCAGGGAAGAGTTCGGCCTGCCGATAGTTACCGAAGTAATGGACCCGAGGGATTTGGACGCTGTTGCCGAATATGCCGACATCATCCAGATCGGAGCGCGCAACGCGCAGAACTTCCTGCTTTTAAAGGAGGTCGGGATGTTGAGGAAACCGGTTCTTCTTAAGCGGGGTCTTGGAAATACCGTTGAGGAGACCTTGATGGCCGCAGAGTATATTATCAAGGGCGGCAATACCAATATTATTATCTGTGAGCGCGGGATACGCACATTTGAGACCTACACCAGGAACACCCTGGATATTAGCGCTATACCGCTGATTAAGCAGTTAAGTCACCTTCCGGTTATCGTCGATCCGAGTCATGCCGCAGGTAAGCGCAACCTTGTCGAGCCGCTGACGCTGGCGGGTCTGGCGGCGGGTGCCGATGGGGCGATGATCGAGGTTCATCCGGACCCGGAAAAAGCGCTTTGCGACGGTCCGCAATCGCTTACGTTTAAGCATTTCGATACGATTATGGAGCGGATACGGACCGTGGCCGAAGTGTTCAATAAAAAAATGAGGTTGACCGTCTAATGAAGACGACCATCGCGGTACTGGGCTTAGGGTTGATCGGGGGGTCGTTGGCCGTTGCCTTTAAACAGCAATCCGAGGAGTATGAGGTTGTCGGCTATAACCATAACGCCCCGGCCGTTGAAGAGGCGCTTGCACGCGGCATTATCGATAGAGCAGCGGCAAGTGTTGAGGAAGCGTGCGCAGATGCCGACGTTATCTTCGTATGCGTGCCCGTCAGGCAGATTCCGAACTATTGTATCCTCGCTGCCCAAAGCGCAAAACCCGGCGCGATAATAACTGATGTGGGAAGCACCAAGGAGAGTATCGTGGCCGAAGTGGAGGCCGAGGTACCGGAAGGCGTTCATTTTATCGGCGGGCATCCCATGGCGGGCTCGGAGCGCACGGGGGTAAGCGCGGCGAATCCGGCGCTCTTTAAGAACGTTCATTATTTGCTGACGCCCACCGAGAGAACGGATATGGTCGCGTACAAGAAGCTCCACTCGATGATCACATCGCTCGGCGCGAACGTGATGGCGATCGATCCGGTAAAGCACGACCACGCGGTCGCTGTGATAAGCCATTTGCCGCACATGATTGCCGCAGTTCTTATGAACCTGGCCAGCAACGAGGCCAATGCAACCGAAAACCTGCTGTTACTTGCGGCCGGCGGCTTTAAAGATACGACGCGTATCGCGGCCGGCAGCCCCCGCATGTGGATCGATATTTGCCTGGATAACCGGGATGCAATCATGTACTCCATCGAAAAGATGAGTGATATGCTGGAAACCCTGCAGCATATGATCGAAGAAGAGGATAAGGGGCGGATAACCGACCTGCTGGAGCGCGCCCAACAAGCACGTCTCAACCTGCCGTCGGCGCTCGGCAAGGGAATCGGCAAGCTCTACGAACTCTACGTCCCCGTTTCGGATAAACCGGGAGTTATCAGCGATATCACGTTAACGATAGGACAACTCGGGATAAACATCGAAGATATAGAGATATTACATGCCACAGATGTTTCGGGTCAGGTGCGCCTTACCATCCCCGAAAAGGAAAATGCCGACAGAGCGGCGAAAGCTCTATTGGATAAAGGCTACGAGGTCGATGTGAGAACGCAGGAGTAGGAAGAGCAGAAGCCAGGAGTCAGAAGCCAAAAGGACAGAATCCATAATCCAGGAGTCAGAAGCCATAATCCATAATCCAGTAGTCAGGAGCCATAATCCAGAAGAATGTGGGTCTAGCGAGTGGGTGCTAGTAGGCAGTATGGGTTTAAAGAAGAATTTTCGCTTAGATGTCA
>PFFU01000149.1:2807-3979 GCA_002783345.1 Candidatus Aquicultor secundus
GCCTGGAGACAAATCGATCTCGCACAGGTCGATTATGATCGGCGCGCTTGCCGATGGGGTCACGCATGTTACCGGTTTCTTGGCTGCTGAGGATTGCATAAGCACGATGCGGTGTTTTGAATCGCTTGGCGTTACTATAGAGCGATTATCCGATACAGAACTTAAAATACACGGTGTTGGCTTAAAAGGGCTAAAAGAGCCGGGTGATGTTCTTGATGTTGGCAATTCGGGAACGACGCTGCGGATTTTGCCGGGAATTCTTGCCAGCCAGGACCAGGGCTTATTTGTTGTTTTAACCGGCGATGCATCTATTAGGCGCAGGCCTACCGGCAGAGTGGTAGAGCCTTTACGGTTAATGACGGCGGAAATATGGGGCAGAGAAGAAGGAAATTATCCTCCGCTTGCCATCAATGGGTCCCGGATTGAGAGCATCCAATACAATCTTCCGGTAGCAAGCGCACAGGTGAAAACATGCCTTCTGCTTGCAGCGCTCCTTGCGGAAGGCGAGACCGAGATAAGCGAACCCGCTCAATCAAGAGACCACACCGAGCGCATGCTTGAGCTTTTTGGTGCGCGTATCGATAGCTATGACACCACCTACAAGATTAATGGGGGCCAGCGGCTGAAAGCAGCACCGGTCGATGTTCCCGGCGATATTTCAAGCGCGGCGTTTTTTATGGTTGCGGCATCAATTGTAAATGATTCCTCTTTGAGAATAGAAAACGTTGGCGTCAACGAAACAAGAACCGGCATCATTGATGCCCTCTACGAAATGGGCGCAAACATCCTCTTAAGCGATCAAAGAGACGTAAGCAACGAGCCGAGGGCGAATATGGAAATCAAAAGCGCTCAACTAAAAGCAACCATCCTCGAGGGAGAAATTATCCCCCGATTAATCGACGAGATACCCATCATCGCGGTTGCGGCCACCCAGGCCGAAGGCCGCACCGAAATAAGAGATGCGCGTGAACTCAGGGTGAAAGAGAGCGACCGCATAGCCGCCCTCAGCGCAGAACTTAGAAAGATGGGGGCCATCATCGAAGAGCTGGACGACGGCATGATAATCCACGGCCCGACCCCTCTCAAAGGCGCCCGTGTAAACAGCCACGGAGATCACCGAATTGCGATGTCGCTGGCGGTTGCCGCCCTGGTAGCCGATGGCGAGACCGTTA
>PFFU01000149.1:4066-6707 GCA_002783345.1 Candidatus Aquicultor secundus
TTGCTCGAAGCGCCCAGATCGAGATGGATGGGCTGGATGCGTCGCAACACCTCATCGTACGGATAGACGGCGATGATGTTACGGAGGCGATACGAACCCCAAAGGTGAGCGCTGCCGTGTCGACTGTGTCTAAAGTGCCTGCCCTGAGGTCGGCGCTTATCAAGAAACAGCGTTCGTTTGCAGATAGCTATCCCGACCTTGTGATGGATGGAAGGGATATCGGGACGGTTGTATTCTCCGATGCCGAGGTAAAGGTGTTTCTAAAAGCTTCTGCGGTCGAGCGGGCTAAACGGCGGTACCGCGAGCTCAAGGAAAAAGGGCACGCAATAGACCTGTCTACGGTCGAACGGGATATCGTGACAAGAGATAAAATCGATTCGACAAGAACGACCGGGCCACTAGCGAAGGCGCCGGATGCACGTGCAATCGATACGACAAATAAGACAATCGGCCAGGTAGTGCAAGAAATAGTGGATTTAGTGAAAAAGCAGAAAGAAAAGCAGAAAGAGTAGAAGGAAGCTGAGAAAAGCTAAGAGAGCTAAAAGTTATGTTCTATAAACTGGTCTACACGTTGCTTGTTCTTATCATGAAACCCCTTTATAGATTTAAGATTATCGGAAAGCACAATATTCCGAAAACCGGTCCCGTAATCATTGCTCCCAACCATATGAGTTATCTTGACCCCATTATGGTTGCGTTTGTCGCCAGGCCGAGGCCGGTTAATTTTATGGGAAAAGCATCGCTCTTAAAAATCCCGGGATTCGGCAAAGTGTTAAAAGCGCTGCACACGTTTCCGGTTAACAGGGGAACGGTGGATAAGGGGGCGATAGTCCAGTCGCTGAAAATATTATCCAAAGGCGAAGTGCTGCTGATATTCCCCGAGGGAACGCGGCATAGAGAGGGAAAACTGGGGAAGCCGTTTCCGGGAGTCTCGTCGATCGCCTTAAAAACCGGGGCGACAATCGTGCCGGTCGGGATAATCGGAACCGATAAAGTGCTACCGGACGGTAGCAAATTACCGAGGTTCCCCAAGTTAAAAGCGATAATCGGGGAGCCAATTCGGGTTGAAAAAGTCGCTACGGCGGATAGAAAAGAAAAAGAGGCCGCACTTACCGCGCGGGTGATAGGTGAGATAGAAAGCCTCATAGCAGGTGGAAAAAGGTGAAAGTTACAACGGCGAAACATGCGGGCTATTGCTATGGAGTTCAGAGGGCGCTCAAACTTGCGCTTGAAGCAACCGTCGGCTCCGAGAAGCCGATTTATACATTAGGCCCGATTATTCATAATCCCCAGGTCGTCGAGTCTCTTGAAAGGCAGGGGGTGAGGGCGGTGAACTCTGTTGATCAGGTCGATACGGGAACTATTATCATCAGAACGCACGGCGTCGATCCCAAGATTACCGTAGCCGCCCGCAAACGAGACCTGGAAGTTATAGATGCGACCTGCCCGTTTGTCGCGAAAGCGCAGCAAAGGGCGGCAAGTCTCGTTAAAAGCGGCTATAAAGTAGTAATAGTCGGCGAGAGAAATCACCCGGAGGTTGCCGGGCTTCTGGCGTTTACCGACAACAAGGCCTTGGTTGTTGAAAATGCCAACGAGCTTAAGAATATAAAAGAGATGAACAGGGTGGGCGTTGTGGTGCAGACCACGCAGTCCATCGAGAACCTGAAAAATATCGTTGAAGGGTTACTCAGCAAAACAAAGGAACTTAAAGTGTTCAACACGATTTGCAACGCGACCAGCCAGCGACAGGAGGCGGCGCGGGAACTCTCGGAGATGGTCGACCTTATGCTGGTTGTGGGCGGCAAAAACAGCGCCAACACAACGCGTCTGGCCCAGATCTGCAAGGAAAACAATAAGAAGAGCTACCATATCGAGACCAGCGATGAGATTGAAGAGGCGTGGCTTGATGGGATAAAGCATATCGGTGTAACAGCGGGCGCCTCCACCCCGGACTGGATCCTCAAGGAGGTAATCGACCGCGTAAAGGCGCTGGCCGATTAAATGGTGCAAACATGATTGCGGCGGAAGTATCTGAGGTAAAGCCGGATGGTCTTGCGCATAAAAACGGAATAAGGGCGGGCGACAAAATTATATCGATCAACGGCAAAAAGCTCCGCGATATACTCGATTACGAGCTTGCCACCGCCGATGAGGTGCTCAACGTCGAGCTAGAGCGCGATGGCGAACATCGACATATAAAGATCGACAACCCGCATCTTCTCGGGCTTGGGATATATTTTTCGACGTCTTTGTTCGATGGGATAAAAACCTGCGCCAACAAATGCGTTTTCTGCTTTATCGATCAGTTGCCGCCGGGTATGAGGGAGGCGGTTTACGTAAAGGACGATGATTACCGCCTTTCGTTTCTCTATGGCAATTTCGTGACGCTTACCAATATGAACAACGAGGATATCGACCGGATTATCGAAGATAGGATAAGTCCCCTCTACATATCGCTTCATGCGACGAATCCGCAGCTGCGCTTGATGATGCTCGGCAGAAAGAAGAAAGACAAAACACTCGTTTACCTGCAACGACTTTCCGATGCCGGAATCGAGATTCATATTCAAATGGTCATGTGCCCCGGTTTAAACGATAAGGATGAGCTGGAGCGCTCGATCAAAGAGCTTTCGAGCGACTA
>PFFU01000100.1:0-2791 GCA_002783345.1 Candidatus Aquicultor secundus
CGTGCCAGACAAGGCTGTGAGCACCCTTGCCTAAAGTTTGGTTTTCAGCAAGACGGTAGACCGTAGTTCCTTGGCTATCCAAAACGTCAGCGGTTACCGTTCCCGTAGCATCTAGATTGAAGGTCAAATTAACGCTGCCCGTTTCGTTGTCATATGCGTTGATTTTATTCTTATCGACTGAAACACCTAAAAGTGGGGAACGGTCGGGCGGCGATAAACAGAACAGCATATACGTACTCATGTTCAACACAACTGATCCTTCTGCTATCGATGGAGATGGATCGATCGCATACCAATCATTGTGACACACCCCCGCAAAATACTGGTAAACAAGTTCACCCGTATCGGCGTTTAGTACATAGATACGGCCGTTCGATGAATCTAAAGTCGTGTCTGTACGGGTTGAGCCGACAAATACATAGCCGTTTGCAACAGCGACCGATACGATAGGATACTGGTTCCTGCCGTCAAAAGCCCATTTAACCCCACCTGTATCTGCATCTACAGCGGTCACTGCGCCTAGGTAAACGGTGTTTCCAGCCAATACGGGGATTTTCGATGAACCGTTTCTGATACCTAAATAGCGCGACCATTTTACACGACCGCTATCTGCATCCAAACAATACAGGTAATAATCGGATGAGACGTAAACGGATTTCCCCCTAACCGCAGGCGCAGAAAAAGACCGTGATTGGTCGGCAAACGACCATTTGATCTGTCCGTTTGACGGATCGAGCGCAATGACTTCATTGCCGCCTATAAATAATGTGTCATTGGTCACCGCTGGAGCCGACCTGAAGCCAGACCGGTTAATCGACCACAGTTTCTCACCGGTTGCTGCATTTAGCACACAGACGCCGCCGCTTTGCGTACCAAAATAAATCCGGTCGCCAAAGATAATAGGCGATGTGGTTGGGCCGGCGCTAACAGACCAAATAGTCTGGCCGCTCTTTGCATCAAGGGCATAGAACTTGCCATCAGTGGCACCAAAATAAATCCTTCCATTCGCAAGTGCCGGGGCGTTTTCGACTATCAGTCCCTCGATTACCCAGAGGCACTTCCCGGTTAGGAGGGAGATTGCCAGCAGCTTACCTCTAGAGCCACTTCGCTCCCCGACGTAAACAAGGCCGTCTGCGATAACCGGACGGGTACGCAACTCATAGGTGGAGAGTTCGCCCCCTTTAACCCAATCAACCTTTAATGGCGGGGCAATACCCTGCTCATCAGCATTAAAGCCGGTATTTTGCGCATCGTACTGAAACATAGGCCAACTCGACCCGTAAGCCGCCGGCATATTAGCAACTAGAATGACTAACAAAGCGATGCATGCAGTTTTCAAGATATTCAAATGGCGCCCCTCCAATACTATCCTTGCCCGGTTTATTGCCCATACTCGTATATATTCAATTGTGCTATAGCACATATACGCCACAACCGCTTGCATTCCTTCAAAATATTTAAATGTTTTTCAAAAAATTTACCGACCGTAAAAATTGAACACTAGCCGCTATCTTACACCGCTAATACTTCTAGAATTCACCAATAATGGCTAAACCCTGCGGAAATAGAACCCGATAACTTCAAATAATCTAGTATTCGAAACCTTATAAGGAGTGATAATTAGTGAATTGCTGGGAGTTTAAACATTGTGGCAGGGACAAAACCAACGATTGTCCGGCGTACCCGAAGGGTGGGACCGAGTGCTGGCGTATAGCCGGAACGATGTGCGGCGGCAAGGTACAGGGTACGTTCGCGCAAAAGCTTGCAAACTGCATGGATTGCGACTACTACAAGTCCGCTAAAGGCATAGCAAGCTAGTTTCTTTAACTTAAATGCCCCATACTTCGGGAATGGCACTTCTCCCGCTAAGTATGCTCCTAAAAAAGTGCTCCTTAAAAACTTAGGAGCACTTTTTTTATTGCTATTTTTAAGCGGGCGCTTACCCGTTATGATTCGTCGGTAAGCGCTTCGGGGGGATGCTCTTCATGGTAGCGCTTGATATATCCCCTGAACCTGCGGTCGAAATCGTAGCGCATCAGGCGTACCTTGCGGCCGCACCCTACGCAGGTCATCCCGATATCCATGCCGAGTTTGGTTATCTCCCACTCGTTTGCGCCGCAGGGGTGGCCTTTTTTCAGTTTTACGACGTCGCCCAGTGCGATCTCTACGACTTTTACCATATCGATTTCACCTTTCACTTATCATACAACGCCGCGCCTGCAAAATGAAGTTTACCGAAAGCCGTCCCAACGTGCCCTTTTTCCCTGTTGACCCCGGTTTCCTGCTACAATAAACCATCTTATAATTTTGCTTAAAGTTGTGTGCTTAAAGTTGTGTGCTTAAAGTTGTGTGCTTAAAGTTGTTTACAAAAAGCTGAAAGCCGACAGCTATTTCAAGGAGGCGTTATGAAACGACGGGCTATTGTAACCGTTCTCGGCATGGACCGTGTGGGGATCGTCGCAGGCGTAAGCCGGGTGCTCGCCGAGAACAGCGTGAATATCGAGGACATAAGCCAGACCATCATGCAGGACTTCTTTACCATGATCATGCTGGTAACATTGGATGAGGATATCACTCCCATCGCCGGTTTGCAGGACAAACTCAACGAGGTAGCGGACGAGCTGGGCGTAAAAATTACGGTGCAGCATGAGGATATCTTCCGCTACATGCACAGGCTCTAGGGGAGTATGACAATGCCAATGCTGATCAATCCTGAAGAGATACGAGAAACCATAGAGATGATACAGGAGCAGCGCCTCGATATCCGCGCGGTAACGATGGGGATATCCTT
>PFFU01000100.1:2833-3386 GCA_002783345.1 Candidatus Aquicultor secundus
AAGGTGGCGGAGTCGTTGCAGGAGAAATACGGTATCCCGATCGTGAACAAGCGGATTTCGATTTCGCCTGTCTCGGCGATTGCCGAGTCGAGCGATTTGGAGGATTACGTTCCGATTGCGACGGTGCTCGATAAAGCCGCCAAAGAGCTTAGCATAGATTTTATCGGCGGGTTTACCGCGCTTATCCAAAAGGGCGAGACGCCGGGGGACCGCAAGCTTATCAACTCCATTCCGAGGGCGCTTGCCGAGACCGACCGGGTGTGCTCGTCGGTGAACGTGGCGTCGAGCAAAGCCGGGATCAACATGGACGCGGTGCTCGAGATGGCCGGCGTCATCAAAGAGACCGCCGAGCTTACAAAAGACAAGGACGGCATCGGCTGCGCCAAGCTCGTGGTCTTTGCCAACATCCCCGAGGACAACCCGTTTATGGCCGGGGCTTATCACGGCTTCGGCGAGGCGGATAGGGTGATCAACGTCGGCATCAGCGGCCCCGGCGTGGTGCGCGCCACGCTCGAGCGCTACCCGGACGTCGATCTCATGCAGGTCGCCGAAA
>PFFU01000141.1:0-2813 GCA_002783345.1 Candidatus Aquicultor secundus
TTCTTCAGTCGCTTCGCTCCTTCAGAATGACAATCAATTGCTAATCGCTCCTTCAGAATGACATGCACAGAAAGTAGGATGTCGCGGTACTAGGCAGCGCGGGTGGTAACCGTTATAATACCAAAGAGTGAGCGGAAATAATGGGGCCATAGCTCAGCGGGAGAGCACTTGGCTGGCAGCCAAGGGGTCGAGGGTTCAAATCCCTCTGGCTCCACAAAAAGCAGTCTCTTTGATGAAGACTGCTTTTCTACTAAATAGGGTGGTACCGCGGATTTGCCTTCCGCCCCTGTACGGGGCGGAAGGTTTTTTATTAATATCAAATAAGTGATGGAGGGTTGTGCATGGCCGAGCGTTATAACCATAAAGCAATCGAAGAAAAATGGCAAAAGAGATGGGGAGAAGAGGACATCTATCGTACGGTAGAAGATCCCTCCAAACCAGAGAAATATATCCTCGAGATGTTCCCGTATCCGTCGGGTAACCTGCATATGGGTCATGTACGCAACTACTCGATAGGCGATGTTGTCGCCCGCTATAACAAAATGAACGGGTATAACGTCCTTCATCCAATCGGCTACGACGCCTTCGGCCTTCCCGCAGAGAACGCCGCGATCAAGCGCGGGATACCGCCGCAGAAGTGGACGTTCAGCAATATCGAGAGCATGCGCGAGCAGCTCAAGCAACTTGGTTTAAGCTACGATTGGAGCCGGGAAGTCGTTACGGCAAGCCCCGATTACTACAAGTGGGGCCAGTGGATGTTCCTGAAGTTTTACGAGCGCGGCCTAGCCTTCCGCAAGAAGGCGACCGTTAACTGGTGCCCGGGATGCGAGACGGTGCTCGCCAACGAGCAGGTAGTCGCCGGCGTATGCTGGCGCTGCGGCACCCCGGCGGAGCTGCGTGAGCTCGAGCAGTGGTTCTTTAAAATTACCGATTACGCCGAGCGGCTGCTTGACGACCTCGAACTTTTAGACGGCTGGCCGGAGCGCGTGCGCATCATGCAGCGCAACTGGATCGGCAAAAGCGAAGGCGCTTACGTCGATTTTCAGATAAAGGGGAGCGACCGGAAGATTACAGTTTTTACGACGAGGCCCGATACGCTGTACGGCGCGACGTTCTTCCTGCTGGCCCCCGAACATCCGATGGTCGATGAGCTGGTCAAAGGCACCGACTACGAGGCCGGGGCACGCGAGTTCAGGCATAAGGTCGCCCGCGAGACCGAGATCGACCGCACATCCGCCGAAAAGGAGAAAAACGGCTTCTTCACCGGCGTCTATGTAATAAATCCGGTAAACGGCGAGGAACTGCCCGTCTACCTGGCTGATTACGTCTTGATGGGGTACGGGACCGGCGCGGTTATGGCCGTTCCGGCGCACGACCAGCGCGATTTTGAGTTCGCCACTAAATACGGGCTGCCGATAAGGATAGTTATTCAGCCGGCGGGGGAGATGATCAATCCCACCATGATGGCCCAGGCCTTTGAGGGCGAAGGCGTTATGGTAAACTCCGGCCCGTTTGACGGCACCCCGCAAACCGAGGGCGTAAAGAACGTCACCGAGTACCTGCAAAAAAAAGGTGTCGGCGAGCCCGCGATAAACTACCGTTTGCGCGATTGGCTGATCTCTCGCCAGCGCTACTGGGGAAACCCCATACCGATGGTCTATTGCGAGAAATGCGGCCTCGTGCCGGTAAACGAAGATGACCTGCCGGTTATCCTGCCGGAAAATATCGAGATCACCGGTGTCGGCGGCTCGCCGCTCTCCCGCGATGCGGATTTCGTTAACACAACCTGTCCCAAATGCGACGGTCCGGCAAAGCGCGAAACCGACACGATGGATACCTTCATCGACTCGTCCTGGTATTTCCTGCGCTACTGCAGCCCGCATGAGGATACGCTGCCGTTTGCAAGGGATGCCGTGGACTACTGGATGCCGGTCGACCAATACATCGGCGGCATCGAGCACGCCGTGCTGCACCTGCTGTACTCGAGGTTCTTCACCAAGGTTCTTTACGATATGGGGATGGTAAGCGTCGTCGAGCCGTTTGTGAACTTGCTGACCCAGGGCATGGTTATCAAGGACGGCGCTAAGATGTCGAAATCCAAAGGCAATGTCGTCGACCCCGGCAAAATTATCGGTAAATACGGTGCGGATACCGCACGATTATTCATCCTGTTCGCCTCGCCGCCGGAAAAAGAACTCGAATGGAGCGACCGCGGTGTCGAGGGCTCGTATCGTTTCTTGAACCGCGTTTGGAGGCTGGTCGAGGACAACAAAAAGCTCGTCGCAAACACCGGCGCCGTATCATCTGATTCATTGGATGGCCTGGGCCCGGCGGAGAGAGACATGCGCTCCATAACACACCGAACCATCAAGCGCGTCTCCGATGATATCGCACGTTTCAGCTTCAACACCGCCATCAGCGCGATTATGGAGCTGGTGAACGCCCTGTATAAATATAACGAGAATGCCAATCGCAATCCGGGGGTTGTCAAGGAGGCCGTTGAAAACCTGGTGCTGATGCTAGCGCCGTTCGCGCCCCATATTACAGAGGAACTCTGGCACGAGCTCGGCAATACCGAGAGCGTTCATTTAATCGCCTGGCCGAAATATAATCCTGAACTCGCAAAATCCGAAGAGGTAACGCTGGTCGTCCAGGTAAACGGCAAAGTAAGGGATAAAATCACCGTTCCGGCCGATATCGCCGAAGACGAGATGAAGAAAACAGCGCTGGCATCCGAGCGCGTCCTCGCCCACGTCGGCGACAAAGAAGTCAAAAACATCTTCATCGTGCCGGGGAAACTGGTAAATATAGTC
>PFFU01000141.1:2867-3784 GCA_002783345.1 Candidatus Aquicultor secundus
ATATGCATTTATGCATAAGCATACAAGCACCGATATAAAACCTGATATCGAGCGCATACTCTTTAGCGCCAGGGAGAAGCTGGCGGAGAGCGGCATAACGCTGGATAGGCGCCAGGCGCTGGCTGTTGCCTTGCTGCTTATCGTAACCATCGGCGGAAGCCTGATGCTTTACAGGGCGTCCCAGCCAAGGCCGGTGGTCGTAGCAAAGGCCGGGGACACTACAGGGCACGCTACCGGGGCGACCGGCAAAGACAACAAGTCATCATCGAAACGATTAAAAGACGAAGCGGTGAAGGTGCTCTTCGTGCACGTGGCGGGGGCGGTTGCCCGTCCGGGGGTCTACCAGGTAAAAGAGGGAAGCCGTGTTATTGATACCCTCGGTGCTGCGGGCGGTACGCTTAAGGTATCGGATGCAAATGCACTCAATCTTGCAGCCAAAGTGTGCGACGGCCAAAAAATCTACGTGCCTAAGAAAGGTGAGGCACCACCGCCGCAGGTGGAAGAAGCGTCGGGTATGGGCTCGGGGGCACCGCCCGTGAGTGGCGCAAAGGTCAATCTCAATACCGCATCCATGGAGCAACTCGACGCACTGCCGGGTGTGGGCCCGTCCACCGCCAAGAAGATCATCGATTACCGGAACAAATCCGGCCCGTTTAAGAGGATCGATAACCTCAAGGATGTAGACGGCATCGGCGCCAAGAAATTCGACCAGCTCAAGGACTTGGTATGTGCTGATTAAGCCGCTTGTTCTTTTCGCCGTCACCTATATCCTCGGAATCGTTATCGCTGACTCGTTCCATATCACAACGCTCAGCGCGGCGTTTCTTGCAGGCACCGCATTGGCAACCCACCTTTTCGTAATCTACAGGAGGGAGAACCGCAAGACGGTTTCGGCCGCGATACTATTTCTTGCGCTT
>PFFU01000141.1:3805-5995 GCA_002783345.1 Candidatus Aquicultor secundus
CTGGCCGTATCCGAGCTGGAATCAAGCCTGCTCTACAAGGCGGCCCGCCAATCGGCGCATGCAACCATCGAGGGATATATTACCAGCGACCCCACCTACCAGGAAGGTATTTCAAGTTTTAACCTAAAAGCCACCGCATATTATCTCGACGGCATGGCGTCTGACGATAGAAGGTGGCGGGTAGATGAGGAGGTCAGGATTAAGGTTCGCTCGCGCGGTCGCCTTAAGCTGGGGATGGGGGACGGTATCAGGGTGTCCGGCCGTTTTGCAATCCCTAAGTCAAGCGGTGATTTTGATTACCGGCGGTATCTTTACCATAAGGGTATTATGTCGGTTCTCAGCGCCCACCCGGATGATATCGAACACCTACCGCATCAGCGCCTCACAAATATATCTTCTATGTCTTCTGTAGTTTCATCTGTAATGTCTTATGCCGGATCGATACGGCGCTGGGTAAAGGGCATCAACTCGTCGTACCTGCCGCCGGATTGCGCCGGCCTTTTAAACGGTATCGTGCTCGGCGACATATCGACAATCGACGATGAAATCGAGGAGTCATTCAGGTCGACCGGCCTCACACACATACTTGCGGCATCCGGCATGAACATCGCCTTAGTGCTTGGCGCCCTCTGGCCGCTGCTGCGCCTGCTGCGCCTACGCCCGCGCTTGCAATTCGGTATTCTTGTAGCGTTTAGCGCCCTCTACACCATGGTAAGCGGGATGTCTCCCTCAATCACCAGGGCCTTTGTTATGGCGATAATCGCGCTTATAGCGTGGCTTTTCGGCAGGGGAAAGGACGGCCTCACATCGCTTTCCGCAGCCGTGCTGGTTATTCTTATCATAAACCCTTTTACGCTTTACGACATCGGCTTTCAGCTGTCGTTTGTCGCGACGGCTTCGCTGATTATGTTCGCATCCCGCTTCGAGCGCATTATGTCCGAGCTTCCCAAAGCCCTGCGGACCGGATTGTCCGTAACCATCGCCGCCCAGCTGGGGGTACTGCCTATTATGGTCTATTACTTCGGCCAGGTATCGGCCATCTCGCCGATCGCGAACCTGGTAGTTATCCCACTTACCGGGCCCGCGCTCGTTCTGGGGATGGTCGCGTTGCCGCTGGCCGCACTATCGAAATTTGCAGGCGCACTTCTTTTTTTTGTTGTAAAAATTATCCTAGAAGCCATGATACATTTAGCAAGCACGTTATCAAAAATCCCGGGTGCTTCACTATCCCTTGGTAGCCCTTCGCTCATAACGGTTCTTATAAGTTACCCTATAATAGCTGCTCTTGCCCTGTATTTTGAGAGAATAAACCTCAAGCTTAGGTTGTGGCATGCCTCACTACTGCTTATAGGGCTAGTAACCGCATCGATCTGGTGGCAGGTCGCGATATCGGCGCCGCCCACGGGTCTTGAGATTGATTTTCTGGACGTAGGCCAGGGGGATAGCGCACTCATAACCGCACCCGACGGCACGCGGCTCCTCATCGACGGCGGCCCCGACCCCGGAACTCTTCGAAAAAAGCTCGAGCAGCGGGGAATCAAGAAAATCGACGCCGTGCTTATAAGCCATTCCCACGCAGACCATGCCGGCGGTCTTAAGAAGCTTGCCGATGCGCTTACAATCGGCAGCATCATCTATCCCCGCAGCATGAAGGATTCAAGGGCCAGCTCCGCATTACTCACGGGTCTCGAAGTAAAAGGGGCACGCGATCTTCCGGTTGATGTTGGCGATGTGCTGCACCTGTGCAATTCGCTTGAAATAGACACCCTGTATACAGAGCTGGCCGAAGATACAACCGGAGACTTAACTGGAGAGCTAACAGATAGTAGTGCTTCCGGCGATGGCAACGAGGAATCGGCGGTCGTTATGATAAAATACGGCAAGTTCAAGGCGCTTTTCACCGGCGATGCCGGTGAGGATATCGAAAAACGTCTGGTGGACGAGGACTCTGATATCGATGCAGATGTCCTCAAAGTAGGCCATCACGGGAGCGCCGCCTCAAGCACCCGGGATTTCTTGCGCCACGCTTCTCCTGCGGTCTCGGTTATATCGGTAGGCGAAGGCAACAAATACGGCCATCCCTCGCGCTCTGCAATCCGCCGACTCGCAGCCGGCGGCTCAAAAATTTACCGCACAGACCGCAACGGTGATGTTACAATAATCACTGACGGCACGACCTACCGCGTCTTC
>PFFU01000141.1:6034-6176 GCA_002783345.1 Candidatus Aquicultor secundus
AGCGAAGAATCTAGGGGGCACTCACAGTTGCTATATAGCAAGCCGTCTAAGCTTAGATATAGCACACAAAAGGAGACAGAATAATAGCCGGGCAAACAAAAAAGCCACCACAACCAAAACCGCTCAAATCCGTCTATCTAAT
>PFFU01000141.1:6200-6342 GCA_002783345.1 Candidatus Aquicultor secundus
CGAGGCGCTTGCGCGCCTGCGCAAGCGGATCTCGGCGCAGTTCGACCTGGATTTTAACTTCGACCAGTTTAGCGGCGCCGAAACGAACGCGGGCAAGATCATGCAGGCGGCGAACACCTTGCCATTCATGTCCGATAAGCGG
>PFFU01000196.1:0-5534 GCA_002783345.1 Candidatus Aquicultor secundus
AGGACGCGACCACATATGCCGTAAGGCTTGCCGCGATGATGCGCCAGGTTGATCCCAAGGTAGTTGTGTAAGCGTTCTGGTTCGGCCAGAACACGGCTGCCGGCAGTTTTATTGTCAGCTGAATGTATGCGGCGAGTAAAAGGTTGGCTGCAAAGGCGGTCCAAATGATCTTACGTGCCTGTGCTTTGCCGAACGCTTCGTTAATTAAGTCGATTAGGGTAAAGGTGAGCGCGTAGATGAACACGGCTGCCGGCACTGTAATCCCGCCGACATCAACAATCTTAACGGCGGTGATGTTTGCGATAAGTTCGCAGGCAATGTAGATTCCAATCAGGAAATAAAGCATGTACTCCTCCTTGTTTTCTTTTCGGCAGGTGACTGCGACTGCCGGTGACATGTTGTCTGGGTGTCACACCCTATCTATATGTTATGCATATTCTAGCATAAAGTTCGTTTAACGCCTAAACCCCTACCATACTTACTATACTTATGACAGTAAACTCCAAAACTTTCTCTTTAAGTTATTTCTCAGGTTCATTTACTATAACCATCTTGGAAGAACAAATATAACTGGGGATTCTGAAAGAGCGGTATGCGCGGGGCGAAATAGACAATGCCGAGTACGAGGAGCGAAAACGTACTCTCATAGGTTAGCGCTCTCGGAATACGTATATTTAGGTTTTATGGCTTGTTTGTCTACGAGCTAACCGCCATATCGTCTCTATGGCGATGATTGCAAAGCCGGTTACTGCCGTTGCCTGGTAAAGAACCGGCATTACTGGAAGCTCGAGTGCTAAGAACCAACGGATAGCGGGAGCGGCAAGCGTGATCGTCAGTGTCCCGGCCATTGCTGCAATGAGGCTTGCCCGCCAGAACGTGAAAGGCCGCACTATAATCGTAAGTATCCAGATACCTACCGCTATAAGTACTAGCGTTGTGATCGTTCTGGCTTGAACAACGGTTACACCGGGGTGGGCACGTGCGAGGATATACGAGACAAGGCTGGCTAAAGCCGCTAAGAACCCGATCGGGATAGCAAAGCGCAGTACCCGTTTGATAAACCCCGGTCGATAGCGCTTTTTATTCGGTGCGAATGAGAGGAAGAACGCCGGTGTGCCGATTGTTAATGCATCGATCAACGTTAACTGCCGGGGAAGAAAAGGAAACGGCCAATTGACTAAGGCAATGGTTATGGTGATAAGCGTGGCCCAGGCGGTTTTAGTAATAAAGAGATTCGCGACGCGTTCGATATTTGCAATAACACGCCGTCCCTCAGCAACTACGCCGGGTAATGTGGCAAACTCTCCGTTAAGCAGAACGATTTCGGCGACTGATTTTGTGGCCGGTGCGCCTGATCCCATAGCGATTCCAAGGTCTGCATCCTTGAGGGCAAGAACGTCATTGACCCCGTCGCCCGTCATGGCGACCACGTGGCCTTTTGCTTGAAGCGCCTTTATCATCATTTGTTTTTGGTGCGGGGTCACGCGCCCGAAAACCGTCCCTTCGTCCATTATTTTGGCTAAGTCGTTCTGGTTTTCGGGAAGGTGGCGCCCGTCAACCGGGTTGCCGATATTTTTCAAACCGGCCCGCTCGGATACCGTAGCGACGGTATTCGGGTTGTCTCCCGAGATTATTTTAATTGCCACGCCTTGATCGCCGAAATACCGGAGGGTGGTCGCAGCATCCGGGCGCACCTTTTCTTCAAGGATAACGAGAGCAACCGGCTTAAGATCGCCGGGGAGATTTTCTTCCGTAAGGCCGGTATCGCTTCTTGAGAGCAGGAGGACGCGTGACCCGGATTCGGCGAGATAGGTAACGCGCTTCAGTACCGGATTGTCGGGGGTTGCTTTATCAAGAAGCACTTCGGGCGCGCCGAGCACCCACGTTCCGTGCCCACTGAAGCCCGCAGCACTCCATTTTCGGGCGGGTGAGAACGGTATGGAGTTTGTAACGCGCCATCCTTGAGGAGCCGGTACTGCGGCTGCAATCGCGCCAAGTGTCGGGTTTCGATAGGCCGGTTCGGCCGCAAGGGCTCCGAGGGCCCGGGCCGGGTCGTCTTCTTTTTCTGAATCCAATGCCTCGATTCGGTTAAATGAAAGAATACCCTCGGTAATCGTCCCCGTTTTATCAAGGCAGAGAATATCAACTCGCGCCAATACCTCGACGGCAGGAAGCTGCTGTACAAGTACGTTTCGCCGGCCAAGGGATATAACACTCACTGCAAACGCGGCGCTCGTTAGCAGGACTAACCCTTGGGGGATCATTCCGATGATACCGGCTGCCGACCCTGTAACTGCGTCCCGCAACAATATGTGGGATCTGAGCTGGCTTGTGAGTAAAAGCAGAGCGGTAGGGATGATAATCCATGTTATAGAACGAAGGATGGTATTGATACTATCCTGAAGCTCTGAGCGCACGGGGCTAAAGTGGCGGGCCTCAGCCGCGAGCTTTCGCGCGTAAGCGTTGGCACCGACCTTAGTCGCACGAATTGCGCCCGATCCCGCAACAACAAAACTTCCTGAGAGTACAGTGTCGCCGGGGCTCTTAGTAACCGGTACCGACTCACCGGTAAGAAGCGATTCGTCTACTTCAAGGCCCTGGGAGGTAAGAACCACCCCGTCCACTACTATCTGGTCGCCTGGGGACAGCTCTAGCACATCATCGAGCACCACGGCGCTTACTGTGATTTCATAGCGCTCACCGCCACGAATAACCCGTGCTTTTGGTGCGCTGAGCAAGGTTAACCGGTCGAGCGTCCGTTTCGCCCGAACCTCTTGCACTATACCGATGAGAGTGTTGCCGATAAGGACCAGGCCGAATAAGGCATCTCTAATCGAGCCAAAGAGCAGTATGATTACGAGCAAGGTGCCAAGGATAGCGTTAAAGAGAGTAAAGATGTTAGAGCTAATAATCTCGGCGTAAGTGCGGCTTGTTGTCTCTTTTACTTTGTTGGTCTCTCCGCGCTCGACCCGGTCCTTAACTTCAGCATCTGTGAGACCATCAAGGTTATAGTTGTTTTTATATTCCATAATTATTTGTACCTTATCGCCTGCTACACAAATCACGGTTACGGTTATGCTTAGGTGGCGCGGTGCAACACGGCGCAAAGGTTATTATGCGTCTTTAGATCGGGTGCAACATTTTATCGATTTTTACCCTTGCCGCGACCAGCGGATCGATGAACGCGCTCTCCATATCGTTTTCGAGGTCTCGTTTGTTCGATAGATAGGTGATGCGGTCCTGCATTCTTTTCCGCAAAAAGTCGATATACGCAATTTCATTGGTCGGCTCAAATTTCTCATCGTAGTCGGCGCCGAATAGCTCTGCGCCGTTTTTCGGGATGAGAAGACCGGGGAACGTCTCCCATTCTTTCCACTCGAGCGTCCCCCTTACGATATTTGTGACGATGGTAAGGGAGAGCTGTAGCGTAATATTTATCTCTTTATCCGGCAGTCCGAAGGCGTGGGTGTTCATAACGTAGCACTCGGTGCCGAGCTTGAAGAGCTTGCTGAACTGCTGGCAGTCGACCATGAGCGGGTGGACTCTGAACGGGTTGGCGAACGGCTCGATAACGAGTTTTGCCAGCTCTTCTACCGGGACGTTTTCAACGCCTTTGGCCCTCATCGTACTTAGCGAAGCTCCCATGGCAACGGCTAGACCGATATCGGAGATTTTACTAACAGGTGGGAGCGACGGGTCTTTTTGCAGCCAGATTACACTGCCGGGGCGGGCGCAGGAATCGGCGTGGTTGAACATATCGCGCGATTTGATGCAACGGCCGTTATCGTTTCTAATATCTTCTGCCATAAGAAGCCGCGAGCCGTCCGGTTGCTGTGTTACGGCAACGTTCTGCGCCGAATAAAAATATTTGATGCTGGGATCGTTAAATTCTACCGCATCGGTTTTGTCGAAAAGGCTCGGCTCAAGAGCTACCGTGTTGTCGGCATCCAGGTCGATGAGGAACGCATCGTCATGGATGACGGTTACCTTTTCGTTTTCGTCTAATGTGCCGGCATGGTTGCAGCTGTTGGTGAGCGATGATTTCCCAGAACCCGAGAGTCCGAAGACGGCAACCGGGGATTTTTCATTAATGGTCTTGATGCCGCCATGGCAAGCGACCATGTTTTGCCTGGTTCCAATGGTCCATGCAAGGGTGAGCGTGCCCTTCTTTCTCTCGCCGAAATAGCGAAGTCCGAGCAATGCCGCACAGTTCTCGTCTTCGTCGATGATGACAAGGCCGTCGGGGAACCTGGAGTCGCGCCACTCGGGATCGGCAAGCACAAGGATATCCGGCTCGTCAATCTGTCTGGAATCGTTGTACATATCCATCCAGGGTTTCATCCATGGCGCAAAGTTAATCCCCCAGTCGAACATGTTCTTTGCATCGGTCGCAGGGCTAATAAGGTTGGCTTTAATCGCAAAATCGGGATGAAGGCCGACGATGGCCTCGAGCCATAGTCCCTCGCGTTTGTTGAGCTGGTAGACGGCCTCACTTAGTATCCGCAGATACTCGCCCTTCTCTGCCCCCATCTGCCGTACAAGTCGCCTGGCTCGTGCCGTGCGCCCGACGATTCCCCCGTCGTTAGAAACGAGGATTTTTGCATCCGCAGGAAGGTCGAACTGCTCCGGTTTATAGAAAGGTTGGGATGTTGCCATGACTTCGGATTGTTTCAATGCCAGCTCGTAAAGTTCTGGGATGGTCGTCTTTCTCACAGAATTAGCGTAAAACGCACTTTCGAGCATTGCCCTCCATGCAGAGCGCGGGGGTCTTTGAATACTGGCCATTGAACTTCCTCCTAGGCATTTCCTTTTATATACTAGGATACTCCCTAACTAGGTGTTTTAGCAATGTTTGTGCGCTTGTGCCAGCTTCAGAAAAGGTTATTTGTTATGATGATCCATGAGAGCCCGTAAGCTATTTTGGGTATCTAATAAACATGATGGATGTGATGGATGCCTTAAGAACTATCTCGTATTCGCTTGAAAACGAAAGCGATCTCGACCCTTTAATTGAGCAAGCCGGCGATACCCAGGCCGTCTTGATCGGTACCGCGACCCATGGCACCAGCGAGTTTTACAAGTGGAGGGCCATGATAACCCGGCGGTTAATCGAAGAGAAAGGGTTTTGCTTTGTCGCAGTCGAAAGCGATTGGCCAGCATGCTATCAGGTGAACCGCTACGTGAAAGGCGCCGCTGAACCGGATCAAAGCGGGCGGGATGTTTTGCGGGCGTTTAACCGCTGGCCTACGTGGTTATGGGCGAATTCAGAGGTAGAAGAATTCATAAAGTGGTTAAAAGAACACAACGCGAATCAATCAGGCGAGCGGCAGGTCGGCTTTTACGGACTTGATGTCTACAGCCTTTGGGAATCGCTTCGAGCCGCAGTAAAGTACCTGGAAGACACCATTCCGGATGCGGCAAACGCTGTGAAGCAGATCTATCGAAAGTTCGAGCCCTCCCGCCGCAACATCGAAGGTCATGCCTGGGGCGTGGGTCTGGTGCCCGAGCCGCAAGAGGATGAAGTGGTTAGATTC
>PFFU01000196.1:5570-12457 GCA_002783345.1 Candidatus Aquicultor secundus
CCTGGTCGCAATCGATGCCGAGCGCTATTACCGGGCGATGCTTAGCGGCGACCCGGATGCCTGGAACGTGCGCGAGGGGCACATGGCCAACACGTTCTTTCGCCTTATGGATTTTTATGAAAGAACTACCGATCCGAAGGGAATAATTTGGGCCCATAACACCCATGCAGGGGATGCCCAGGCCACAGATATGGTCGATACCGGCCAGACCAGTATCGGACAGATCGTGCGGGGTGCGCTTGGGGCCGAGAGGACGTACCTGGTGGGATTCGGCTCCTATGAGGGCAGCCTTATCGCGGCCGACGATTGGGATGCCCCTATGAAGCAGATGCCCCTGCCGCCCGCGATGTTCGATAGCTGGGAGCACCTGTTTCACGGCTTTGATGGGGGGAACCGGCTGGTATTGTTTGCGGCGAACCGGCAGGAATCGCAGTTTTTCTCACAGATGCGGGACCATAGGGGGATAGGTGTGGTATACGATCCCAATGCGGAGTTTGCCACCTATACCCCAACCGCCTTGCGCGACCGGTACGACGCGTTTTTATATATCGACAAGACCTCAGCTCTCAACCCGTTACCCATAAATCCCAAGATAGACGAGCCCCCCGATACCTATCCATCAGCGACTTAGCCGGATGATATCCAATATAGTAAGAAGTAAGAACTCGAAGGCATAAAACGGAGTGCAAAGTATGGCTTCAAGAAACCCGTTACCTGAAGAAATGCCGGGCCAGACACCTGAGCAAAGACCGGAACGGCTGAAAGAACAGGCGGTATCGGCAGAGCAACCGGTATCGCGATGGGAGAGACGGGAACCGATGTCGCCCGAGAAGCGGCCGATATGATTTTGACTAACGATGATTTTTCCACCATTGCCTTTGCCGTGCAAAGCGGGCGCAGGATGTATGACAACCTGCGAAAAGGTGTGCGGTATTACCTCGCGGTCAAGTTGGGCTTGATGTCGATTTTCCTGCTCCCCGTACTGCTCGGTATCCCACTTCCATTTGCGCCCATCCAGATTATCGTCCTCGAGCTATTTATGGATCTCGGCGCCTCTGCCGCGTTCGTCGCGGAGCCGGGCGAGAAAGACCTGATGACGCAACCTCCTCGCAACCCCAATCAGCGTTTTATGGACCGCCCTATGCTTCGCACGATCGTCCTCGGCGCCATATCCCTGTTCCTTGCCGTTTCGACCGTGTATCTGGTCACCAACTTTACAACCGGAAACACCCTGGTTGCCCAAAGCTCGGCCTTCGCCGCCTGGATGTTCGGCCATATCTTCCTGGCCTTTAATATGAGATCGGACCGGCAGCCCCTTTCAAGCTTCGGCCTTTTCTCAAACAGGCCCATGGATGTATGGGCAATCGGCGCTATCGGCTTTTTGATAATAGCAATTGCCACCCCGTTTCTTCACCCAGCTTTGAAGCTTACCTATTTAAACGCCGGGCAGTGGCTCTTCGCGGTCGCTATCGCATTTGTGTTTACATTTTGGGTGGAAACAAGAAAAGTCGCAGAGAAGGGATAGAGAGGGTACCTGTTACTTTTTCAGGTGGCCTTTGATAAAAACCTTCCCCCTGATAATTTTGTGGGCCGGTTTGTTCTTCATGATCTTAAACCTGGCAAATTCTTGGCCGCAGCTCGGGCACTTGAGATCGCCGTTCGTGCCGTCTTCAAGAATTCTATCCATATAGCACTTGACCAGGAACCCATTCGTCCGCTTCCTGTACTTGTACAAGAATGTATTGCACTTCGAACAGTAAATTTTTATAACGTAGATATTAGAATCGGCGCCCATAACGACCTTCTTGTGGTTCCTTGCTTTTTGATACTGTAGCAAAAAACGGTGGATAGAGATACTCGTTGCTATCTCTTTACCTTTACAGGAACCCGAGGTGCGTAAAAAACTTGCCGGTAGGGTATATAAGCGGCGATATTACGTAAAACCAATGAGCCGCATAGGTGAACCCATTACGGTTAAACGTATGCCTGCTACTCGTTTTTAATGGAGGTGGAGCAATGTCAGAGGAAGAAATAACGGTATTTCCCCGGTTGACGCGAAGGGATTTCCTCAAGTTTATAGGGGCCGCATGGAGCAGGTGCAGGCGTTCGTTAACGATGTGATGGTTCCCGATCTTATTGCCATTGCCCCGTTCGATCGCCTCTTCCCGAGGGGTGCGATCTTTGACGGCAAGCTCACTCTGCAT
This sequence comes from Candidatus Aquicultor secundus, assembly GCA_002783345.1. Taxonomy (GTDB): domain Bacteria; phylum Actinomycetota; class Aquicultoria; order Aquicultorales; family Aquicultoraceae; genus Aquicultor_A; species Aquicultor_A secundus. Next base: position 7,775 of record PFFU01000196.1, read on the forward strand.
AAGCCCGACCCGGATCAGACGAGGATGTATACCAAGTTCTCCTGGTTTGACGATAAGGTTGGCGGCGGCAAACACCCCCTCGATTCAGGCCAGGAGCCGATAAACTACACCGGGATCGATCCCCTTGATAACAAGGGCCCAGTGAAAGGCAAGTACGACTGGACGCAGGCGGTACGGTACGGCGACGATAACAGGCCGATGGAGGTGGGTCCGCTCGCGCAAATGTTGGTCGCCCATCTTGCCGGGCGCCCGGATACTAAAAAAGCGGTCGATGATGCGCTTAAGGCCATCGGTCAGCCGGGCAATGTTGGAATCCTGATGTCCGATTTAGGCCGTATTGCGGCACGTGTTCTAAAAGCTAAGGTAAATGCCGATAACGCGCTTCGCTGGGCCGACGAACTGCTGGATAACATAAAGAAGGGCAACACCAAGGTGTTTACGGCGAAGCCGATACCGGGGAGCGGCATCGGCAAGGGCGGCTGGGACGCGCCACGCGGGAGGAACACCCCCTCACAGCCGTGGTAACACACTTTGTGCACTCGGTGGCTTTGATAACGCTGGTTTTCACCGGGTTTTTCATACATTCACCGTTTTACTCGGGTTCGATGCAGACGAATAGAACCGTCCATCTTATCGCCGCCTGGATATTGATCTCGACCGGTGTGATTCGGTTTTACTGGGCGTTTTTTGGTCGCGGCTCGGCCCCTACGGGCTCCCGGCGCAAGATGCCGGATTACATATTTTTCTTACCCCAAAAGGAGAACAGGGGCAAAACCCTGGAGTCGCTAAAATTCCACTTGTTCCTGCGCAGGACCCATCCCAGGACACTAAAATACAATCCCCTGCAAAAGGGAACTTATGCGGTGTTGTTTCTGTTGTCGATTATTCAGATAATAACCGGGTTTGAACAATGGACCCCTACCCTCGCGTTCTTCTCACCGTTAACATATGCTTTGGGGGGCCCGATTATCGTGCGGATAATCCACTATATAGTCGCCTGGCTGTTTATCGTGATTATTGTTTTACACAGTTATCTGGTGCTTATCGAGGCGAGACCGGAGCTGCCGCTTATGTTCTTTTACCGGGAGCCCCGTGAAGTAACGATGAGCGATGGCGGTGAGGAGCGGTAGTAACGATGAATTCACGCCAAAAGCCGAAGATAACGGTGCTGGGTATCGGCAATACCTTAATGGGTGATGATGGCGTTGGGGCTGCCGTTGTGCGGGACTTATCCGCTGAAATCGATGAGCCCAATGTTACCATGATCGTTGGTGAGACCGCGGGCATGGGTCTGGTAAAGCACTTCCGCGATTCGGATATCGTTATCGTGGTCGACTCGATCGCAACCGAAGCCGAGCCCGGTACGATTTTCAGGTTCAACCCGGATGAGGCCGGCGTGCTAAACCTCCGCTCAAATAATATCCACGGGATGGGTGTGGCGTATCTCGTAACCAACGCACGGCTTACCGGCGCAAATCCTGAAGTGATCGTTTTTGGCGTTCAGGTCGGTGATGTGCGACCAAGGGATAGCGAGCTTACCCCGCCGGTTGCCACTGCAGCAAGACGTGTTTGCCAGCTGGTACTTGATGAGTTGCACTCGCTGAATGTTTAGCGAACAGACAAAGGGAAATACTCAAGTACTCAAGACAGGCACCAGACAGTGTAGTGCTCAGATGCTGTCACAATTAAAGTTTTGCTAATTTACAAACGGGTAGAAACATGTCAGGAGGTGTGGATATGACACACGGAGGAAAAATGGGCTACGGACACCATATGGGTGGCCATAGATGTAGGCACGGTATGGGGCCAGGAATGGGAATGATGGGAGAAATGGGCGGTATGCCGATGGGGATGATGGGCGGCCCGATGGGCATGATGCCGATGGGTATGCATGGGCACGGGATGTGTCCGGTGTGCGGGTACGGCGCGGACATGATGGGTGGTATGGAACACCGCCGTAAGGACCCCATGATGATGGCAAAAATCGCAAAGAAAGAGCTGCTTTACGAAAAGATCAAGGCCAAGATGGACAAAAAATACGGCGACGACCTGGATAAAATGGCCGACGAGATCGTAAATTTCGCCGAAGAAAAAAGGCGCATGAAGATCGACTATATGAAGCGCGCGATGGAGATGCGCCGCCGCATGTGGGAGTTTCACACGGAAGGCGAAGAAGAAGAAGGCGAAGAGCAAGAGGAATAAGCGCGATTACCATTTTATCGTCTATAGAGCTGCCTGAAAATCAGCCAGACTCCTACCAGGATAAGTACGGCCGGCCACATGATGTTGGCGAGCTTAAGTGACGGTCATTGTTACCTGTAGTAATAGTTGATTTCTATTATGGGTAAAAATAATATCAAGCATCGCCTTCATGCCAAACAGACGGTAGTAGGGGTCATATGAGCGATAATAATGAAACACTTGAAAGCTTGTTGCAGGAGAAGAGGCTCTTCCCACCGCCGGAGAGTTTTAAAAAGGCTGCCGTCGCGACTTCAGAAATCTATAAAGAGGGTGAAGACCCGGAAGCGTTTTGGGCACGAACGGCATCAGAACTTCATTGGTTCGAGCGATGGGATAAAGTCTTAGAGTGGAATCTGCCGTTCGCGAAATGGTTCGTAGGCGGAAAAATAAATGCATCCTACAACTGCTTAGATCGCCACATCGGTGGTCCGTCGCGGGATAAAACGGCTATTATCTGGGAAGGTGAACCCGGCGAGCAGCGCACCATCACCTATTTTGATCTCTACCGCGAGGTTAATGCGTTCGCAAATGCTCTTAAGAAATTGGGGGTCAAGAAAAGCGATCGGGTCACGATTTACATGCCGATGATTCCCGAGATCGTGATTGCAATGCTTGCATGCGCTCGCATCGGTGCACCCCATTCGGTTGTTTTCGGCGGTTTCAGCGCCGAGGCGCTCCGCGAGCGAATTAACGATGCCGAGGCCAAGCTTCTGATTACCGTAGACGGCGGGTATCGCAGGGGAAAGGTGATCCCGCTAAAGCAATCCGCAGATGAGATATTGAAGGATACCCCAACAATCGAGAGCGTAGTTGTAGTTAGGCGGGTCGGCGATATACTCAGGACAGCCATGAGGCAAGGCCGTGATTATTGGTACCACGATGTGGTGAGCGGTGCTGAAGAGTACTGCAAACCGGAGCAGATGGATGCAGAGGACATGCTTTTTTTATTGTATAGCTCGGGCACTACCGGCAAGCCCAAGGGAGTAGTGCATACAACCGGCGGATACCTGACGGGAGTGTATACCACATTTAAATATATCTTCGATTACAAGCCCGAAGACGTATTCTGGTGCACGGCCGACGTTGGCTGGATTACCGGCCATAGCTATATTATATATGGACCGCTCTTAAACGGGGCCACACAGGTTATGTATGAGGGGGCGCCTGATTATCCGGGTAGGGGCCGCTGGTGGAGCATCATCGAAAAACATAAGGTCTCGATTTTGTACACGGCGCCGACGGCAATCCGAAGCTTTATAAAGTGGGGTACCGCGTGGCTCGAGCAGTACGACTTGTCCTCATTGCGTCTTCTCGGTACGGTCGGGGAGCCGATCAACCCCGAGGCCTGGGTATGGTACTACAAGTACGTCGGCAACGAGGGGTGCCCGATAGTCGATACCTGGTGGCAGACGGAGACCGGCCAGGTTATACTAACACCGCTTCCGGGCGTTACTGTCTGTAAGCCGGGTTCTGTCGCGCATCCGTTTCCGGGTACCGGGGCCGAGGTTGTCGATGAGCACGGAAACCCCGTGAAGCCGGGAGGTAGCGGCTACCTGGTTCTCACAAAACCATGGCCGGCGATGCTTCGAACCCTCTACAAGGACGAACAGCGATACATAGAGACGTACTGGAGCAGATTCCCGGGTAAGTACTTAACCGGTGACGGCGCCAAACTGGATGAAGACGGCTACTTCTGGATTCTAGGAAGGGTCGACGACATTATCAAGGTCGCCGGTCACAGGATAAGCACGGCGGAAGTGGAGTCGGCATTGGTCGATCACCAAGCTGTTGCTGAAGCTGCGGTAATCGGCATCCCGCACGAGATTAAGGGTGAAGCCATCGCTGCATTTGTAATCCTTAAAGAGGGGCAGGAAGGCACACCGCAGATGCAGCAAGAACTTCGGGCCCACGTCCGAAAGAAGATCGGACCCATAGCTGTGCCTGAAACGGTTATCTTTGTCAGCGAACTGCCAAAAACACGCTCGGGTAAGATCATGCGCAGGCTTTTACGAGATATAGCGAGCGGTCGCGCACCGGGTGACGTATCCACGCTTGCCGAGCCGGCGGTTATGGCCGAGCTGAAACAGAAATATGAGAGCCAGGAAGCGGAGTAGTGCCGGCTCTGCCCTAGCTAAGGGGCAGATACAGGATGTTTTGTTCTTCAGCCTGTGGCTCTTTGCCGACGTTTTTGTAATTTGAAACGACTAAAAACCCCAGGACGGACAAGAGCAACCCTATCAGGCCAAATCCAACGATACTTCTACACCTACTGGATTTTCTTCTCTTCTGGCAACAGTTATTCTTTCTCATATGATCGCAGGCCACCTATCTGTTAGATTGTTATTATAATAACCACTTAAAGTGTGAGCTTCTGGCTGGGTTGTAATTGACAATAAGATTACCTAAGCATACAAATAATACCAAATCTAGCCGCCGGAATAA
>PFFU01000196.1:12493-18363 GCA_002783345.1 Candidatus Aquicultor secundus
TTATAGGTCACTATTACCAGCCCACCAACAAAGCAGTTTTACCTTGCTAAAAAGAGATAGGGTTTTTCGTTAAAAACCACGCAGGGTACCGGCATGCACTTTAAAAAAAGGGGTTCTCCCGGTAAGACCGGGCAATACTAGGCACAGCGCTGCTTACTCTCTACTAAAAGCGCTGTTGCCTCGTCCGCAGGAACCGGACGGCTTATAAGGTAGCCCTGTATCTCATCACATTTGAGCGAGCGCAAGAACTCTAGCTGATCCGTTGTTTCCACACCCTCCGCAACAACCCGCAAGTTAAGGCTTTTGGCCATGGCAATAATTGCCTTTGCGATGGCCGCATCGTTTGGATCGGTAGTAAGGTTCCTTATAAATACGCGATCGATTTTAAGCCCGTCTATTGGAAAGCGCTTTAGGTAGCTAAGCGAGGAATAGCCGGTACCGAAATCGTCGATAGTTACCTGTATACCCATGTCTTTTAACTTGTAGAGGCTGGCTGAAACGCTCGTCGTATCTTTCATGACGACGCTCTCGGTAATTTCAAGCTCTAAGAATTTTGGGTGCAAGTTCGTATCGTCTAGCGCTTGGGCAATGGTATCATCTAGATTTTGCTGGTAGAACTGCTTTGCCGAGAGGTTTACCGCTATCCGTACCGGCGGGTGACCGGCATCCTGCCAGGCTTTGTTTTGTTTGCAGGCAGTTCTAAGCGCAAAATCACCGATCGAGATGATAAGCCCGGTTTCCTCGGCAAGACCAATGAATTCCGATGGGTATACCAAACCCAGATCGGGGTGTTGCCAGCGCAACAGGGCCTCCATGCCGACGATTTGCCCTGTGGCAAGGTTCACTTGCGGCTGGTAATACACGACGAACTCTTCCCTGTCAAGCGCTCTTCGCATGCTGTTTTCAAGCGCCAGTCTCTCAAAAGCCTTGGCGTTCATGGCCGACGTATAGAGCTGGTAGTTGTTCTTCCCGTGCTCTTTAGCCCGGTAGAGGGCGGTATCTGCGTTTTTCAGCATTGTCTCGGTATCATCGCCGTCATACGGGTAAAGGCTGATACCGATGCTGGTGGTTATGAATAGTTCGTTGTTGTCGAGATCAAACGGTAAGCCAAACGATTCGAGCAACTTTGTAGCTACCACGGTGGCATCTTCTGCACACCGTATCTGTGGTAGCAATACGACGAACTCATCACCGCCGAGCCGGGCGATTGTGTCTCCATCGCGTAAGCAGTCTTTAAGTCGTCTGCCAACCAGTTGCAGAAGCCGGTCTCCAACGGCATGTCCGAGGGTATCGTTAATAGCTTTAAAATTATCAAGGTCGATATAGAGGACTGCAAGCATTTCCTTAGTACGGCGAGCTTGCGCCAGCGCCAGCCCGAGGCGGTCGTTAAATAATATTCTGTTGGAAAGGCCGGTTAGCGAGTCGTAATAGGCCATCGAGTTGAGCATCTCTTCAGCTTTTTTACGCTCGGTGATATCCTCAAAGCTCTCGACCCCACCCATTACCTGGCCGTCTACATCGCGCAAGAGATCCGCGTTTTTCGAGATTGCGCGCACCTCTCCGTCTTTTCTTTTTATCGTGCACTCCCTACCCATAAACGGCTTTACAACGTGGGGGGAGTTCAAACCGCAACTTTTTGCGCACGGATGAAGGGCAAAGAGCGTGCACTTGTTGCCGATAGTTTCTTCTGCGCTATAGCCGGTCAGCTCCTCGGCCTTTTTATTAAAACTGGTTACCCTACTGTCTTTATCCACTGTAAATAGTGCGCTCGGGATAACGGTATAGAGCTGTTCAAGACGGTCTTTAGCCTCACGTAATGCCGCCTCAGTGCGCTTGCGCTGCCCGATATCACGGACGAAAACCTGCACAGCCGGTTTCCCCTGGAAGATAACGGGCGTAGCGGCGACTTCAACATCGATTATCCGCCCGTCAAGCCTGATGAATTTTTCCTCGGTCAGCCCTACGGCTTTACCGTGCTGCATCTGCTGCACGCGGTCTTTCACGGTTTCATGGAAATCCGGGTGAACCAAGCTAAGCACCGGTTTCCCAAGCAAATCGCCAGGTTTTCTCGCGCCGAAGAGCCTGGCCCCGACCGGGTTTATATAGACGATTTTGCCCTCGCTGTGAACTGCAATGACATCAGGCGAGAGTTCAACGAGACGGCGATATCGCTCTTCGCTATCCCTTAGTAGGTTCTCTGCAGACTTCCGCGTTATTACATCTTGTATAACCGCCACAAAAAGCGGCTGTTGCTCGGCATGTGAGAGTTCGAGCCTGACTTCAACCGGGTAGAGTGTAGTATCTTTGCGCTTGTGTAGGGTCTCAAACACTACAACGGGGGTTGTTCCGTCCCGCAACGGCTTTACCAGGAACTCGAAGGTTTCGGGGGTAAACTCCGGCTTTAGATCAAGCGGTGTAAGCTTAGTAAGCTCCTCCATGGTATAACCGAGGTTTTCGCACGCACCCTGGTTTACCTGGACAAAATGCAGCGTCTTGGTATCGAATACATATATTTCATTAGCCGAGCTATTAAGAATCTTGCCCAAGCGCAAGGATAGATCTCTAACGTGCTCGCACTTGCCGCTTTTCTTGGTAGTGCCTTTAGGCATGACTTACTATCCTTTCAGACTTAGTTCGTTAGTAAGATCGTTAGTAAGTATCTTAGTAAATATTTTAGTAAGTATCGGCACGGTATCGGTTAGTTTAAGTAATTTATAACTAACTTTGTAATTTGTGCAATAGTGAAAAACCCAGGAAAATAAGGATATTTTATTGACGGTCGATAGGAAACGCGTTATTCTGCTGAGATACGCATGAAAATACATGTAAAGAAGGGAATATCATGCACGATCACGAACACTCATTTCTGGGCACCGCCACAGTCGGCGAGCGTGGCCAGGTCGCAATACCGGCCGAAGCACGACGGGCTATGGGGATCGAACCGGGCAGCAAACTTCTTTTCTTTGCCGGCCCAAATCAATCGGGGCTATTTATGGTAAAGGCTGAAGAACTTGGTCGGCTGGTAAAGCATCTTACCAATAAGGCGCAGAGCATCGAGCAACTGATAAACCGGGCAGAGAACGACTAACAGTAGATTCGAGAGGTAATAGGATGGAAACAATCCCAAACAGGCAGAAAATTCTTATAATGGTCGGCGTCTTTTTAGGAATGCTTCTTGGGGCGCTTGATCAGACGATAGTAGGAACGGCGATGCCGCGGATCGTAAGCGAGCTTGGCGGGCTCAACATGCTCTCATGGGTGTTCACCTCTTACATGCTTGGCTCGACGGCAGTGGTCCCTATCTATGGTAAGCTCTCCGATATATATGGGCGTAAATGGTTTTTTATTAGCGGTATTATAATATTTATCCTTGGTTCGGCACTTTCGGGGTTGTCTCAATCAATGACCCAACTCATTATTTTCCGCGGTCTACAGGGTATTGGTGGAGGAGCGATGATGGCGAACGCGATTGCGATTATCGGCGATATCTTCCCTCCTGCCGAGCGAGGCAAGTGGGGCGGAATCATGGGCGCCGTGTTCGGGCTGGCCAGCATTCTTGGGCCGCTTGCCGGTGGATACATAACCGATCACATGAGCTGGCGTTGGAATTTCTACATCAATATCCCATTTGGCATCCTGGCGGTTTTGGTATTTATGAAAGTTATGCCGGTTATCGCCGGGCATAAGGGACGAAAGATCGACTGGTGGGGTTCGGCCGCGCTTCTCGGCAGTATTATCCCGCTCTTGCTTGCCCTTGTCTGGGGCGGTTCGGAATATCCGTGGGGCTCAACCAAGATCATCGCTCTCTTCTCTGTAGCGGCGGTTATGTTAATCGCGTTTCTTTTTGTTGAGAGCAGGGCAGAGGAACCGATCATTGCACTGAACTTGTTCAAAAACCGGATATTTAGCGTATCAATGGCGATCCTGTTTATCACCGGTTTGGGTATGTTTGGGACGGTCGCGTATATCCCGATTTTTATTCAGGGGGTTATCGGCAAAACCGCGACCAACTCCGGCCTCTTGCTCTTCCCGATGATGATGTCATCGGTTGTAGCGAGCACTATCACCGGCCAGATTATGTCTCGGACCGGTAAGTACAAGATACTAGGTATTTTGGGCCTTGCTACCTCAACTTTTGGCATGTATTTGCTGTCGACCATGACCGTGCATACGCAGAATTCTGAAGTCGTGCGGGATATGATTTTGCTGGGCGGCGGCCTTGGGGTGACGTTCCCGATCTTTTCAATCGCGGTTCAGAATGCCTTCCCGCACAATAAACTTGGGGTTGTCTCGGCAGCGACACAGTTCTTCCGCTCGATCGGCGGCACCGTTGGCGTTGCGATCATGGGAAGCATTATGAATAATAACCTCAAAATCGAGATGGGCGACCTGCTGTCAAAACACGTTCAGACACTGCAGATGTTGCCGAAGCCGCTGATTCAAGGCCTGCAGGACCCGAAAATGATGATGAACGTCGGCAACCTTAAAAGCGTTATGGCTAAGCTTCCGCCCGTGGCGCAAAAACCGTTCATGGTTATATTGGGGGACCTACGCCTTGCGCTCTCCGATAGTATAACCAGCATCTACCATATCGCTGCGTTTATTATGATAGCCGGTGTCTTACTCATGTTCTTTATGAAGGAAATCGCGCTCCGCAAAACCCATAACGAACGTCCTGCAGTGCAGGAGGCGGGGGCTGAGATGCTTGTAGAGCAGGCTGTTTTGATGCCTGAAGACGAGCCGGCTTTTGACTAAGCGCCAGAACCTCAACGCGCAAAAGTTGGCATCCAACCCGGGGATGTATTTTGAGTGCAAAATGACTTATAGAGAAACCGCTTTGTAGTGCGGTATTTCGCTGATTTGGGTACAGTTGTGGGGGTATGGTTATGGGCTGCTGCTATCGATTACTAGCTCTTAGAAGAACCCATAATATTCATAGCTATGGCAAATGACTTCTCAAATCAACTGTAGGGTGGCACAATTTTCGGGGACAGGTCAGTTCACTCCGGTTTTTTTCTCTAGCATTCCTACTTTTATTGCTTTCTGAAACCTGCCTTCTGATATTTCCACTGCTATTGCTTCATTTTTGCTTATCCCTCTTATAAGGCATAACTTTGCCCCGTTCGGAACCACTAACCTACCGTCAGCATAAGGACTAGCAACATCACCATTTCTTTCTGGTCTTGGGCTTATGTTTCGTATTGTCCTACCTATCTCCTTACCAATACTTCTGATAGGAACAATTTCATTAGCTAAGCCATAGATTCCATCATTCCAGGCTATGCAAGTATTATATGATGGCCTTTCTTGAGTGCTCACTTTTACCGTATTTAGCTTTACTACCTTTTCAGGCCTTGTAGATGTGCATCCAGCTAGTATTACAAATATTATCGCAATACTAGTTAATAATACTCCAACCAATGATTTCTTCAACACAATACTCCTTTGTTGTAAAAAACTCTAACTAGACTAGAAGCTCAATGGGTGCAAAGTCGGTATAGGCTTAAGCCTATACCTTATCTATTATCTTGAGGATACTCTTTTTCTACTGCAGAAGCAAAGTACATTATTTCGCCGACACACCGAAAGCTAATACTACTTGACAAATAATAATTAGTTCGTAATAATATTCGCAAAAACAACAACCATAGTGTATAACAAGCTGCGATAATGATGGCGTAATAAATACTGTTTTAACTAAGCGCTGGTTATCATATTCGATAATTCTTTAGATGGCGTTTTGGTTATCATGATGGACGATTCGAATAACAAATGTTAAAGGTAGGTGGTTCTATGGTTCGCTGTTAACCCTGATTCATGGTAAGGAGCTATGTAGATGACGACACAAAGGAGGAGTACATGTTGAAGAA
>PFFU01000196.1:18387-25106 GCA_002783345.1 Candidatus Aquicultor secundus
CGTTTCTATCTTGCTAATGTTCAATTCATCAGCCCTTGCATCTCAAACAAAAACTTGGAGTCAGCAAGGCTTACCACAACAGAGTTCTTACAATAATTTTTTCCTGTACACCACGCTTCCCACCTTAAACTCGGTATGGGCGAACGGCACGGAAAACAAGATCAACTGGGAATATTGGTTTACTATTAACAACGATACGAGTCAATGGGTGGAGATGGGTTTTCATAGTGGCTACGGTTTCAATAGCGATGGTACGCCAAATTATACTTATCCTTACACCGGCTTGTTTACTGCAAGGGCAACTTCAAGCTCTTTTTCGCTAACTCCTTTTCAAAGCCGTGGATGGGCTGCAGGTCAGAATCATTCAATGGGCGTCGATTTGCGCACAGGCTCAGCTGCGCAGATGCGAACGGATGGATCGGTTCTGGGCAGTTATCTCAATTCTACCCCTTCAAACGTAGGTAGAATTGATGCTGGCGTTGAATGGGGGACATCAAATAACGCAGCCCAATCGATAAGCACACCGAGCTATATGACAGATCTAAATGTAATGTACTCAGGCACATGGCATTTCTGGAAGGATATTGGCGGTATAGTCGGCTATAACAGCCATGCTGGATATGCGGCTATCTTTGAATCTTCATACAATAGGATCAAGGTCTATTAGTCACTAAGAAAGGATGTGGATTCAGCAGTGAAGAAAAGAGCTATTTTGGCGGTAGCCAGTTTACTATTATTAATTCTCACCTCCCAAGCTTATGCGCATTTAGGGTCAAGATACGACTCTGCAAAAGCTGTATTAGAAAAAGTAACACCAACAAAGGATCCAGATAATAAAGAAGTTAAGCTTGTGGATGTCTCGTACAAAGCAAACAAAGATATAAGTAACAATAAGTTGAAGAACGTGGATAAACTGCCCGGTTATGTCTCTGAAGCGGATATTGCAAAAAAGGGCGGTAAATATACGTTAAAAAGCTTAATGACTTACAAAGAGTATTTTGATATGGGAATCGACCCAATGCTTAGACATGACATCGACCCAAATCGTATTGTATGGGTTTTGATTTCTAAATTTGATAAAACCCATAATGTTGACGGTCAGCCTGTTGAGAAAGCGACAGTTACGGCTGCTTATGATGCAGAGACCGGTGCTATGATTTCCCTTGTAGTTACATCTAGCGATCCTCAGGGTTTAAAGAATCTCAACAAGAGACCAGACTTACAGAATTAAGCACAATACCTTAAGACAAAAAGAACCATCATTTTCGGTTAAAATGGTGGTTCTTTTCTGTTTAATTATATGTAATCTCAAAGAGTTAAGAGCTTACTTGACAGTTAGCAAATGACTCCAGCCCAGTTTTTTATCATGCCCAGCACGGCTTCCAATGTTTTAGGAAAGCTAATTGTCCGACGTCAATTATTTCTTCCTACCGGTAATTTTAATTGTCGTTCATCAGCTAATCGATATACGTGCTTGGATGAAATCTTTGGTCGAGGTTATATGTACTCATGATGGTAAACCATTTGTCGTGTCTTGCTGATCATTGATCCAAGCGGTCCCAAGTAGACGATTATTTTTTGATCTGTAAAACTATCCTCTGGCCCTAGTCCCCGAAAAAACGGAGAGAGTGTTACTGTAGCAAGTTATCCGAATTCCTTCTAATAACAAGCCGTAAAATTCTAAGCAATCAAACTGGCAATTTCTGTATATAGTTTGAATAAATGAGAATCCGGGGATGCGTTTCAAGACTTTTTAAAAACCGCTTTGTAGAGCGGTTTTTCTTAAATCTGCCGATCGTTACGGGAAAGCGCTATTCCCTGATGCTTAAGGAGACTTGAAGGACTGCAGAATTTCACTCCACATTCACTGAAAATTACCGTTGTATTATGTGTAGCAATATGTGTAGAATAATGTGTGAGGTGATGATTATGGCTACAAATTTGGCAATCGACCAGCAACTACTAGAAGAAGCTCAAAAACTCGGCGGCAAGAAAACAAAGAAAGACACCGTAAATGAGGCTTTAGTCGAATACATACAGCGCAGAAAACAAAAAAAGATTGTTTCTCTTTTTGGCCAGGTGGAGTATGAGCCGGATTATGATTACAAAAGAGAAAGAGAAGCAAGGTGAGAATCTTAGTCGATACGTCGGTATGGTCGCTGGCCTTAAGGAGGAAGAAAGACGCAAACTCTAAAGCAGCCGATCTTCTTAAGGATTATATTGAAACCGGTGAGTATATATGCTTGATCGGGATTATATTGCAAGAGATTCTGTCGGGAGTTGCGAGTGAGGAGCTCTTTGGTCAGCTAAAGGATCATCTAGCGGCATTTCCCATGGTGCCGGTTGAGCGAGAAGACTATATTGGGGCAGCACGGCTCAGGAATGACTGCAAAAAGAAAGGCGTGCAGGTTGGAACAATCGATGCTTTAATTGCTGCGGTTTGTGTTAAGAATGAGCTTCTCTTGCTTAGCACCGATAAAGATTTTCAGTTAATTGCAAATAATTCACAGTTGAAACTAATTGACGTTTGCTGCTAATCCCCTTTATTTTCCGGTTTTCTGTTTCAGCTCGGTTAGAACTTTATCAAGCCTCTTCATATCATCGCCGTATCCCGCCCAATCGCCGTTTCGCTGCTTTTGCTGGGCGTCGGCGAAGAGCCTCGACGCCTGGTTTACCAGATCCTTAACCGATCCCGGTATTGCTGCGGTTGACGGTGCGTTTACCGTGCCGGTAGCGCTCGTGCCCTGGTTATTCCCCTCATCTTGGCCGGGTTCGTTACCCTGGCCGAAGATGGCGTCAAGCGCCGATCCAAGATCCTCTTTCATCACGATCTTGGAGCCGTAGGAGACGATCACCCGTTTAAGCTCGGGCAGCTCCGTTTGATCGGACTGCAGGTAAAGCGGCTCGACATAGAGGATGGAGTTCTCGATTGGAATAACGAATATATTGCCCCTGACGACACGCGAGCCTTTCTGGCTCCACAGGGTTAGCTCTTGCGAAATGTCGGGCGTCTGGTCGATGCGTGCCTCGATCTGCATCGGCCCGTAGATGAGCTTCTGCTTGGGGAACATATAGACCAGCATCTGTCCGTATTGCTTGGGATCACAGTTGACCGCCATCCACGAGATCATGTTGTTCTTGGTGCCCGGCGTAAACGTGTTCATGATCAGGTACGTTGTCTTATCCTCGCCCGGCAGGCGCATTTCCATATAGTACGGGGCGATGCTCTTTTGCTCGCCGTCGACCGCCTCTTTCGAGATATTCCACAGATCCTCCTTATTATAAAAGACCTGCGGGTCGTTCATGTGGAAGGTCGCAAACATGTTGCTCTGGATGCTAAAAAGCGATTCCGGATAGCGAATATGCGCCATCAAACCGGCGGGCATCTGCGAGCCGTCTTTGAACAGCTTTGGAAACGCCTTCTCGTAGGTCCTGATAATCGGGTCTTTCTTGTCGAAGACGTAATAGTTGGTATCGCCGTTATAGGCATCGATGACTACTTTGACGGAGTTGCGAATGTAGTTGTTCCCCGCTTCGTCATAGGGGTGCGAGTACGGGTAATGGTTGTCCGTTGTAAACGCGTCGAGCATCCAATAGAGCCTGCCGTTGTCGATTACGATATAGGGATCGCCCTCGTATTCGAGAAACGGCGCGATGAGTTGGGCGCGCTCGATGATGTTGCGATTAAACACAACCCGGCTTTTATCTGTTAGGGAATCCGACAGAAGCAATTGCAGGTCGCCAAAACGCCAGGCGGTAGCCAGTTTTTTGCCCAGGCTGTCGAGCGTGATGCCGCCCGCGCCCGCATACTTGGCGTACTGGTTTTCGTTACCCTTCGGATAGTCGAACTCGCGCGTTTTAGTATCGACGATAATGTAATCGTTTGTCGCCTCCCCGAAGTAGATCTCGGGTCTGGTGACTTTAAGGACCGGGATATCCGTTTTCGGCGGAATGTCTTTTACAATCAGTTTCGGCAGACCTTCCTCTGTAAACTCATTTACCTTGTTTGCGACCACACCGTACCCGTGTGTGTAGACAAGGTGCTGGTTAAGCCAGGTCTTTGCGTTGTCGGGCAGGTTATCCGTGTTGAGTTCGCGCGCCGAGATCGCCACCTGGCGGCGGTCGCCGTCGATGAGGTAGCGGTCGATGTCCACGTCAGAAAAATCATAGTAGAGTCGTATGCTCTGAATCTGCTTATATGTTTTGCCGAGCGGCTGCCAATCCCAGAGCCTGACATTGTCGATGGTCTGCTTGTTCCTATCAAGCCCCGACCGATCGAGGCCCTGGTCCGCATTAAACTGTTGCTCTTTTATCGTATCGAGGCCGTAAGCCCGGTTCGTAAACTTAATCCCCTGTTTGATGTAAGGCGTTTCTTTTACGATCTCGTTCGGTGAGACGCTATATTGTTGCACCAAGGCGGGATAAACGCCGTTTGCAACGATCGATACCGCGATGATAAAGAGGATGCCTGCGGCGGGGAGTTTCCATCCCTTGAAGTGGATGTTAACCATGAACATGATGCCCGCGATAATCGAGGAGTAAAAGAGGATGTTTAGCGCCGGCAGTTTCGCATGTATGTCCGTGTATCCGGCCCCGAATACCACCCCGACACTGGAAAGCAATAGGTCATATGAGCTAAGCTTAAATGATATCCCGAGCAGTATCATTATCAGCCCGAGCAGCACCGAGAGGTGTGCTTTGGTATGGGGGGCAAATGTTTTGCCCCCGGGTCGAAACGATATGTTGCCGTTAATCCAGTGCACCAGGGCGGTTAAAATCACCGCCAGGATGAGTGCCTGGGAACCTATCCCAATAATTCCCTTATAAAAGGGAACCGAAAATACGTGAAACGCGATGTCCCGGCTAAATACCGGGTCCTTAATTCCAAACGCTGTTTGGTTCATGAACCGCAGGACAAGGTTCCAGTCGGCCGATGCAAGCACCCCTACGCCGAAAGCGACGACAGCGGCGACCGCGAGCAGAATCAGGTTGAAAAACCTCATAAACATCGGTGATTTAAAGAACCTCAGGATTTGGTAGAGCGGGTCGTCCGGCGAGCCGCGCCACATGGGAAATACCGGCGCCATCCTCTTAGCGATGAGCATGTTGATGTAGAGGAACACGAAAAACACGAACCCGGCGATAGCCCCTATTGTGAATTTTAGCTTGAGGATGTCCAAAAAGACCGAGGTATAGCCCACCTCTTTAAACCACAACCAATCCGTATAAAGAACAACGAGTGATTTTGAGAAGGTCGCGAGTAAGAAGACTACGACAAATGCAAAGAACGTAATGAGTTTGATTCTGCTAGTGTTCAAGATATCCTCCCGAGCGAATAATTTGGAAGCGGGCGGCAACGCATTGCCTGTGTTCGTCGGTAATTTGCCGGTGCAATCGACGCAATAGCTTGGGTGATCTATTTGCTAACGCCAACATCCATATTCATTTAACTAGAGGCGCGAGTAAAAAGCAAATGCCGGAGAACAGAAACCAGAAGTCAGAAGCCGGAATCCAGGAGAAATTGGTGAATCGGTGAATGGGGTGTGGGTTGAGGAAGTGTGTTTTAGTAGGTAGTAGGCGGTATGCAGTAGGCAGTGTGTGGGTTGAGAGTGTGGGTTTAAAGGAAGAGTATTGCTAGGTGTCATTCTGAGCGATAGCGAAGAATCTCGAGTGCACTAGCTGTGATTGTCACTTAGTAGCGTCTAGGCGTAGTTTAGCTACTGTAAGAAGAAGGTTTTATTCTGCCTACTGCTTACTGCTCTTCTGGCTTCTAGAAGAAGGTTTCATTCTGAATAAGTGGATAGCGATTGGTAAAATATGGTATTTTACAGGGGTATGTATATGGTAAAGTTTTGCCGCTTGTTGGGTATCTGACACGAGCAACGAAAAACTGCCCGTAAACGCACAGAAACCCCCATACCGGGGAGCTTCTGTGCCTTGATGGCCTTAGTAAATATAATATACCACTACCCCCTAGGGTATGCAATACCTAATTCGTAATTTTTTCAAAAATTATTTGGGGCTCATGTTGGAGTTTTGTTGAAGGCTTTTCTTCATCAGAAAAGGCACAGCCCCTCATTTTCCATGCGCCTTTTAGTTCGTAGAACCGCAGGGTGATCTCCTCGAGCCCCAATCCTTTTGGGATATCAGCCTTAACCACCGCGAAGTAATCGTTCACGGCTATTGATTTCAGCCTGATGCCGCGTATCCTGCCGGTCACAAGCTCGCTGATCGAGAGGATGTCGCGCATGGTCTTATCCATTCTGCATGTTTTTGGATTAACGATAATCTGAACCGATTGGCATTGAGCCGACCTGCCGCCGTCGTTTCCGATGCCGGTTCTTCTTGTTCTTGCCATAATAATCTTCCCCCCCCAGATATGTAGACTTTGGCGTGTGCGGGCGCGCCTCGCAACCCACCCCAAATTTATAGACCCCGGGGCTAGACTTTGGCGTGTGCGTGCGCGCCTCCCTCGAACTATTAATTTGCGAGAGATACCCTGTTTTTCTTTGGCGCGCCCTCCCTCTCTTGGATGCCGTTATTGTAAAGTCTACGGGCCAAGATCATTGGCGTCTGTTGGTAGAAATGCTAGGCAAGCGAATTCAAACAGGTAAGGTGGGTGGATATACGCAGAAATAACTAGATAAAAGCAGACGGAACTAGAATAAAAGCAGACGGCTTTCGGGCTTTGATAAACGTTCGCTTCGCTACCTGTCATT
>PFFU01000196.1:25132-31031 GCA_002783345.1 Candidatus Aquicultor secundus
TTGTCATTCTGAGCGAAGCGAAGAATCTAGATACTGTAAAGCGTTATTAGGGCTCAATCGTCTATGATAGATAATGCGCTTTATCTAGCGTCCTATAAGTATAGCTAAAATTCTAGCTAGCTTGTTAATTAATAAGAGGACTCGAGAGTACATTGACGAACTATAACTACTATGAACCAGTATTACGTCTACATTATGACCAATAGATCTAAAACCCTATATATTGGCGTTACTAATAATCTCGAGCGGAGAGTTTTTGAGCATAAAAGAAAACTCGTCGAGGGATTTACTGAGAAGTATAATGTTAATCGGCTTGTCTATTATGAGATTACCGAGGATATAAAAAGTGCTATTGAAAGGGAAAAGCAGCTTAAAGGTTGGATACGGAAAAGGAAGACCGACCTTATTGAATCAATGAATCCTATATGGAGAGATTTAAGTGAAGGTTGGTTTTCGTAGGTATCTGTTCCAGCACATCGCTATAAAAGCTTAGACGGTTAATAACTTGCTGGGCCGGTGCTCTCTAGATTCTTCGCTTCGCTCAGAATGACAAACAGTGAGGTCAGAATGACAAACAGTAAGGTCAGAATGACAAACAGTAGGGTCAGAATGACAGGTAGTGAGAGTTGTAAGTTTACCGGTGTCCGTTTCCGTTGATATCGAGCGAGTCGAACCAGTCGAGGAGGTCGTCTTTGGTGAGGAGGCCGGTTACTACGCAGTATATGGCGCAGTCGGCTTTGTCGCGGGAGCCGATGCGGGTTTTGATGTCCTCGATGTGTTTGCGAACCGTGGGTAGTTTTATGTCGAGGGTGTCGGCGATTTGCTTATCTGAGAGACCTTTCGCCCGTAACGTGATTATCTCGCGCTGGCGCGGGGTGAGCAGATCGAGGAGCCGGTCAACCGACGCATCACCGTCGTCAAAGAGGTCGATTGCCGGCTCTTGTTGCCGGTTGACCTTTGAAGCTTCGCTGTAAAAGTGCTTCATCTTATCGACTTCGGTTTCGGTGAAGAGGCCCAACCTCGTTCCGATAAATCGGCTGAACCAGATTCTGAGGGCGTCGGCAAGCATGTGGCTGCTAAGGGCGAGCGCAGTTACCAGCGCGACAATTGCTACGGGAACATCAAGAATACTGCCTTCTCCGATAAAGACGGCCCCTACATACACGAGAGTGATTGCGAGTGCGCCGATAGAGACGTAAATCGCGTCCTTCTGCAGCGCTTCTTTTTTAAGCAACGCGTTATATTTAAGTATTGCGATCGCAACGATTACAATTCCTATCGCCATAATTCTGTTGCCTGTAATAAAGCCCGCCGTGGCTCCGGTTATGCCGGTAATCAACAAACCGGTCGAGGCCATCCAGAACAGGAGGCTTCCGAGGCTAAGCCACAAGAACTGCGAGTGCTTTCTATCCTGCCACCAGGCGGCAAGGA
Organism: Candidatus Aquicultor secundus; assembly: GCA_002783345.1. Lineage (GTDB taxonomy): Bacteria > Actinomycetota > Aquicultoria > Aquicultorales > Aquicultoraceae > Aquicultor_A > Aquicultor_A secundus. Next base: position 26,564 of record PFFU01000196.1, read on the forward strand.
AGTTTGCCAGGGCGATGGATATCATAAGGAAGATGAATGCGGTGAACAGGATGTAACCCGGCCCGGTTGGGATACTATGGTATCTAAGCGGTAGGTCGGTATTTGTTAGTGCGCTGAACTTAAAGAGGCTATCGGTAAAGGCGCCGGCCAGCAGAAAGAGGGCGGCAATTCCATAAAAGGCCCCCGTCACGGCGCTTGACCGGGCCGCGTTCAAAATGGTTCCCAGCGGGCGACCAACGGCGCCGCCCGCCTGAAGCGGCCGCGTTGCTTTTTGCGAGAGATGAAGCCATAGAACCGGGGCGAAGGGTAGCCACCAGAGTGATTTTTGATAGAGGATGAGCTGGGATTTCGATGCGGCCGTACCCACCATGAACGTGCTGAAGAGGTAGAAGAAGACCGTCACCATAGCGCCGGAAGCCAGTTTTGATACGGTGTCTTCGGGATTGACGCGGAAGACGTACAGCGCAAGCCATAAAAAGGCGAACGCCGTACCGACCGTAATAAAACTCGATGGATATTGGGTTAAAACATCGCCAAGTGTCATAAAACCCCTGGAGCGCGGTTGCTATCTACTCCCTTAATTTAACGACATATGCGTTTTACTTGCAAGCCGATTCTATGGCTTGTATTAAATTCACCGCAACATTGAGTGCTGCGCGCACATAGTGGTCCTGCGGACACTTTACGCCGTTACTCCTCGAAAAGATACCGTACGGTTGCTTTTATCTCGGCCACTATTGGAGATAGTGATAGCCTTACCCCCTTGTAGTTACCAAGCAGCTAAATAGGGTAATTAATGAAAGAAGGCTAGAAAGGGGGTGGCGGGTGGCTTGGATTATTCCGCAGATCGGCCGGTTGGCTGTTTCGCGAAGATATAGAAATCGGTATCGGGAGATTACAAGCGCCCTGCTTAGGCACGGTTTTGGGTTCTTGGTGACCCAGCTTGGTCTGACCCGGTTTGTTCCGTTTCAGTTGGGGCTCCTTGGGCATCCCCGGCGGGTTGAGCCGTATACGCAGGCCGAGCACGTACGGATGGTATTTGAGGAACTCGGGACCACCTTTATTAAACTCGGGCAGGTATTAAGTACCAGGGTGGACTTGCTGCCGCCCGAATACATCCATGAGCTGGAGAAACTGCTGGATAGTGTGCCGCCGGTAGACTTTGAGCCTATCCGCTTGCAGATCGAGATGGAGCTGGGTCGCGACGTAGACCAGATATTTGAACGCATCGACGCGACGCCGCTTGCCAGCGCATCGATCGGCCAGGTACATGCCGCGACGCTTATGACCGGCGAACAAGTAGTTATCAAGGTCAAGCGGCCGGGGGTTGAGGAGCAGGTCAATATCGATGTTGCTATCATCCATGAGCTGGCGAACCTTGCGAGTAGGCGACTTCCGGTTGTAAAAAACTATGATGTCGAGGGAATAGCCAGGGAGTTTACTCAAACACTTCTTAATGAGCTGGATTATCTGCAGGAAGGCCGCAACGCCGACCGTTTTCGCAGGAACTTCGAGGCGGACGAGCACGTCTATATCCCGCGGATTTCCTGGGATTATACGACCTCAAGCGTAATTGTAATGGAGCGTATATCCGGCCTGCGCATCAACGACCGGGACGCCCTCATCAGGGCGGGTTTCGAGCCATCGATAATCGCGACGCGAAGCACCGATCTGCTTATGGAACAAATATTCATCCACGGTTTCTTTCACGCCGACCCGCATCCGGCCAACTTTTTCGTTATGGAAGGCGGGGTAATCGGCCTGGTTGATTTCGGTATGGTGGGCTATGTCGACCAGGATACGAAAGGGAACCTCGTCGACCTTTTTATTGCGATTTTCGACCAGGACCCCGACGGCATCATCGATGCCTATATCGATCTCGGGGTAGCAGGGCGTGTCGAGCGCTATGCAGAGTTGAGAAGCGAAATCAGTTCCATCATCGTTAAGTATTTTGGGCTATCGCTCAGGGAGATTAACGTCCGCAGCGTGCTCAACGATGTAACCTCGCTTATCCGGCGCCACAACCTGCGGATGCCGGCAAACCTTGCGCTCCTGGTCAAGACAATTTCCATGGAAGAAGGCCTTGTTATGCACCTCGACCCTAATTTTAAGTTCGCCGAGGCCATGACCCCGTTCGCCAGGAGGGTTTGGGAAGAAACGCGCTCTCCGTTTGCGCTCGCTAAAAAGTCGGCCCGCGCACTGCTCGATTATGCGGATATCGGCGTCAATGCCCCGCGACAGCTCCGCAGGATTTTAGGGCAGCTTTCAAGGGGCGAGCTTTCGGTTGTTACGAACCAACCCCGGCTGGATGAAGAGCTAATCCGCGTAAACTCAATGGTCAACCGCCTTATTTTTGGTATTTTGACCGCCGCCACGCTTGTATCGGTAAGCCTTGTACTCCCGTTTTTCAGCGCGTTATTTGGTAGACGGAGAAAGCGTGCACCAGGGGAAAAGCCGGGAGGGTAGCCGGCGTGATAGCGTGGAAAAGAATTGGCGTTGAGCGTGACATTTACCGTATAGTCAAAGATGGGTGCTCTGGTTATTATGTAAGGAGAATAGGCTTTTTATGAGCGAGCAGTTAACCATATTTTGGAGCGTTTCCGCAGAGCAAGCGCTCAGGAACCTTAATACGACCCCCGACGGTCTCATGACCCCCGAAGCGTCCGAGCGGCTCGAGCGCTACGGCCCGAACCTGCTCAAATCGCGACGCCGGATGGGGTCGTTTACATTGTTTTTATCCCAGTTCAAAAGCCCGATAATCATCATTTTGCTGTTTGCGGCCGTTCTCTCATTTTTCCTCGAGGACCGTGTGACCGCCCTTATCATCATGACGATTATCTTTATCAGCGGTTCCTTAGGGTTCTGGCAGGAGAAAGGTGCGACCGACGCTGTTGAGAAGCTGCTTGCAATCGTCGAAGTGAAAACAACGGTTTTACGTGGCGGTAAACAGGTGGATATCCCGATCGACGAGGCGGTTCCCGGTGATATCACGATTTTAACGGCGGGGGACAGTATCCCGGGGGACTGCCTGATACTTGAATCGAGCGATCTGTATGTAGATGAGGCGACGTTAACCGGTGAGACCTACCCCGTGGAAAAAGAGCCGGGGGTCGTGCCCGCGGATACGCCCCTTGCCAGGCGCAAAAACACCCTGTTTATGGGAGCGCATGTGGTCAGCAGAAGCGCAAAGGCGGTTATCGTGCGCACGGGCAGGGAAACGGAATTCGGTAAGGTTTCAGAGAGCCTGAAGCTTAAGGCCCCCGAGACCGAATTTGAGCATGGGGTAAAGTACTTCGGATACTTTTTGCTGGAAGTGACGCTCATGCTGGTTGTCGCGATTTTTGCCATTAACGTGTACCTGAACCGCCCGGTGCTCGACTCGTTTTTGTTTTCGCTCGCGTTGGCCGTGGGGCTTACGCCGCAGCTTTTGCCCGCGATTATCAGTATAAACCTGGCCCACGGCGCAAAACGAATGGCGCAGAACAAGGTAATCGTCAAGCGCCTTGCGGCAATCGAGAATTTCGGCAGCATGAACGTTCTCTGCTCGGACAAGACGGGTACGCTAACCGAGGGCGTGGTGCGTGTGCGTGGGGCGCTTGCTATCGACGGCAATGACAGCGAGAAGGTATTTCTCTATTCGTACCTCAATGCGTTTTACGAGACCAGCTTTATGGACCCGATCGACGAGGCGATCCGCACGCATAAAAAGCTTGATGTATCTGCCTATCGAAAGATCGATGAGGTCCCCTACGATTTTATTCGGAAACGCCTGAGCGTGCTGGTTGAAAAGGACGACGCACACCTGATGGTGACGAAAGGCGCGCTGGCACGTATTCTTGACGTGTGTTCTCAGGCAGAGCTGCCAAATGGACTGGTTGTCGATATCCATAAGGTCGACGGGCAGATTAGAGAACATTTTAAGCAGTTCAGTGCAGAGGGCTTCCGCACGCTCGGGGTGTGCTGCAAGGATGTGGGGTCGACCATCGATATTACCAAAGACTCTGAGGTCGGTATGACCTTCATCGGGTTTATTCTGCTGTACGACCCGCCGAAGAAGGGCATTATCGAAACAATCGGCCGCATGAAGGATTTGGGGGTTGACCTAAAGATTATCACCGGGGATAACGCGCTGGTCGCGGCAAGTGTGAGCAAGCAGGTCGGGTTAACTAACCCGCACATTGTCACCGGCAGCGAGCTAAACCACATGAGCGATAACGCCCTGCGAAGGAGGGTCAACCACACCGAGGTCTTTGCGGAGGTCGAGCCAAACCAGAAGGAGCGCATCCTATTTGCTTTAAGGAAGGCCGGGAACGTGGTCGGCTACATAGGCGACGGTATCAACGACGGCCCGGCGCTTCATGCCTCAGACGTGGGGATTTCGGTTGATACTGCGGCGGATGTTGCTAAAGAGGCGGCCGATATCGTCTTGCTGGAAAAGGACTTGAGCGTGCTTTCGAAAGGCGTTCAG
>PFFU01000204.1:0-580 GCA_002783345.1 Candidatus Aquicultor secundus
GACTACATTAACCTGGGCGTGATCGAGTGGCGCAAGGCGTATGCCGAACATGAAAAGATGGGCAAGAAAGCCATCCTGTTTGTGATGACTGACGACACCCGCAACTGCGATGACGTGGCCGAATACCTCGAAGATCACTATCCCGACTTGAAGGACGCGGTGCTGGTGATTCACACCAAGAACAACGGAGAGATATCCGAATCAACGTCGGGCAAGAGCAAAGAAGAGTTGAATAAGCTGCGCGAACGAGCCAATGCGATTGACGGGATGGACAGCCCCTACAAGGCCATCATCTCGGTGATGGTCCTCAAAGAGGGCTGGGATGTGCGCAACGTAACCACAATTGTGGGGCTGCGCGCCTATTCCGCGAAAAGCAACATTCTGCCCGAACAAACCCTGGGGCGCGGCTTGCGCAAGATGTATCCCGGCGGCCTAGAAGAATATGTCAGCGTGGTTGGCACGAATGCCTTTATGGATTTTGTGGAATCCATCCAGGCGGAAGGCGTGGTGTTGGAGCGCAAGCCGATGGGCGAAGGCACGCAAGCTAAAACGCCGCTGGTGGTGGAGATTGACAAGGAGA
>PFFU01000204.1:593-2776 GCA_002783345.1 Candidatus Aquicultor secundus
CATCGACGCGCTGGATATTGAAATCCCGGTGCTGACCCCCCGCGTCTACCGGGAATATAAGAGCCTTGGCGCGCTGGACGTTGGCGCACTGGAGTATCAGCGTGTGCCCTACCGGCAGTTCAGCGAGGAAGAACAAAGGGAGATTGTCTTCAAGGACATTACCACCGGCGAGGTGACGCATACCACCGTCCTCGACACGGCGGGCATTGCCGATTACCGCAGCGTCGTCGGCTACTTTGCGCGAGCCCTCATGAAAGACCTGCGCTTGGAATACCGCAAGGGATCTGCTCCCCGTGGTTATGACGTGCTGTATGGCAAGGTCAAGGCGTTTATTCAGGACCGGTTGTTTGACCGGCCGGTAGACCTGGAAAGCCCGAACACCCTGCGCAACCTGTCGGAACTGGCTGCTACCAAAACCCTGCTCGAAACCTTCAAAAAGGCGATCAATGCGTTGACGGTGCAGGATAAGGGCGACGCCGAAATCCGCGACACCATCAAGCTGCGGCAAACGCGCCCCTTTGTGGCAAAGGATCAGGGCTACCTTGTCCCGAAGAAGAGTGTCTTTAACCGTATCATTGGGGACAGCCGGTTTGAACTCACTTTCGCCCGCTTCCTGGAAGACTGCGACGATGTGGTTTCCTACGCAAAAAACTACCTGGCGGTGCATTTCAAACTGGACTATGTGAACGCGCACGGCGACATCTCCAACTACTACCCGGACTTTCTGGTCAAGCTATCCGGCGCACGAATTGTCATTGTCGAGACCAAGGGGCGGGAAGACCTGGACGTGCCGCTCAAGACGGAACGGCTGCGGCAATGGTGCGAGGACATCAACCTGGTGCAGTCGAATGTGACCTATGACTTTGTTTATGTGGACGAAGAGAGCTTTGAGAAGTACAAACCCACCTCTTTCCGGCAACTGGTTGATGGCTTCAGGAAATACAAAGAGAAAATATAACAAGGCGCTGCCGCCATTGCTGGGGGCGCCAGGCACGGGCTTTGGGTATCCCGTCCATTTAAAGGTATCGGAACCTATTATATATTATGGTTCGTCCACGTATATTCGACGGTTTCAACCCTGTTTCAGCGTGCCTCAGCCCCTATCCGGGCTGGGGCAATGGTTTTGTGTTTGGCCTGGTAGCGGCGCGACCGTAGCAATATCGCTGAATATAGCTTTGCCTCTTTTAGCGGGACGTGTCTGGTTTGCCCGCTTTTCGCACCAGTGCCTCTAACTGTTAGTATGGCGCGGTTAAAATCAACGTCGTCCCATTTAAGGTTAAATAGCTCACCGCGCCGTAACCCGGTGTTGAGATCCAAGATCACTACTGTCCGGTTAAAATTTATATTAATCGTAATCTAGAAAAAAGCCAATTGACCAACGTTGATTTTCTGTTTTTGGAAATGTCGATCGTGTTATAATGTTTTAAAGATAAAGGGGTCGGGTGTTTTGTGAGAGAAGAAGCCCAGCTATGGCTCGATGACGCAATCTATGATCTGGAAAGCGCGCAGATCATGTTCAAAGGCGCACGATATAATTATGCTGTTTGGCTAGCAAGGCAAGCCACGGAAAAAGCATTAAAAGCGGCACATCTTGTTGTCCTCAAGAAAGCATTTCCTAAATCCCATAACTTGACCGAGTTGGCACGCGAGCTTGGTTGGGCTATTCCTAAATCAATTAACGAACACCTGCAATTCTTGAATCCTCATTATACCGTTACCCGATATGTTGATGCGGCTGTCGGAAAACCGTCCGACATTTATGATGCAGAGATTGCAGATCAAGCCATCGCGAAGTCTAAGGAGGTTTTGGATTGGATAAACAGCAATCTCAAGATCTCATAGAACAGATAAAAGAATTCCTTAAGGCTATCGATGCTCAGGAGGCGATTCTGTTTGGGTCGAGGGCAAGAGGCGATGCAATTGAAACAAGTGATGTCGACCTGATTATTATCGATGATAAGTTTGCAGATATACCGTTTCCTCGCCGCCTTATTTTTTTAAGCGAGCATTGGAACCTTAGCTATTTCCTCGAAGCGCTCCCGTACACGCGAAAGGAATTTGAGAAGTTGGCGAAAACACGCGGCGTGATCAACGATGCAATAAAGCACGGCATACGTATTAAGGCCGCTTAGACCCACAAGTGTATTACCTGATAGATGGGTCGTTCTTAATGGAGGACGGCT
>PFFU01000177.1 GCA_002783345.1 Candidatus Aquicultor secundus
TCGCTCCTTCAGAATGACAATCAATTGCTAATCGCTCCTTCAGAATGACATGCACAGAAAGTAGGATGTCGCGGTACTAGTGCTACATCACACATTGGTTGATCGGCGGGTTTTGCCCGCACGGCTCTTCGGTAGAAGATAACCATACTCTAAGAGATAATCGGGGTAGGCTTACTTGATATCCTCAGGTAGCCTGATTACGTAGTCGTATGCCGATAACGCCGCTTTCGCGCCCTCACCCGCCGCTACGATAATTTGCTTCTGCGGGACGCTCGTGACATCACCCGCGGCGAAAAGACCCGGTATGGATGTCTTATTACTGCAGTCGACAATTATTTCTTGCTTTTCGTCGAGTTCAACGAGATCTTTCACAGGCGTAGAACTTGGCGCAGAGCCTATTTCAAAAAAGACACCCCGTACGGCAAGCTCGACCTCCTCGCCTGTTTTGCGGGCTTTTATTTTGATGCCCTCGACAAAATTATGCCCCTCGATTGCAGTAAGATCATAGCCTTTGTATATCCCCACATTAGGCGCGTGAAGCACCCTCTCCTGAATTATCGGATCGGCGCTCCACCCGGCGATCGAGACGATATTGACTGTCTTTGCGATTTTAATGAGCTGTTCAGCAGCGCCGAGCGCCGAGTTACCCCCGCCGATTACCGCAACGTCCATATTCTTAAAAAGCGGGGCATCGCATGTTGCGCAATAGGTCACACCCCTGCCGACGAATTCCTTCTCGCCGGGTACATTTAAGCGCCGTGGCGACCTGCCGGTGGCCATAATAACACTCTTCGCCCGGATTACCTCTCCTGTGACGATATGGATGTTAAAAAACGAGTCTTCCTTGGTTACCTTATCCACCTGCTGGTATTCTATCGGGATGCCGAATTCCTCAACCTGTTCTTCGAATTTAGCCATAAGCTCGGCGCCGGGAATCAAATTATAGCCCATATAATTTTCGATCCCCGCACTCCATGCGGCCATTCCACCTATATTATTGGTAAGCACCAGTGCATCCATTTTTTTCCGGGCGGCGTACACGGCGGCGGTCATTCCTGCGGGACCGGCGCCTATTATCACTACATCATGCAAGACTAATTCTCCAGCTATCCGGTTATGAGTTATAAGGCGGCTAACGCTGATTCCAATCGCCCCCGGTCGAAACCGATGATTACCTCGTTGCCGATCACTGTAACCGGAACTCCCAGTTGTCCTGATACCTCTACCAGCTCACTTACCTTTGCCGGATCGGCGGCCAGGTCGATCTCTTTATATTGAACACCCTGATCGGCGAGAAACTTCTTCACCAACGAACAAAACGCTCACGTCGGAGTGGAATAGACTTTTACCGTTCGTGCCATTCTAGCGACCTCCCAAATCTATGCAAACGGCCGACGACCGCGCACTTATGCCGCAGGTCGAACCGCTCCACTTACGTGAAGTTCGTTTACGACGTCCACCACACCGGGCACCGAGAATGCGACGAATTCGGCGATCCTCTTCTGTGTAAAGTTGGGAACCTCGCCGGTCAAGGTGACAACACCGTCGGTAACATCCACATTCATCTCGGTCAGATCAAGCCGCGTGTTTTTAATCAAAGCGGCCCTGACGTCTCGTTCGATCTCTGCATCAGCTATTGTAATCTCTGGTTTTACCACGAGATGGTTGACGACGTCAACAACCCCGGCAATCCAACGCGCATCGTTTTCGGCTTCCTGCTTCTCCACCATCGACGCCACAGTACCCCTCAAAAAGACAACGCCATCGATTACCTCGATGCTTATCCTGCTCCACTCAACCCAGGCATCACGCTTAAGGTTTCCTCGCACGTCATCGGCTATCTCCTCGTCGCTCTTTGCAATCGGTGGGACGACGCCGATGTTGTTGATGACGTCATTAACACCCCTCACCCGACCGGTGATGTCCTCGGCCAACACTTTTTCATTGTAGGTATCAACTTGGCCGTCGAGGACAATAACACCCGGTTGCTCTCCGCTTACCCGGACCATAGACTGGTCGATGCGCGTATCTGAAGATAGCGCACGCTTGACATCATTTACAAGATCTTCTGGTGTCATGATCCAATAACCTCCCCTTCTGCTTTAAAAACCCTGGTTATGTGGTGTTTCTACCCGAATTGCAGATTTAAAAAACATAGAAAGACGGTGAATAGCAACTGTCGGTCTGTTACGCCCTTTCGGTAAATCAGTGCTTTGTTATTTAAGTGTAGCAAGAAATTAAGATACGAGGTTGTTGGGTGAATCGGTGAATAGGACGACCGATGAAAATAGTAATGGCACATATCGGTTATTGTGAAACTGTTAAGCAATTAGCGGTTATAGACTATGTTCCCGCTAAGGATAGTTTGGGATATGAGGGACTTCGATGCTGTTTCAATCAGGTAATCGTAAGGGTCGGAAGCGGTGTCTTGATGGTTCAGAATAATAAAATCCGCCCGCTTACCGGGGTCGATACTCCCGAGGTCGTCTGCAAAGCCGAGTATGCGCGCGGCACCCAGGGTCATCATCTCAATCAATCTTTTTGGGGATAAAGCTGCCGATACCTCCGATTGGGGTTTTGCTTGACCAAGCTGCTTCTCTAGGATTGCGCGAGCTTTTCGCGCCTCGACAAAGAGGTCCATGTCGGGGTTGCTTGCTGGACTATCGGTACCAAGGCCAAACTCCAGGCCGTGTTCGATGAATTGCTTGATCGGCGCCTCCCCGGACCCAAGAAGCTCGTTTGACGTCGGGCAGACTGCAACCGCAGAACCTTTCTCTTGTAAGAGCGCGATATCCCGGTCGCTAAGCCACACGCCATGTGCCGCAATAAGCGAGTCTCTCACTAAGCCGAGATCATTCAGGTAGTACGCCGGTGTTTTGCCCGTACCTCCCTGTTTGATAACTTCAAGCCGCATCTTTTTGCCGATTGTGGATGCAAGAGAACCCGTTCCGCTGCAAATAAGCTCCACTTCGGCTTGAGTCTCGGTAAGATGGATACTTAAGGGAAGCCCATATTCAAGGGAAATATCGTTACAGACTTTAAGCGCCGACTTCGAGAGAGAGTATACCGAGTGCGGCGAGAGACCCACCTTGATATCGCCTACCCCAAGGATGCTTTGAGCGCTTTTAACTCTCTCCAGCAAATCGACTACGGCATCGGTAAGGTTGCGGTCGTCGATACCGACGGCTTCCAGATACACGAGCGCCGGCATCCCCGCCTCCGCGACCGCCTGAAGTCCGACGCCCGATCTCGTGATATCGGCAGTGCATGTAATGCCCGACACGAAGTACTTTTTAACGCCGGCGCGAGATGCCGACAACCAGTCATCCCGTTGCATCTTAAGGCCGGCCTGTATGATGGTGCCGACCCATTCGGAAAAAGGCGTTGGCTTGGCGAGAAAATCAAACGACGAGCACTCAAGATGCCCGTGAAGGTTGACCAATCCGGGCATAAGAATAGCATCAGCGAATTCGGTGACCTCTTCACCGGGATTAGCGGCCAGAAGCTCGTCTTTCACGCCAACGGCATTAATACGACCATCGGTTACAAGAACCGCTCCGTTGGCAATTGGGGGATTTGAAATAGGTAGGATTATATCGGCCGCATAAATCATGTACGCGGTTCCTCTTTAAGAAGGGTCGGCTTGCGCAACTGCGTGCATTCGCAGGTTGCTCTATCTGCAGTAGTGCGGAGCGCATCGATCAGGATTTTACCGATGGCCTCAGACTCGCCGTAAAATATCTCGGAAAGCTCATCGTGCGACCAACCTTGAACTATTCCCTCCGCATAATTTACTACCAGGTAAACGCCGGCATAGCATGCGCCGATTTCCCGAGCGAGATAGATTTCCGGGCACATGCTTTGCCCGACGACATCCGCACCCCATTGCTTTAATACCGCAACTTCAGCGGGGCTTTCAAAGTGGCGACCGTCCGTCACCGCATAAATCCCCCGCTCAAACACCCGTGAAATCGCAAACTCACGAGATGCCTTAAGCAGGTTGTTATGCAAATCCGGGCAGACGGCCTTTCTCATAACAAGCAAATAATCCGACCCCAGGCTCACATCTTTGCGCATGGAATTATCGATATAATCGGTCGGGACAACGATGTCTCGCGGGTTTAGCAGGTGGTTTACCGCCCCAACGCCGCCCTCGGCAAGGATGTTTTTCACACCCGCTTCTCTAAATACCCAGAACACCTGCCGTGAGGCATCGGCCCTCGTCACACCCGAGCGCCAACCGTGCATCCTGCAAGCCAGAACTCGTCTGTCGCCCACTTTGAAGAGCTTAAACGGGGGGCTTTCGCCGTACGGCGTCTCAAAGCGTAAGCCATCTTCGACGACTTCCACATCGGCCTCATCCAACTCCTCCGGAAACCGTATTGAAAATGTACTCGACCCGCCAATAATCGCATAGCCGGCGGTTGGTATTCTATCAGCCATTTATTCATACCTCAAAACTCGAATAATCCCACTCTCGCAATTCCCAATTCGCAATTCGCAATTCCCTAAAATCTCTCAATAACCTCATACACGGTATTTCTCCTGGCGGCACGCTTGCCGGTCGCCTGTATTATGCGCACCATCTCATCCTTGGACATCGCATAGGCGATGCCGGTTGCCCGAACGACGTTTTCCTCTATCATAATGCTCCCCAGGTCATCGGCGCCAAACGACAACGTCAATTGCCCGATCTCTTTGCCCTGGGTTACCCACGAGCCCTGGATGTGGTCGACGTTATCGAAAAAAAGCCTTGATACTGCAAGCGTCTTAAGATAAGCCCTCGTTGACACTATTTTGCCACCGAGTTCGGTGTATCCGGGCTGGTAAACCCATGAGATGAACGCCCTGAAGCCGCCCGTTTTATCTTGTAGCCGCCTGACCTTACTCATGTGCTCGACCCGGTCCTCGATGCTATCCGGGCCGCCCATCATCATCGTCGCCGTGCTCTCGATCCCAAGGTTATGCGCCTGCTCCATTACTTCAAGCCAGCGCTCGGCGGATATTTTATTGGGGCTGACCGCCTGGCGATAATGGTCGACCAGGATCTCGGCACCCGCCCCGGGAAGCGAATCCAAACCGGCTTCATGCAAACGCCTGAGCGCTTCATCAACGGTTACATCTGAAATCTGGGCGATATAGGCCACCTCTGGGGCGCCAAATGAATGGATCGTAATCGGGTAACGCTCTTTGATGTTACGCAGAAGGTCCTCGTAATAGTCGATTTTCAAATCGGGGTGCAGCCCGCCCTGCAACATAATCTGGGTTCCTTCAAGGGTTAGGGTCTCCTCGATCTTTTTAAATATCTGGTCGTTGCTCAAGAGGTATGCCTCAGGGTCTTCTTTATCGCGGTAGAAAGCGCAAAAGCGGCACTTGCTGGTGCAAATATTGGTATAGTTGATATTGCGGTCGATGATAAAGGTAGCCGTGTCGGGAAAGCGTCTTCTGCGCACAGTATCGGAGGCGGCGCCGATAGCCAGCAGGTCTCCCTCTTTAAGAAGAAACACCGCTTCCTCATCCGTTAGACGCCGTCCATCCGCCACTTCGCCCAATATTTCATATTGATTTAAGTTCTGATTTAAGCTCTGCTTTAAGTTGTTATCCATGTAGTTCTATTAAACCTCCACGAACTCCAGCTTCGGGATTTCCTGGATGAAGCCGAGTTCATACGCCCTCGTCGCATACGCAAGCATGTCCTGCTGGTAGGCCAAATCAAGATCAAACCTGAGACTGCCGAAATAGGCCTTCATAAAGTCGTAATCAAACGACTCCCACCTCGAGGCGGCCTTCGCTATTTCATCCACTTTGTCGATGCTGTATTCCATTGATTTCATAAACGCCCGGTGCACCTCGGCAACCAGTTCGGGATTCTCGGCTGCAAAAAGCCTTCGAGCTGCCCAAACCGCAAACACCATACGCCTCCCCGTCATCTCTTTCCACTCTACCCCAAGGTCATAGAGGTAAAGGTCTTTTGGGGGGTTATATAAAACGCGAAGCGCATCATCTCCGATTAGAAGCGCCCCATCCGCCTCCATCATCATCTGAGGAAGGTCGGGCGGGCAGACGAAATATTTGGGTGACACCTTGTATTTATCTCGCAAAATGATCCGAGTAAGCGCCTGTGACGTCGCTGAAGAGCTGGTCAACGCTACCATGCGCCCGTCCATCTCCTCAAGCGGCACTTTACTCACAAAAAGGATGCTCTTAACCTCACCGTCCGCCGCCACGGCCAAGTTCGGTAACAGCATCAGGTCTTTATAGTTGCGACAATACTCGATCGAAGAGATCGGGCTTATATCGAGCTTGCCCTCGAGGAGCATTTTATTCAGTTCGGTCGGTGTCCCTTTGATCAACTCCACATCAAGAAGAACATTATTGTGCACCAGGCCGTAGTAAAGAGGCAGGCAATTTATAAACTGTATATGACCGACTTTCGGCCTAAACAATTAGATTCCTCCCAATTATTCGTTTTAATCTTGTAAATCACTTAGAATCTTAAATCATCTTAGATAATCTTAAACAACCGCAAATACTCTGTTACTCGTACACCCTAATGATGTTGTAGAGAGTGTCTCTTTCGACAGGGGTGCGCCCCGTGTCTTTTATAAGGCGGATAAGCTCTTCTTTTTCGATTGACTCATCCGTTTGCGCTCCGGCCATGTGCGTTATCTTCTCCTCAACGACCGTGCCGTCCAGGTCGTCGGCGCCAAAGTCGAGTGCGAGCTGGGCGATTTTCAACCCGAGCATAATCCAAAACGCTTTTACATGGTCGAAGTTATCGAGCATCAACCGGGAAATGGCGATCGTTTTTATATCATCGAACGCCGTCGTTCTCTTTATGCCGGCAAGATCGGTATTATCGGGATGAAACGCGAGCGGGATAAAGCTCTGGAAGCCGCCGGTTTTGTCCTGGTGCTCGCGTAGCTTTATCATGTGGTCGATGCGCTCCTCGTAGGTCTCGACATGGCCGTAAAGCATGGTCGCATTGGAGCGTAAACCCAGCTCATGGGCCAAGCCCATAACTTCAAGCCAGCGATCGCCGCTTGCCTTGTTCTCGCAAGTAAGCCCGCGTACACGACCGCTGAATATTTCAGCGCCGCCGCCCGGCATCGACCCTAAGCCCGCCTCCTTTAATTTCTCGAGTACGCCTCTTGCGGTCAACCCGGATATCTTTGCAAAATAATCGATCTCGACTGCAGTAAAAGCCTGGATATGTATGTCGGGCAGGGCCTTCTTGCACTCGCTTATCGCCTCAAGGTAATAATCAAACGGAAGGTCGGGGTGGCAGCCGCTCACGATATGTAGCTCGGTCGCCCCCAGCTTCGGGGCCTCAAGCGCACGCGACATGATCTCTTCGAGCGTCATCGTATAAGCGTGCGGTTCTCCTTCCTTAGCCTTAAACGCGCAGAATTTGCACTGATTTACGCACACGTTGGTCAAGTTTATATGACGGTTTACGTTAAAATATGCGTGGTTTCCGCTCTTTTTCTCCTTAACGTACCGGGCCAAGGCACCCAAAAACAGGATGTCGTTTATCCCGTAAAGCGCGATGCCATCCTCCCTAGAAAGTCGCCCGCCCGACATAACCTTCTCCTCTATCTGCTTCATATCGATGCTAGTAACTGTTGCCATTTGATACCTCCACTATCTTATTCACCCTGCCAGCGCTCAAAGAGCGTATGTTCAACCCCTAATTGATCGAGGACTTTTCCCACAACAAAGTCGACCAAATCCTCTATCGTTTTTGGATTATTATAAAAAGCCGGCATTGCGGGCACTATTTTAGCACCGGCCCCCTCAGCTTCAAGAAGATTTTTCAGATGAATCCGGTTAAACGGCGTTTCTCTCGGGACAATTACAAGGCGCCTTGACTCTTTTAAAGCCACGTCCGCAGAGCGCTCGATCAGGCTCGATGAGAGGCCGCCGGCAATCGCCCCCAGCGTCGCCATCGTGCACGGAATTATCACCATGCCCCCTGTAAAATGAGAGCCGCTGCACATCGGGGCCATTAAATCATCGTCTCGATAGTAACTCAGCCGGGCCGCAGCATTGGATGCTTCAAGCCATTCAGCCATCTCAGCGACCGCATTGTCTTCGTTAAATGAAAAACCCAGCTCATGTGTGATAACCAATTTGCCGGGGTTGGATATTATAAGTGAGACGTTAAAGTCTTTTCTGAGAAGTTCTTGTATAAGGCGTTTGCCGTAGACCACGCCGCTTGCGCCGGTTATGGCAACTACGTATTCAAGGTTAGAGCCCAAGCTATCCCAGCCCCTTAAGCAGATACCTGGCTGCAAAGTCGAGTCCGGTAAAAGCGAATATCTGCAGGCTAATAAACCCGTTAACTGTGAAGAACGCCATATTGACCCTTGAGAGGTCGTTCGGCTTTACTAGCCTGTTCTCATAGGCCAAAAGCAGCGCCGTTATCATCACACCAAAGTAATAGATGGCACCCATCTTAAACGTCACGCCGACCGTAAACAACAGGCCAACCGTGAGTACATGGAACATCCTGGTAACGAGCAGCGCCCGTTTTACCCCAAAAACAGCGGGAATCGAGAGCAACCCATCCTGGTGATCGACATCTATATCCTGGCAGGCATAGATAATGTCAAAACCGGCAGACCACAACATAACCGCACCGCCAAGAATAACAACAGGCCAGCTCAAGCCATTTGTTATCGCAATCCAGGCGCCGATAGGGGCAAGACCGAGGCTGATACCAAGAACTACATGATTTAACCAGGTAAAACGCTTGGTGTAAGAGTAGATAATGAGCGGAAAAACAACTGCGGGCCAGACAACCCTTGCAAGGGGGGCCAACTGGTATGTGGCGATAAAAAAGACCGCAAGGCTTACCATGCTAAAGACCATTACGTACCGTGAGGTAAGCTTACCTGCGGGAATTGCGCGCTCTTTCGTGCGCGGGTTGCGCGCATCGATTTCACGATCGATGTAGCGATTCATCGCCATCGAAAAACTTCTCGCCCCAACCATCGCAATCGTAATCCAAACGATTTGTTTGAGGCTGGGCAGACCGTTTGCAGCAAGCATCATGCCCATGTACGCAAAGGGCAGCGCAAATATCGTGTGCTCGAACTTGATCATTTCAAGGATGGTTTTAAACTTACCCAAGGCCTAATTCCTTCCATTTACTATCGACGAGGCGTTTTGTCTCCTCATCCATCTCTATGTCGTCCGGCCATTCCCGGGTATGCCCTTCCTCAGGCCACTTCTTGGTGGCATCGATCCCCATCTTCGAGCCGTATTTCGGCGTATTCGATGAGTGGTCGAGCGCGTCAAGCGGGCCTTTAACGACCATAATATCACGAGCGGGGTCAACGTTGTTAAATACTTTCCAAAGGACTTCCGACATATTTTGGGCGTCAACGGTGTGGTCGACGACAATTATCATTTTGGTAAACATCATCTGCCCCAAACCCCATAGCGCGCTCATTACCTTATACGCGTGCGCCGGGTAGCTTTTCTTTATCGAAACGATTGCGCAATTGTGGAAAACTCCTTCCAGCGGGAGGTTCAAGTCCTCTATCTCGGGCAGTGCGGTCTTTAAAACCGGCAAAAATATCCGCTCGGTGGCTTTACCCATATAACAGTCCTCCATCGGAGGTTTGCCGACAATCGTAGCAGGATAGATGGGGTTCTTGCGCATGGTGATGCACTTGATGTGAAAGACGGGATAGTAATCGGCCAACGAGTAATATCCGGTATGGTCGCCGAACGGGCCTTCCCGCCTCGTCTCCTCGGGGTCAACATACCCTTCGAGAATTATCTCCGCGTTTGCCGGCACCATTAGATCGACCGTTTTCGCTTTTACGACATCTACCGCCTGCTTACGGATCATCCCCGCGAAGAACAGCTCCTCGACATTTGGCGGAAGCGGCGCGGTTGCGGAGTAAATCGTGGCCGGGTCCCCGCCAAGCGCCACGGCAACCTCAATCGGCCGGCTTTTCTCCTGGTGCTTACGGTAGTTATGCGCCCCGTCGTGGTGTGCGTGCCAGTGCATGCCGGTGGTTTTCGCATCATAGACCTGCATCCGGTACATCCCGAGATTTTGCCTTCCGCTTTCCGGGTCTTTAGTAATAACCAGGGGGAGCGTGATGAACTTTCCCCCATCCTGCGGCCAGCACTTTAAGACCGGGATATCCTCAAGAGAAAAATCATCCGCCAGGACTACTTCCTGACACGGGGCGTTCTTGACTTCCCTGGGTTTATAGTCGGCGATGTTCTTAAGCTTCATCAACGTGCCGAGTTTTTGCCAAAAGGTGCTCGGCTCGCCATCGGGGAGAAGCCCTGCAAGGTTCTGCGGAATCTCATCCAGATTATTTGCGCCAAGAGCCCAGCTCATACGCTCATACGAACCGAAGGCATTCATGAGTATGGGCATCTTCGAACCCTTTGGGTTTTCAAAAAGCAGGGCGGGCCCGTAGCTCTTGCTCACCCTGTCGGTAATCTCGGTAACTTCCAGAACCGGGTCGACCTCGGCCTTGACCCGCTTGAGCTCGCCTTTTGATTCAAGAAACTTGATAAAATCCCTGAGATCATCAAATGCCACGTATAATAGCCACCTTTCGATTCACTAAAGTGAATTATAGCGTTTACGTAGCTAAAGTTGCAATTTGCCCCTGCTGTTTTGGTAATCATTTGACGAACAAGAGACGGGGACAAAACCGCCAATACCCCAAAATAATTTCTTGGATTATTTTATAAAATATGTTGACACCGCTGGTGATTTTTGATAGATTAGGAGTAGACCCCAAGGGGCTGGACGCGAGGACACTCGGGAAACCGACGTACCGGGAGCGGCTTCAAGGTAGACACTATGGAGGGTGGCCGTAAGGCCAAAATGTATAGGTGTCGCCGAGAGAAACGAAACGGGAAATCGTGAGTAGAGAGTGGCTCAGGAAGGTTTCTTGGGGTTCTTTATTTTTGCTTTTTAGTAGGCCGAAGTTTTGCGGCCTTTTCTTTTTGCTTATACTTACCCTCTCGCTACCAGATTGCATGCAGAACAAATCAGACAAAAAAGTGGAGGCCGGAATCTTACGTCCGACCTCCACTTAACAGTAGCATATCTTGCTCTATTCGTTTACTTGCGGCTTCAATAGCCGATCCTGCTTTATCCCGAACTAACGATAGTTTTAATATGGACCCTGTACCGTAGCGTTGATGCCTGTTCCACCCGTCGCGCCTCCGTTGCAATTATTGCCGCAACCTGCGCCCGGAGCACATACTCCTGAGCGCGGTCCGTGCTGATCCGGTTTGCTGGCACCGCGCACGCAAAGCCCCGGGCCGCCGGCCTTATGGTTCATTCCTAATCTAATCCTGGTTTCCATTCTTTCAAGAAGAGCGGCTTCCTCACCGGCGGTAATCTGTCCTGCTTTTACCCGCTGGTCAAGGATTTTCTTCCTATCTTTAAGAATCGCATTCATAATCGCCTCTTGCGACACGTTTTGCTCTTTAGCCATATCGGCCAGGCTTTCCCCGTTGTTGCGTTTCTCGATAACCTGGTCCGGTTTCAATCCAAGCGTCTCGCTAAGGCTATCGAAGACTCCACAACACCCGCTGGCAAAAGCGCGCCGAGCGCCATCTGCCTTGGCGCCACTTGCTGCGAACGATATCCCCGCAACAGCGGTTAATGCGACGCCCACTACAAGAAACCCGATTAATAGCTTCTTTTTTAAGTCCATCTTTGCTCCTCTCATAAAGCCATAATTAGCTAGATATTATTAATTTACCATAAAATGCTATAAAAGATGTGAAGAAGTTGTGAAGATTACGCTAAATTTATTTGGATTTATTATATAATCGCCGGCCCTTAAAACAGATTTCCCTGCTCCGGCATATCGTTCGGCTGTTTCTGCGGTAATTGTTGTTGCGGTTCTTCTCTGTTTTCAAACTCATCAATCGCTTTATTGGCAAGCTCATCGGCAGCGGAGTTCTCGCTGCGGTATATGTGCTTGATCTCAACGCTGGTGCACCCGGCCAAAAGCTGTTTAACCCTATCATACAGGGGCTTAAGCCCCATGTTCTTAACCTTGTACTCGCCGTTAAGCTGCTTGACCATTAGCTCGCTATCGGCGCGTATTTCGATTCTAAAGGGTTTGTAGTGAACCGCCTGTTCGAGCGCAAGGATAAGCGCCCTGTATTCGGCGACGTTGTTCGTTGTCTCGCCGAGGTACTCGGAAACCTCCGCCAGTACGTCTCCCTTAACGTTCTTTATCTGCGCCCCTGCGCCGGCAGGCCCAGGATTACCCCGGGCCGCGCCATCGCTATATATAATAACTTTTCTTGATATATCCCTGTAATCTATTTCCGGTCTCCTCTTCTTGCACTAGTGCCAGAACACCATAATTATTGTGTCATTCTGAGCGCCGGCAATCGTCATTCTGAGCGAAGCGAAGAATCTAGAGAACACTCACAGACTGCTGTTGCCTGTCATTCTGAGCGAAGCGAAGAATCTAGCGGGCACTCACGTACTTCTGTCA
>PFFU01000182.1:0-381 GCA_002783345.1 Candidatus Aquicultor secundus
TATTTAGACAGGCTCCTAGGTCTTTTAACGCCTTATCATCTAAGACAATAAGGTCTGCATCTATGTTGGACGTTAGCAAATTTGCGATATTATCGAAAAACGAGGTTATGCAAAAACCCGGCCCAAGAACTCTCTTAAGGCCCGCTTTGAACACTGGATATCTGCTCACCACAACAGTCTTTACCTTCATGGTTAAAGGCTAAATGTCCCCAGTGGGATTATCTATGGGTTAAGTGGCTAAAATACGGGGGCTAGCCAGACTACAACATAGGCAGGTTGGCTAATATTACTCCTTGGGATTAATAAACCCCTGGTGCGCTGCAAACACGGCGGCTTGAATGCGGTTTTCGAGTTGAAGCTTAGAAAGGATGTTGCTTACGT
>PFFU01000182.1:396-2729 GCA_002783345.1 Candidatus Aquicultor secundus
TTTCACTTACGAACAGCTTCTTAGCGATCTCTTTGTTATCCAATCCTTCAGCCATGAGTTTCAACACCTCTTGCTCCCTGTCCGTAAGCTTTGTCGCAAGCGGATGTGGCTTTCGCTCCGATTTCTTGCTCATATATCTAAACTCATCCAGAAGATCCGCGGCCATTGCCGGATTGATGATGCTTTCGCCCTTATAAATTGCCTCGATTGCTTTGATAAGAGCACTTTTATCGGTGTCTTTTAAAAGGTATCCTCTAGCTCCAGCTTTGATTGCTTTTACAAGGTCTTGGCTATCTTCGGATACCGTTAAGACAAGTATTTTGATATGTGGGTTTTCAGCTATTATTCGTTCGGTAGCGGTAACTCCGTCAAGATTAGGCATATTTATATCCATAAGAACCACATCAGGCATAAGCGCTTTGGCAATTCTCACGGCTTCTTCTCCGTCTGTTGCCTCGCCGACCACCTCTATCACCGAAGAGCTGGAGAGCATGCTAAGAATGCCCTCTCTAATAATTACGTGATCATCTGCAACGAGTACCTTTATCCTATACATCACCGTTCACTCCCGGGCCCTAATGGTATGGAAAGCTTTACTTTTGTGCCTGCTCCCTTATCTGTAGTAATTGCAAGGGTTCCTCTCAGCTTCTCAGCTCTTTCGCGCATGCTTAAAAGGCCAACGCCTGCTTGAATGCTTGTGGGATCAAAGCCGTCGCCGGAATCTTCCACGGTGATTATAAGTTCGCGGCTCTTTTCTAAGGCTTCCAGCCTTACCATGCCGGCCCCCGAATGACGGGTGGCATTGCTCAAGGCTTCTTGGCAGATACGCAGTATTTCATATTTCTGCTCGGCAGAGAGCGGTAAGCCATCTATACTAAAGTTTGTATCGATTTTACAGCCGGTGGCTGAAGAAAAACGGCGACAGCAGTGTGTAAGCACGCGACTTAAATCCTGTTCAATGTTTTCCGGCCTTAACGCATAGATAGCATTTCTTAAATCTCGAAGGGTTGCTGAGACAAGTTCTCGCATCTGGTAAACGGTATCCAGTTCTCTTGCGCTTAACTTTTCGCATAGCGCATCAGCTTTTAGCTTGATTGCAGATAACATTTGGGCGAGGTTGTCATGGAGCTCTCGGGCAAGTCTTGCCCTTTCTTCAGAGATAGCTTCTCTTTCAGCCTGTTCCTTAATTACTGAGCGCTGTCTCACGATCTCGGCGATCATATCAGATGGATAGATTAACATGAACCCTACTGTAAAATACGCCGTTATTTGTCCAAGAAAAAGGGGGAAGTGCTCAAGCGAGAAGAAACCCTGTAGTGTAGCGCCATGTACAAAGATGGAAACGACTTGAGTGGCCGTGAGGAGGACGCTTGAGTATGCAGCGCCTTTAAAACGAAACATGACGCCTGCCGGGATAACGGGTGAGATTGAATAGAAGTAAAACGGAGAATCCCACGCGTTGTATACCATTAAAAGGATCATACTTATAATAATATCAGCACCAAGGTATACCGCATGTCTTGTAAGAAGCGCATACAATTCTCGGCGTTTGGTGTAAATTACTACAGTGTAAAGAAGAACGACCACCCAGATGACGAGGCCCAACGTATAGTTAGCGCCAAGGCTAAGTTTAAATAGTATCCAGATCAGACCGAATGCAAGTGCTATGACCCTGAATACAAAGAAAAACTGGAAGAGCTGCCTGTATTCGTCCGGAGCCTGGGCTAATTGACCTCTATGCATTGAAAAGATACCTCTCGCCTATTTTGTCTATTTTATCATTTAAATTTCGCGTGATACAACCGTAGGATCGATAGTAAAACAAATAAAGAACCTGAGTGCGCAAGATTGGGAATCCGTCCTTTAAATTTAAGACGTATAATTGGCCACTTGACCCATAGACGTGCTGGCGGCTGTAGCACTACCATTTGGGATAAGAATGCAAACCAATTTTATGAGCAAAGGAGTGTTGCAGGTGAAGCGTATGTATTTACTGTCACTGATAGTCTTTTTTTTATTCGGCTTTGTTTCAGATGCTTTTGCATTTGAGAATTCCAAGTTGGCCGAAATTGCGCAAAAATATATCGGTCGAAATTTTAGCAAAGAAGGAATTCAATGTAAGGGGTTTGTTCAGAAAGTGGTAAGAAAAGCTGGTAGAAAGCTAGATTCTGGATATCGATTCTGTTATCTAGATGTAGGCAAAGAGACCACTTCAAAAGAAGCCACAAGAGGTGATATTATTCAACTGGATAATCCCAGCATTAACCATGATGAAAGAAAAGATAGAAAAGGCGGAAGCGCAGCCTACACTAAGCCAATGCATACTGCAATAG
>PFFU01000215.1:0-1476 GCA_002783345.1 Candidatus Aquicultor secundus
AGAGGCGACTTGCTATAACGATCGTCGAAACGGCAACTGAGCCTACGAGAAAGATACCAACTAAATAATCTTGGGCAAAATGCTTGTTGGTATCAAGGTGCGGCCAGGCAAGTATGATGGCGTATACAATCATGGTAACGGCAATAGCCCCGCCCGGAACAGATGCGATGCGGGCGTATAACGGGGCGCGTCGCCAGGCCGCGGCTTGCACTTTTAGCCAGCCCGGGAATTCAACCAGGCATACGGCAACCAGCGCCAGGTTAAAGGCTGTAAGCGGCATCATGAATCGTGGGTGACCGAACGCGAATATCAGATGGAACGCGAACCAATACAGGTAAAGCATAAGGATACTAAGTACGCGGTTTCGTCGCGCAAGCAACAGCGCGCCGATACCTGCCAATATCCAGAGCAGGTGCTCGAGCTTACCTTGCCAGTATCTATAGGCGGGAAACGTCTTATTGAACCCATGGATCGGACGGATGAAAAACGGTGTCTTCATGTTTTCTTCCGTCCAATCATGGTCTTTGCCGTCTAAGATATTCCATCCCAGGCCATCCGGTGCCCGGAAAAACCGTGGGAACTTCAGCAAGACAATCCTGACGAAAGTTCGCTTGTGGGTCTTGATATCGGCGAACGCCAACTTATAGGCTGTGTTGTTGCGGGTGATCTCTCCCGGTATCTTCTCAACGGGGTTTCCCACCGGGTACCAGCGCCCTCCGTCGGCTTTGGCGTTGTTTCCCATCCAAAAGACCTCACCGCCGTTGGAAGAGATAAATACAGGGCTGCCCATAGCGACATAATTACGGATGGTCCAGGGGAGAATCGCAGCCATCATAATCGCCCCCATTAAAGCGGTAAGGCCGATTGCCTTGGCTATCCCGATGCGCTTAATAAAAAGCCATACAAAAAATATTACAGGGAAGAGAAGTATCGCCGGTCGGGTCAGCGCAGCGATACCGAATATGCCCCCCACCAGGGCGGTTCGCGCCGGCATTTCAAGCTTGATTTTATCATCAAGCAAGACAATGAAACCGCCGAGAAGCAGTGGGATAAAAAGGTTTTCTGAGGCCAATAGGTTATTGTAAAAGATAAAATTAGGATAGAGCGCCGATAATGACGCGGCAACCAAACCCGCCCGTGCCCCTGCCAGCACAGAAGCAAGCCGGTAGATAAGGTAGCATGTGAACGTGCCGATTACCGCCTGGGCTAACTTTACGCCCGTGAGACCGCCGGTAAGCTTGATAAGGAACGCCAGAAAATAGGGATAACCCGGTGGGAATTGCGCGGTAGGGTGTCCGTTGATCGTAAACCCGTTTCCCGCCAAAATAGAGTGGGCCCTATCGTAATACCAGCCAAAGTCACTTATCGGAATTGAGGGAAGCCAAAAGATCCAGGCGATGCGAAGAGCGAGGGCCAGTGTAAGAATGGCAGCAAGAATAATAGCGCGTTTTTTTCGCTCTTTTATATCATCCAGGC
>PFFU01000215.1:1502-3200 GCA_002783345.1 Candidatus Aquicultor secundus
AAACCAAATAATAGTATCATATTTAATAGCCGAGATATACGACAATGTTTGATTCATTAAAGAACCACCGGGTAATAAAAATGCGTTCGAGCATCAAACAGATCAAAAGATATTTATGAGGAGATTGTCATGAGAAGACGTTTTATGGTATGCGTCGATAATCGCGGTTATGAATCGTCGCTGGAGATAAGGAAACTCTATGAGGTGTTGATTGACAGGGTGGTTGAAAAACACCACCAGGTGAGAGTTATTGATGAATCAGGTGAGGATTATTTATATCCCGAGAAATTCTTTGCGCCTGTAAGACTACCCCATGTCACAAAAGAAAAATTAGAATTGATGTCAGCATAATATTTGATATGAGGAATGGGACTTCGCTCTTTGGTCTCTGTTTCGAATAGATTTTTTGTGTATATACTTTAGGTTAATCCTAGAATCGGCTAACACTAAAGTAGCGGTTTAGAATTGGTGGTAATTACAAACCCATCGAATAACGCACGTAGATAAGCTGCTCGATATTCTAACTTGGCAGGACACGCATAAAAAACACTGCTGATCCGGTAAATACTCAACCTTAACTTGAACGTTAAAGAATTTATCGAGGGTTCTTATGTTGTGTGGTGTTTATCGCGGGTGCTCAAAACTACGCCTATAATTGTCGATACCAATGACAATGTTTAGTTCATTAAAGAACCACCGGGTAATAAAAATACTATTTTTTACGGCGCTTGCGCTTTTTCTAACTTCAGGCGTCTCTCTTGCGTTATCCCCAAAACCGATCGCTCAGATGTCGAATGCCAAGCAGTCGCCTGTCTTAATGAAAACGGATGGGGAAATGCCGAGCGATACGGTCCCCGGAGAAATCCTTGTTAAATTCAGCAAAAATACGAGCGCCGCCCGGATCCGAACTACTTACAAAAGCTTGGGCGCAGAAGAAGCAGGGGAAGCCGCGAATTTACGGGTTCACCGCATACGCCTTCCGAAAGGCATGGCGGTAAAAGATGCGATTGCCAAATATAAGAACATGCCCGGTGTTGAATATGTTGAGCCCGAATACCGTTACTTCATGCAGCAAGTGCCGAATGACGCCTACTATGGCGACCAGTGGGCGCTTCCCATAATCAAGGCGCCTCAGGCCTGGGATGTGACGACCGGCGGAGAGGTAATCGTTGCGGTTGTCGATACCGGCGTCGATTACAGCCACGAGGATTTAGCAGGCAAGGTTATCAAGGGGTATGATTATGTTAATAACGACAACGACCCGATGGACGATCACTATCACGGGACGCATGTGGCCGGTACTATTGCAGGGGTTACAAACAACGGGATCGGTATCGCCGGGGTTTCCTGGGGTGCGAAAATCCTCGCCGTCAAGGTGTTGGATGCAAGTGGAACCGGTACCAGTTTTAGCGTCGCGCAAGGCATCAGGTACGCCGCCGACTACGGGGCAAAAATTATAAACTTAAGCCTTGGCGGCCCCGAGCCCTCAGCCACACTCTCAGATGCCATTGCTTATGCGCACGGCAAGGGGTGTATTATCGTTGCGGCGGCCGGAAACGAGGGCACCGACGCCGCACTTTATCCGGCGGCATATCAGAATGTTATAGGGGTGGGGGCGACCGGCATCAATGATCTTAAGGCATCATACTCCAACTATGGATGGTATGTTGATGTTGCGGCTCCGGGCGGCGATGGTGA
>PFFU01000215.1:3258-5904 GCA_002783345.1 Candidatus Aquicultor secundus
ATGGCCGCCCCGCACGTAGCGGGTCTGGCTGCGCTTATCGCAAGCAGATATCCGGGAAAAACCGGCGACCAACTCGCGCGCTCCATCATGCGGGCGGTAGACGATCTGGGCGTACCCGGCAGAGATGATATCTACGGCTACGGGCGCATCAATGCCGAGAAGGCCGTAACCTCCGCGTTCGTATCCTCTGAGGAGACCGGTACCTACGCGGTTTACTCCGGGTCATGGAGCGTTGAGAGTTCGGCCAATGCAAGCGGCGGCACATATGCCTACTCAAGCTCGACCAGTGATTCTGTTACATACACATTCAACGGGACCGGCGTTACCTGGGTCGCACGCAAGCATCCTGCGGCGGGCATTGCTAAGGTCTATATCGATTCGGTCTACCAGCAAGATGTCGATCTATACGGAAACGACGATTACCAGCAGCTGGCCTATACGAAAACCGGCCTCTCGGAGACAAGCCACACGATAGAGGTGGAAGTTGCGGGAACTAAGAACGCCTCATCTACCGGCTATGAAGTAAACGTGGATGCGTTTGACGTTGCTTTGGATACAACCGCCCCCGTGACCACGATAACGGCAAGCCCGGCGTCGCCAGACGGCAGCAACGGCTGGTACTTATCCGAACCGACCATAACGTTGACGGCAAACGAGACCGCAACCATCTATTACAGGTGGGATGGAGGGGCCGATACCACCTATACCACTCCGTTCATCGCACCAACCGGTACGCACACGCTAACAGTGCACGCGATCGATCTGGCCGGAAATGCGGAGGTAGATCACAACCAGCAGTTTAACGTTGATTTTAAGGATATTATGCCGTCTCACTGGGCATATAGCTATATTCTCGACTTAGCCCGACAAGGAATCATTAAAGGGTATGCGGATGATACCTTCCGCCCGAGCGCGACGGTGACGAGAGCCGAGTTTGCAAAAATGATCTGCCTGGCGATGGGCTGGCCGCTTGACGGCGCGTCGAGGGAATCATTTAGCGATGTTGCCAAAAGCAGCTGGACGTATAGTTATGTTGAGACGGCCAGGGCACATGGAGCGATATCCGGCTATCCCGATGGGACGTTCAAACCCAACAAAAACGTAACCAGGGCCGAGATTGCCAAGATCATCGCCGAAACGCTTAACCTTGCACCGGGTTTAAGCAGCCTCAATAGCAAACTCAATGATATAGACTCTTCCTGGGCCGGCGACTATATCAAAGCCTGTGTAAAGGCCGGTATCGTCGGCGGCTATGCCGATAACAACTTCCGGCCGGCCAACACCGCCTCCAGGGCGGAAGCGGCCAAGATGATCGTTGGTGTGCTTGCCGGCAAATAGTAAACACCCTGCCCCTTCGGTTGGTTATCCCCTAATCATGCACCCTTAAAGATGGTTACCTTTCCATATGAGCTCTTCCAAAACCCTAGGTAAACATGCTAAGCGCCGGTTCTTAAACAATCCGTTCTTCAAAATACCGTTTATCGGCATAACGTCCGGGTAATAGTCTTTCTTGTCCGGTGGCTGCTTGTCACGCAGTAACTATCGTTACCAGATTAAATCTGTGCCGATAGAAAAAGCCGGTTAAAGTTTAGAGGAGGAGATATGGCCCGGTCAAAAAGGAGTCTTTCACGTAGGAAATCATTAATATGGACGGTGCTGCTCGCCGCCTTTATGCTTGTGTTATTTACATCGCCCGGGGCTGCTTTTGCCTACGGTAATTCGGGGTCGGGGGTCAACCTGACCTGGGACACCGTAAACGGGTGGAATTACGAGCCGCTCGCGCCCGTTACGGTAACGGTTAAAGACGATTTAGGCGCGAAGGGTAGCGCGACAACCACAGCGGGCGCGGACGGCAGTTATTTCGTCGGACCGCAGGATTTTAGCCCGCACAGCTCATTTGATATCAAGAGCGGGGACCGGATCGTCATTACCATAGGCGCGGCGGACCAGACACAGACGACGGAAACTATCACCCCAAATCTCACCGCATTTACAAGTGCTACGAAAGACGCCGTATATATTAAGAGCAATCCCGACCAGAGCATACAGCTCGATATAGACAGGTCTAATAATGACGGCAAAGCTACAATATATATGCAAACAGATACGCAAACAGTTGCCTACGGCGAATGCGTTTATGCCGCTGATTACAATATTTTACCCGCCGATTACTTCAGCGTGAGCTACACAGAAAATAATGGAAATATAGTCAGCGCCTATCCGATAGCGCCTTACGGCATGGTCGGCCTCACCGAAGACATGGTATGGGGATATTACTATCAATCGGAGACGACGGCGACTATCGATGTTTACTCGGGCCCCACTAAATTGGGCAGCGCGCAGGCGACAACCGATAGCGACGGCTACTTTAAAACCGTTAACTTTAGCCCTAAGGTTGATATTAAGAACGGTTACACAATAACTATTTCCTCAGGTTACGAGGTAAATACCTTTAAGGCCAACCTTAAAGCCGACGTTGATTTTAACGCGGGGACGATCTCCGGCGAGACCGCCCGCAACAGTTATATAATCGCGCGCATCTGGCCACCTGGGTCGCCGAATAATTATACCGATTCTACCGCAACAGCCGACCAGAACGGGTATTTTTCAACCAAAGCAAGCCCCGGTTTGAACGACGACATCATA
>PFFU01000016.1:0-833 GCA_002783345.1 Candidatus Aquicultor secundus
CGCCCGACTTAACGGTGCCATCATCCTTGACATCGAAGCAATAACAGGTCGGGCACACGAAGGTGCACGCGCCGCAGCTTAAGCACTTGGCCGTAAGGTTTTGCCAGAAGGCTTCATCGGTAAAGAGGTTATCGAGCGCTTTTGCACTCGGCACCTCGAGTTTTTCCATCGAAGCCGCAACCGTTTCGCCGATTTTCTTTGCAGCGGCTTCATCATCAGCGGATGCATCGCTCAGCGAACCGGCCGCTTTCAAAAGCTCCTCACCGGCCTCCGTGAGCGCTTCTACAATGTAGCGCCCGTCCAGATTCATCATCCAGACGTCCCCCGTCTTCTCGTCGGGAGCGCCGCCGACTGAGGTACAAAAACATGTGCTGCAGGCCTTGTCGCAGGCCATTGTCACGAGCGCGGTTTGTTTCCTGCGCTCGGCGTATTTATTCTCCGGCATTACCGGATCAAGAAACGGTTTATCGGTTAACGTAAACGACCGTGCGTCGCATGGACGGAGGCCGAAGATGACCTTCTTCGATTCTTCCTCGGGTGCGTATTCAATCGCTATGCCGTTTTCATCCTTCTTGTAGGAGAGAATCTTCTCGACCTGCTTGAATATGATGCCCTTTGGCGAAAGGTCTGTTCTGATCTCAAGTGCGGGGGATTGCCCCGCCTTGATCTGTTTAAACGATGAGGCGCCTTCAACTTCCACCGGAGCATATACCCCGTAAGAAGCGACTAACTTATCAATCCAGGACTGGATATTTCCAGCGGGTAATATCTTAGTGACCACTTTTCTCTAGCTCCTCCTTACGGAAGGTTTCAAGCGGTGGACGCTCATCCAC
>PFFU01000016.1:848-3494 GCA_002783345.1 Candidatus Aquicultor secundus
GGTGAAGCAGCGTGAGCGGAATTCCCATCGGGCAGGCACGCTCGCATGCGCCGCACTCGATGCATCTGCCGGCTACGTGCATGGCCCTCTGGGCGTGGAACATGAGCGCTTCCTTTGAATCCCAGGTTACGTGCTGCCACCTCTCGCGAAGCGACTGCACCGCGCAGTTATCGCGACAGTAGCACGCCGGGCATGACTCGCGGCATGCGTAGCAGCGGATGCAACGATCGAATTCTTTAGTCCAAAACGCGGCCCACCACGCGGCGTCGGCATCCTCCGGTACGACCAAGGATGGCTGACCCTGCGGTACCTGGGCCGGTTCTCCTACCATAACATCGCTGAAGGTCGTGTCTTGCTGGTTGCACGACATGCACTTATCCATAGCGACCTCCGCAAACGGTACCCGCTTCGCCTCTCCGCCAATCTCGACGACTACGCTGTCGCCATCGAGGTATGCGGCTGTCGCATCGTCGATGGAGCCGACGGCCTTCTCAAGCTTGACCGGGTCGACGATACCGCGACATGCGACGCCTACCACGTAGATGTTCTCGCGGGCGATCTTGCCTTCGGCCAAGAGCGCCACAATAGAGCCTGCCTCACAGGGCTTGGCCATGATCGCGGTCTTTTCATTCATCCTCGGCAGGTAAACTGCCAGGTTGTTGAAGCAGAACGGGTTAAAGACGAATTTATCCGCCGTTTCTTTATCGCGGGCGAAAAGCGGTGTCGCTTTTGCCGGGTTCCACCCCGAGCCCCAACCGATAACGGCGGTAACTTCACCTTTATCCAAAAGTTCTATAGCTTTTTCTCGTAATTGCGTTTGAAGTTTCTCCATATTAGGCCTCGACCTTCTCTCCCGACTTCTCTATCTCTGTAACCGTCGCCGGGTCGAGATTCGAGAAGACACTAGGGTTGAATTTGCCGATTCTCTGCAGCACCTCGAGAAAGTCCTCGACTTCCTCTTTAAGCTCTTTGCCTTCGGAGGCCGCGATCCAGGTGTACCTGAACCTCTCCGGCTCAATGCCTAATACCGGCAGTATCTCATTAAACAGTGCCAGGCGCCGCCTGGCGTAGTAATTGCCCTCTCTGTAGTGGCAATCACCGGGGTGTCAGCCGGATACCATGACCCCGTCTGCGCCCTCAAGCAATGCTTTCAGCGCGAACAAGGGGTCCATCCGGCCCGTACAGGGGATCCTTGCAATCCTGAGATCCGCCGGATAGCTCAGGCGAAGGTTTCCCGCCAGGTCTGCACCGGCGTAGCTGCACCAGTTGCAGAAAAATCCGATTATCTTGAAATGCCCATTATCTACCACTGTAATACCGCCTCTATCGATTTTAATATCTGTTCATCAGTCACGCCTTTGAGCTGGGCCGCACCCGGACGGCACGCCGCCGAACAGGTTCCGCAACCCTGGCACATGGCCTCGTTTACCTTAGCGAACTTCTTACCTCTGAACTCTTCCATAGTGATCGCCGAGTACGGGCACACGGCTACGCACGCGCCACAGGCGACGCACTTCATCGGGTCGATCTCGGCAACCATCGGATCGCTCATCAGGATATCGTTCGAGAATAACACACCGACCTTGGCGGCGACCGCACCGGCGGTGGCCACCGTGTCGGGGATATCGCGCGGTGACAGCGCCGCTCCACAGGCGAACACGCCCTCGCGCGGGACCTCGACCGGTTTCAGTTTGGGGTGAGTCTCGCTGATGAAGCCGTAGGTGTCTGTCGTAATACCGATCGTATTGGCAAACTCTACGCTATCCTCGCGGGCGATGGAGCCCGTCGCCAGGACAACCATATCCGCCGCCATCTCAATCGGCATGCCGGCCAACGTGTCGGCCGCCTTTATAGTCATATGGCCGTCTTCCTCGTAGATGCGCGAGACGCGGCCGCGGATATAGTTGGCGCCATACTCGCGCTGGGCGCGAAGGACAAACTCCTCGTAGCCTTTACCGGCGGCCCTGATATCCATATAGAAGACGTATACTTCGGCGTCCGGCACTTTCTCGCGGACGAGAATGGTATGCTTCGCCGTATACATGCAGCAAATCCTCGAACAGTACGGCACGCCCTTGGCCTCGTCACGCGAGCCGACGCACTGGATGAAGACTATGCGCTTTGGCTTCTCGCCGTTGGATGGGCGAACGATTTTGCCTTCGGTCGGGCCGGATGAATTGACCATGCGCTCGAAATCGAGCCCGGTGATGACGTCGGGGAGTTGTCCGCCGCCGTACTCGCCGTATTTACTGTGATCGAACAGGTTGAAGCCGGTTGCAATGACGATCGCACCGAAGGTCTCGTTTATCAGCTCATCCTGCATATCGTAGTTGATGGCGCCCTGGGCGCAAGCCTTGGCACAGGCGCCGCATTTGCGTTTGGGCTTCTTCTCGCCTTCTTTGACCTCGATGGTGTCCGGGTCGGGCGAATTCAAATACTGGCAGGTTTCTTTCTCTATAACCGGAACCTTCGGGACTGCCTGCGCAAACGGAACATAGATAGCCCCGCGCGGCGCGCGAAAGTTCTCGAATTTGTTCTTTAGTTTTTTCTTTAACGGGCACTTGCCTATGCACTCGAGGCAACCCGTACAAAGCTTCTCATCGACAAAACGCGCCTTTTTGCGGATGGTCACGTTAAAGTTACCGA
>PFFU01000171.1:0-705 GCA_002783345.1 Candidatus Aquicultor secundus
CGGCAACATATGATTCGACGACACTTGCGGGCATGGGTTGGTATGGCAACAATACCACTCCATGGGCGCCAATGTTCGCGCCGCTCACCAAGTACGAGATGCAGACGACCACCAATGGTTATGCCAACGAGATCGCACAGTCGCTTATCACATCGACTACTGCCAATAACGGTCAACCGACTGGAAATTTCGTCGGTCAGCTTAAGAACTCGCGTACAGTTGATTGGTCAGTAGCTAACTGGAGACAAAGCGTAGACCCGGTTAGCGTAACCTGCGCTGATGATGGCGTAAGCTTCCCACACCGTACACTCGGTTGGAAGATGCTCAAAGACGACCTCTTTGGTATCGACATCGGTGTACCTAGCGACGCCGACAAGAGCGACAGCGAGGTTGTTGCTGCAGGCCAAGCCAGAAGTGGTGCTTACGGAACTGGCGTGAAAGCGCATGACGTAGACAGTGTCTGCTTAGATTGCCACAATCCGACTGTTTGGAATGCGACAAGCTCAAGCAACCATACTGACATCGGCGGCAATACTATCTACAATGATGACGTAATTCAAAGAGGCTTGCCGTAAAGCCAATTCTTACAACGTATGACTTACAACTTGCTAACAAGGAATTACTTACAAACTACATACAACACACAAGAGGCCCGTTTTAAACGGGCCTCTTTCTTTGTTTCTTTATTATTATCGAGCCGGTCCT
>PFFU01000171.1:764-3350 GCA_002783345.1 Candidatus Aquicultor secundus
AATGGCGGTCTTTGCGTTTGCATTCTCCGGTATGGCCGCGCTTATTTATGAGGTGATCTGGACACGAGAGCTCTCTTTGGTTTTCGGGTCAACCGTTTACGCGGTCTCGATGATGCTTACCGCCTTTATGTCCGGCCTTTCCCTCGGCGCATTTCTCGGCGGCAGATGGGCGGACAGAAGCAAAAACCTGATAGCTCTCTTCGGAACGCTTGAACTCGGCATCGGCATCTTCGGCTTATTGACGATTCCCCTTATTCAAGTGCTCCCGACCCTTTACTTCCTTGTATATAACACACTGAAGCCGAGTTTTTATTTGTTCTTCTTCTTCCAGCTGTTGCTGTCCTTTGTTATCATGCTTATCCCAACAACGTTTATGGGGGCGACGTTCCCGGTGGTTACCAAGATCAATACCGCCTCTATCGAAAAGCTTGGCAATGACGTAGGAAACGTCTACTCCATCAACACGGTCGGCTCGATCCTCGGCTCCCTCGGCGCAGGGTTTTTTCTTATCCCCCTCATCGGTGTAAAAGCAACCACATTTACGGCGGCAGGGCTGAACCTGCTTGTCGCATCAGCGATGATTTTCATTTCAAAATCGGCGATGGCGAAGAAGTGGCTCGGGGCCGGGGTAATGATTCTTGCAGTAATCGGTACGACCGCGGCCATGGTTAGACCACCGGCCATCGACCACAACTTCTATAGAATCGCCGACTACTCGTCGTATGACGAGTATAGGGAATATGTTAACGACCTAACGACGCTTTTTTTTAACGACGGTCTCTACGGACGGGTCACCGTTTTCCAGGGGCCGAGCGGTGAAAGGTCGCTGTCAACCGATGGAAAAGTCGAGGGTTCAAGTACCGAGTACGACAGGCAGGTGATGTCTCTTTTTGCGCTCATTCCCGATGAGAGCTTAAGGAGCGTAAGAGACCCGAAATCCATACTGGTAATCGGGCTCGGTACGGGCTATACGGCATACGCAGCCCTGTACGGAACGAACGCCAACATAGATATCGCCGAAATAAACCAGGCGGTTTTAGACGCCTCGAAGTACTTTGTCGGAGACTCTATCGACACAAACCCCCGCGCAAAGTTTTATTTGAACGACGCGCGCAACTATCTTTACATGACGAACAAGAAATATGACGTGGTAACGTCCGAGCCCAGCTATCCCGTTTCAACGCATATCACGCCTCTTTTCACCAAAGAGATGTTCCAGATTGTCGCCAAGCACCTAAACAAAGACGGCGTGTATTGCCAGTGGGTTCCCCGCTATATCATGCGGGACGATGATATGCTCATGATGTTTAAGACGTTTACCTCCGTTTTCCCCAATACATATGTCTGGGGATCTAACTATGGGGCCAACCAGGCACAAGATGTTTTAATGATCGGCATAAACGGCAACAAAAAGCTCGATGTTAAGCAAATCGCCGAAAACGTACGCAAGGTAGGGCGCGATAAGCTCAAGTTCTCCAGCCTCGATTTTAGCTTTTATGCGTATCCCGACACGATTGTAAAGCTAGCCAAGGGAACGCTCTCCGACGGGAGCCCGATCCCTTTTAATACCGACGACTGCCCGCTTCTTGAGTTCCAGGCGCCAAAGAACCACATCGACTTCTTTCGAGAAGGAACCAGCGCATTCAAGTAAAGCCGCCGCTTGACAGTCTACAATGGCGCTAGTATAATCTGCTGCAGATTAATAAACACCTGCCCAAAGGTTTAACTTTATACGCATGTCCTTCTTTAGTGCGCTTGTTTGTTCAAGCTTGCACTTGTAAGCGCATATATTTATTTTCCTTGGTTTTTGTTGTAAAGCGGCTAAGCGATTTAGCGATGCCATAGTTATTTTCACAGTTTATTCGAAACAACGGATGAATTTACTCGCAGACAATCGAGTAGTCGCTCTTTGTTTTTTAAGTTTATATGATAGCTGATCGTAATGAGAAACCAAGGAGTATTTGTATCTTGACCAGCCTTAAGTCAAAATCTAAGTTACGCTATTCCTCCATGCCCCTTTATGGGCAGTTTAATACATCTTGCTCAAGAAAGGGGGTGAATAAAATGAGGAAAAGTTTTGTAGTTTTTATGACTGCAGGTCTTGTCCTAACCGCAGGTAGCGGCGTTGCTCTCGCCGGACAGGATAATGGTGACGGCTTCACGACCAGCTATACGGCTGGCGTGAGGGGTAATATCGTCTCCAACCAGTACGATCTCAGTACCACCCTCTGGAATGATGGGAACGGAAATACCTTCACCTTCAACAACCAGGGCGTTAAAAACTGGGACTACATGGAGCAGGGCACAGCGGTAAGTTCGGGCGGCTATAGCGGCTCAACACCGACGGATTTGAGAAGCACGCACCCCTACGGCACCTGGAACAGCCCGTATACCTATGGTATCGATGGTTACAACTATAACGATGCCCAGGATTATACGGATACTGGTGCTCAGGTAGGCGGTGTAATGGACCCGAATGGCGGAGGCGAACACGTATGGTATCCGATTAACTCCCTAATGGAGACGGCGCTGGCTAGTGGTCTAGCGTACTTCCAAGGGCTAGGGTATCAAATAAGTACGGGTACT
>PFFU01000082.1 GCA_002783345.1 Candidatus Aquicultor secundus
TTTGGGCAGGGCAAAGAACGCCCTGTAGACCAAGCTGTTGGCATCGATGAGGATAATTTTATTCTTCAAAAGTAGTCTGTCCTTTTTCGCTTATTCGCATTAATTTTACTGGTTATATGCGAGAATGACAAACGAACTAGGGGGACGTTGTTTCCTGTGCGTCCTAAATTCCATTTAGGACGCACAGGAAACAACGTCCCCCTCACAGGTAAACCGCTTCCGCGGTCTCAAGCACTTTGCGGCGTGTGCTTTCCAGCTCGTTAAGCAGTGCGTCGGTATCTGAAAACTCGAAGAAGCCCGCGATTACTTCCGCAAGCCCGGAGTCGGGCTTTAAAACGCTCTCCTGATTAAGCCTGAGAAAGGTCTCTACGGTTCGCAAAAACCTGTAGGCGTTCAACAGTCGCTGTTCGGTTTCACGATCGACGATGCCGTGGGCGGTAAGGCGCTTGATCGCAATTGTAGTGTTATGCGTGATAAGGCCGGGAAGCGTGGCCGCATTTTTCAACTGCAAGTATTGGATAAGAAACTGCAGTTCCTCGATGCCGCCGGGCCCAAGTTTGATATCATAACCGGCAGATTCTTTAGAAACCTCTTTTATAATGCGCTTCCTCATTTCTTTGATCTCAGTACCCGAAATCTCGACACCGCGCTTAGCGATAATCTCCTTCTTTAGCTGGTGAAACGCACGAAGAAGTTCCTTATCGCCTGCGATTGGTCGTGCTTTAAGCAAGGCTTGGATCTCCCAGGGGTGGGCGTTTTTAAGATAATAGTTGCGATAGCCAGCAATATCATTGACCAGAATACCCTTCGAACCATCCGGGCGAAGGCGCATATCGACCTGATAGGCAATGCCGCGCTCGGTATAATCGGAAAGGAATTTGATAAGCTCGGATGCCAAGCGATGTGCGTTTGGGTTATCGGATATAAACACGAGGTCGAGGTCGGAGCCGACGTTAAGCTCGCGCGAGCCGAACCTTCCAAAACTCACAACCGCAAATCTTCTATTAGCGCTATTAGTGCCGGTAGCGCTAAGATATCGCAGTGTAGCCCGCACGATTATCTCGGCCAGCATGCTGAGTGTGTTGGTAAGCTCGTCCACGCTATAGAATCCTTTAAGAAAAAGCAGGCCGGCGCGCATTTCTTCGCTCACCCTGAATTCCCTTATCGCGTTGATCGGGTCGTGGTTGTGCTCGAATATGTCCGAGAGCCGCTCTTTGACGGTCGAGTAATCGATCCTGATATCCGGATACTCAAAAAGCCCCTCGAGGTTTTCCAGGCTCAGCATCGACCGCGTGAGATAGGTGCTGTTTACAAACGTGCTCGTGATAAGCTCAACCGTATCGTCCCTGCTCGAAAGCAGCTCTAAATAGGATTCATGCCCGCCGATTTTCTCGATGAACGTGACGAACATGCTAAGCAGCCTATCCCTGCTCTTATACTTAAGAATCCTGTCGAGGAACAACGGGATGGTTTTTCTGAGCATCGTCCTCTCGCGGATGGTTTTGCCGAGGGATATTTGCTCGCTGATTGCTTTCAAGTTTTTAAGCGCCGTACCGGGATTTTCAAAACCCTTAAACGCCAAAAAGTCGCGGATCTCATCATCCGTAAGCTCGTCTTCAAGGAAGACCATGATCTCGGGCTCGGTATCCTCCCCGCCGAGCAGCGAGTTATACATGTCGCGCACCATATGCCGCCTGAGCCTGAGTTCGGATGTAAATTCTTTTTCGCCGAACGGCTGCATTTTACGTGAAAAAACCTCGAGTTCGTGCGGGTCTGCCGGCAGTGAGTGGGTCTGCAGGTCGTCCTTCATCTGCAGCACGTGCTCGACCCTGCGCAAAAACCGGTAACTCTCGGAAAGCGTCGTTACATCATCCGTTGAGAGAAACCCTTCTTTTAATAGCTCATCAAGGACAAACGCGAGCCGCGGCGTCCGCAAAGCGCTTCTTTCACCCCCGTAGAGCAGCTGGAATGTTTGGATGAAAAACTCGATCTCCCGGATGCCGCCGTAACCCCGCTTTATATCGTTCGCGTCGAAGATAGAATCTATCTTTCGCTTAAGCTCTCGAATCTCTTCGATGTCATAGTAATCGGTGGATTTTTTCCACACGAAGGGGTCGATAGCATCAAGGAATTTTTGCCCAAGCGACATATCCCCTGCAACCGGCCTGGCACGAATGAGCGCCATCCTCTCCCAGGTCTTGCCCCAGGCTTCGTAATAGGAACTATACGAGTCGAGCGAGAGCGAAAGCTCGCCTTTGCGGCCATCGGGCCTCAACCTCAGGTCGACCCTGTAGGCGATGCTATCCTCGGTCGTGGTCTGGATCAAGCCGGATAACGTCTCCGTGAGCCTACAATAGTACTCGTGCGGGCTAACTTTATTAACGCGGGTTCCGGGAGTTTTTTCAATCCCATCAGATTCCCCATCTTCGCTTTCATAGACCGTCATAATATCTATATCCGAGCTGTAATTAAGCTCGCCTGCACCCAGTTTGCCAAGCGCGATCACGCAAAATGGGTTATCCTTAAGCATACCGAACCTGGCTTGCGTAAACTGCTGCGATAGATCCAGGGCCACCCCGATAACGGCTTCCGCCAGCGCGCTCAGCTCGGCCATACACTCATCGAGGCCGATCACACCGGCGATATCGCGAAGCGTAATCCTTAGCATGTAGCGCTTCTTAATATCCCTTAAAAGCCTCATGCCCGCAGCTTTGTCCTGCGGATGTACGCCTGTAATCTCGGCGATAATCTTTTCCCTGGTAA
>PFFU01000104.1:0-4206 GCA_002783345.1 Candidatus Aquicultor secundus
AGATCCGCCGGAAGAGCAGGGGTTTAAGTTTCTGCGCTCAGAAAAGCTCGTGATCGGCTTTGCGGTCGGATCATTCTCGCTTCCCTTTATCGTCAACCTTATCGGCCTCAGGCCGTATTTCGGGCTCTTACTAGGGCTCGGAATCACGTGGATTGTGATCGATATCCTGCGAAGATATCTACCGGAACACCGGACGCACTTCACCGCGTCGATCGAGGATTTCTTACGCGATGCGGATATTTCGACGCTTCAGTTTTTCGTCGGAATATTGTTGGCCGTCTCGGCCCTTGATTACCTCGGGATTTTAAATTCGGCGTCAGCGCTGCTTTTGGGACACGCCCCGACACTTGAGCGCCTGGTAACGGGAAGCTCGCTCGTGGGGGTACTCTCCGCGATCGTGGACAACGTACCGCTCACCGCCGCGGCCATGCATATAATAAAAACCACGGATGCGTCCGTCTGGGCGCTCGTCGCACTTGCCGTTGGCACGGGTGGCTCGATCCTCCTAATAGGATCGGCGGCCGGGATAGCCGCTATGGGATTAGTAAAAGATCTCACCTTTACCAGTTACCTCAAAGTGGCAACCATTCCTGCAATCGTGGGATATATCGCAGGCATCGGCATGTGGTATCTCCAACACCTCGCACTTAGAATTTGATTCAGATCGGTAGGCCCTTTATGCTCTGCCTTTAGATAAACCAGTTGAACCAGTTGATTGTGATTCTAGAGCAGATGCGATGGCCGCCGATGCACCGGCGGGCAGTATTGTGTATCGCATCAAATCAGACGCTTAGGTCTCTAACGCTGTAAAAGCGATATGTCGCTATCAACATCACGACAATAATGCCTAGAGAAAGTGCATAAAAGACAGGGTCATACGAGCCGTTATTGATTATGGTCTTAGCCTCGAAGTATTTGAACGGTGTCAGATATTTGAGGCCCGAATATTTCTTGGTGATATCGAGCCACAGCGAGAGAAAGAATGTGATAAGCATGATACTAGTTGCCACAGGTGCTGCAAGTTTTGGTCTTTTAGACAGTGCGGCAGCAGCCGTTCCAATCGACAAGAATATAAGTTGAATAAAAAACATCCCGACCATCATCAGAAGGATGTCCCCGGTTACCGAGGCGCCTTTGTTGTATGCGCCGACAATGACGACCGATGACACAAGCGTCACCAGGTTAAGTATCACGACATTTATCAATGCCGCCTGCAGCTTCGATGTAATCGCTTGTCTCCTAGTTACTGGTTTTGCGAACAGAAACTCGGCAGTCTTATCTTGTTCTTCTTTAGAAATGATGTCGGCTCCGAGCAATGATGCGTGTATGGACACCATCACTAAAATATATAAAAATAAAACCGAATAAAACCCGATAGCCGTCGATATATCCACGCTTTGTACGCCAAACAATGCCGCAAGGGTAGGCAGTCCCTTAAACAGATCGTTCGCCGACTGTCCTGAACTGGCAAAGCCTTGATATTTTACCATACCGACCAATATTAAAAAGAACATCCCGACCGACCATCCGATCAAAGACCTTCTATGAGCTTTCAGTTCTCTTAAAATGATATTCATATAGCGCCTCTCATAAAACGGTTATGCCGAGCGAATATCTCTCTTTACATAGACATAATAGCTGGTCGTAATAGCCAATATTAGTATAATCGCTTCGAGAATTATGAACCTTATTTCGTATGAACCATTCTTTACTATGTACGAAAAGTCAAAATATTTGAATGGTGTCAAATATCGTATTGCTGTATTGCCGATTAAGGAGTCGAGTATACCGGCTATGTAGAAGCCAAAAACTGTTGTCAAAGACACTCCCAAAACCGACCTTATTTTTGAAGCCGACACAGAAATCAAAAATCCTAAAGCTAGAAAGAATAGTTGAACAAAAAACAGTGCTAATGACAATAGCAAAAATGTTTTAGGAACGATTGTCGCGCCGGCAATAGCGTTTATTAGTAGTGGAACAGAAATCAGGTAAACGATGTTTGTGATGAGGATGAGTATCAGCGCTGCCACAAGTTTTGCGGTTAGAATCTGTGATCTGCGAACCGGCTTAGTCAGCAGAAACTCGGCGGTCTTTCCGCGCTCTTCTTTGGAAACTATCGACGTTCCGAGAATCATCGCCTGAATCGAACCGGCCAGTATTATGTACGTTATAACAAACGAGTAAAAACCCGATATCGACGCAAAGCTGATAAGGGTTATTCCCAACGCTTTTCTGAAGGCTAGCGGATAGCCCTCGAGAACTTTCAGTAAGGTCCCTGTTTCTTTAGAGAATGCAGGAAACAAAGATAAGTAGAGCGCAGCTCCTGCGACAAGAAAAATAATCCAGATTATCGTTGATTTTTGATATTGTCTTAATTCGTGTACGATCATATTTTTCATTTCGCAATCCCTATTCGTAATAGTGCAGAAAAATGTCTTCAAGGTCCGGCTCTTCGACCCATAGATTCAGTAAATCTATTGAAGCGATTATTTTTATGACCGTATTGATATCACCTTTGTACATGAAGCTGACCGAATTATTTTCAATCTTCAATCCGCTCACCCCGTCGAGAACAAAGATGCTTTTGTCTATTGGATTTTTTGTTTCAAGCCTGAACCTGCTATAATTGCTGCTTGCTAAGTCACTCATTTTCTCTACGTTGACAATCCTGCCCTCTTTGATAATCGCCACCCTATTGCAAAGTCTTTGGACTTCGCTTAAGACGTGAGAAGAAAGAAGTATTGTGACACCCTTTTTGTTCTCCTCCTTCAGCAAGTTAAAGAACTTTTGCTGTATTAGAGGGTCGAGGCCACCGGTAGGCTCATCGAGAATTATAAGCTTCGGTTCATGTAATAATCCCTGGACGATTCCCACTTTTTTCTTGTTGCCATAGGAAAGGTCTTCGATTCTTTTACTGGTATCGAGGTCCATGATCTCGACCAATTCCAGTATTCTCTTTGAACAGTCCTTCTTATAGAAGCTGGCGGAATAGTTCAGCAGGTCCTTGACTTTCATATTTTCATAATAAAAAACTTCAGACGGTAAATATCCGATATCCTGCTTGATCTCAGCTCCATATTCGACGACGTCTTTCCCGAATATCTTAGCGCTACCGCTGGTTGGATAAATCAAAGATAGGAGTATGCGAATCGTAGTAGATTTGCCTGCACCGTTTGGCCCGATAAAGCCGTAGAGTTCTCCCTCTTCAACGACGAGGTCAACATCGATGATTCCTCTTGCTTCACCATAGTATTTTGTCAATTTACTAGTCTCTATTACGTTCATTAGACTCTCCTATTCGGAGCTTCCGCCCATTATATGCATCAAATATTTGCTCCAGTATTTCTTTTCTATTATTGATACTCACATACCTTCTTTACAAGTATGCTGAGAATTAATATCATACTGGTTGACATTATTGCCCTTGTCTTTGTTTTATTGAAAGCAACCGCCTCTTTTGGTAGGTTAGTATATGGTGGCTTATGACTAAAAAATCCGATTCAGCGCAGTTAAAAAAGGGCGGACGGCTTTCGGCGGTCGTGTTACTGGCAATCGTTGCGGTTACGCTGGTAGTTTTTAGCGTCAACAAGAGGGCGGTCAATCAGCCTGCCCAACATACGGATACGACGGCACACAATAAAGCACCCTATCTCGGGGGCCAGTCGCCCGACTTTTTTGAGAACCAGCTTGAGAAAGTTATAATCGCAACGAAAAAAGCGCCGTTTAAGGCAAGAATTTCGACGGATGGAGGGTTTTACGGTTACTGGACGCAAAGCGGCGATAATTATCGCTTCGAAAGCCCTACCAAGCTCAACCTGATAATCATCAACTCGTCAAAGAGAAAGGTCTGGGTGGTAAACCTTACCCGGAAGATTGCGCTTGAAACTGCCATCAGTAGTTCGACTGCGGGCTTTTACAGTGAAATAAGCCCCGCCTTTTTTATCGAAGGGCTCTCACGCTATGCGAACGCCGAAACGAAAAGGCTCGAGGATATCCTCCCCTCGGACAATAAATCCAAGCTGATACTAACCGACCAAGGTCTCCCAAAGCGCTGGGAAGGATTGAGGAGTAATAAAACCCCCTGCTTTATCAGCTGGGATTATATCCAGATCAACAATATCTCACCTGCTGAATTTGAACTCCCCCAGGGAGTCGCCATCACCCCTGCAACCCCTTCGCAAACAACAACGGCCGCTGCTGCAAGCC